>JAFDYC010000060.1 GCA_018267625.1 Bacteroidota bacterium
CGCCTGAAAAAAAACCAAAAACTATACTTTTAAACTAGGCAGTTTTTAGGGACGCCTACAGTCACAAGGCATTAGCATCTTCTTTTCCCATTTGGCACGTCTTTGGATAAATACAGCTTCCAAAAAGCCAAGCTCCTGACCTCGGTTTCTTACCTTTCAATTTCATTCCCCATCCCAATCTTTAGCGCTTATGTTGGTTTTCTCACGAACCATTCTTGCTTTTGCTTCCCTATTCATCTTGACTCCAGCCCTTCATGCTCAACATGTAAAGAATGGCCTCACCTGGTACACCGATATCAATCAGGTGTATGAACTTTCTAAAAAGACCGAAAAGCCTGTCTTCGCCTTTTTTACCGGCAGCGACTGGTGTGGCTGGTGCCACAGGCTTGAAGCCAATGTGTTTGATAAACCCGGCTTTCAGTCCTGGGCAAAGAAAAATGTGATTTTACTTGAGTTAGATTTTCCCCGCTACAAGCAATTGCCGGATACGGTGATGCGTCAGAATGCCGAACTACAACAGTTCTTCAAAGTACAAGGCTATCCTACGGTCTGGGTATTCTTTATGGAGAAAGATGCTGCCAATCATAAGATAAATATTTCGGCACTGGGTTCACTCAGCTATCCTCAGTCAGAACCGGGAAAAGAAGAAGCCACTTTTCTGGCCAATGCCAATGCCGTCCTGAAAAACAAGTAGCAAGTTTTCCTTCTTGATTTTGGTTCAGGATTATTTGTCGGTTTTTGTTGAAAAAAATAGAGCCAGAGCACTTACGTCTTGCGGCGAAACGCCGTCTGATTGCTTACCGGCACACATATATTTGTGAGGCTGGCAAAGCAAGGGCGCATGGCCTGGTTTTTTGACGGATGCCATTAGCCTAAACCACTATCTGAACCCGACCGAGCTGTGAAACAGAAACCTCCCTTACCGCTTTCTGAATATCGCAAGCTGAGTGATGAAGAAGTCATTCACCGGTATGTGCATCGCCATGATGCACAGGCTATGAATTGCCTCTACGAGCGTTATTCCCACTTAGTGCTGGGCGTTTGTTTTAAATACCTGCGGGAATCTGAAGCAGCTAAAGATGCCACACAGCAGATTTTCATCAAGCTGCTGGAAGACCTGAAACGATTTGAAATTATTCGATTCAGAAGCTGGCTGCTTCAGGTAGTACGAAACCATTGCCTGATGCAACTCCGGCAATCCTTGCCTGTGGTAAAAAATACCATTTCCTTGCCGGAGAATATGGAATTTGAGGAGGAATGGCATCCCTTGACGGAACGTGAGGTACTCCTTCAGGAACTGGAGGCTGCTTTAGATTCGCTCAATGAAGCACAGAAAACCTGTATTGCTCTGTTTTATATTCAAAAATTGACCTACTCCGGAATTTCTTTAAACACCGGTTATAGTATTTCCCAGGTAAAGAGCTATATCCAAAACGGACGACGTAACCTGAAACTTAAACTCGCACACTTGATTAATACAGCCGAAAAGGAATAGACGATGAAAGAGCAGTTGCTGCACATACTCGACCAAAGTGTTTGCCTCTCACGCAAGCAAATGAAAGAATACCTCAGCGGCGCCATGTTGCCCGAAGAAGTACATGCTGCTGAAGTGCATCTCAATACCTGCCCACTTTGCCGCCTGGCTCTTGAAGGTTTTGAAACCCACAGCGAAGAATCACTCCAGGCTATTGCCTCTTTGAACAGCGGATTTCTGAAAGAACATTTCGACAATATCTCGCCGCAGATACACCTCAATTCCATGGCGCCTGCTGCATCCTTCAACAAGGTTCAGGTAGAAAGAAAAAAAAGTATTGCCCCGTTTTGGCGTCTCGCATCCCTTGCCGCAGGATTGTTGTTGTTATTCGGAGTGGCTTGGGCCTGGAAACACAGGCAGAGAGCAGAAATCCCAATTCCCGGTATAGTAAACAGACAAGCATCTGTTCCTATTCAATCCCAGCCGAAACAGAAAGCACCCATACCAGGTTCTTCGGCTGCATCATTGCCTCTTTCTAAGAGCAATCAAAACCTTCATACCGCAACGGCGCATGATGAAACAGAATATGTGGATGCAGGATTTGCCGTAAAGAAGCTCCCTCCTCAGCAAGCTAATCCGAATCAGGAAGCCCGAAAGAAAGAGCCAAACCCGGCTGCAACGACGGAACAACCAGCTCAGGAAGTGGCCCCTTCCCAAATCAACTCCGGCGCACATTATTATCAGGAATATGAAGGCAAGGATGAAACGCATCAAGTGCCAGAACCTGCTGCACCTGCAAGCAGCATTGCGCCTACATCAACTCATGCCCCTTCTGAATCTTATAGCAAAGCCACAGTGGAAAAAGCATTGAGCACCTATCTGCAAGGCATGAACAGCAGTGACCCGCAAACCCGTTATCAGTTTATGATTTTAGCAGCCCAATGCTACAATGCCTTAGGCAATAAATCTCAGGCTGAAGCGCTGCTGCGCACAGTTATCAAAGAGGCTCCGGGCCACGAACGCCGTGCGGCTCGCCGTGCATTACGGCGCCTGCAATAAAGTTGAAACTTCCTTCTTAGCCGGACTTATTACCCCTCAAAACAGGGTGGGCTGATCCTCTTCTGAAGCTCCTTCTATATCTTCTTCCTGATTCAAAAGCACTACCTGCTTTAAATCCGGAGTAGCAACCCGGGTGCCTACTGCCTTCCATCCGGACACACTGATTGCTGCAGCAAAATCAAGTTCTTCGGCTACTTTCTTTTTACCATAATCCAATTGTACCACCGGCTCTTGATGAAGACTGACAAACTTGAGCATTGCTTGTTTCCCTTCACGGATGAATGAAAAACGGTTGTTCAGCGTTTGAGTTTCAATGTGGAAGCGTTTGGCATTATATACCCCCGTCTTGTCATCGAAGTAGATGGCGGAAACAATCTTTTCGGAGTCGAATGGAGCAACCAGCATCAGCTTGTCCACATCAAAACGGCTGCTCAGGTCGGGCAGGGTGATTTCGTAGCTGCCATCCTGATAGAAGGCAATGAGCGGGTCTTCATCTCCAAAATGCCCCAACATTTTCCCATACCCATCCCGGTTCAGGCGTCCGATTTCTTCGTCAAAAAATAGCTTAGGTGCCGAGAGGGTAGAGATGCCCTTTTCCTTGAGTTTGATGCTGCGAATGGGGTATTTAGTGACCTGATTCCCGGCGGCACTTCGCGACTTGATTTCCAAATCCAAAAAAGAAAAACTCAGTTCTTTTTTTCGGGCTGATGCAGCGGGATTTAATAACACCGTAACGACTTCTGCTTCGGCATTCGGATTCGCACTGAACCAGATCACCTTGCTGCCAGAATTGCCTCTTGTAAGGTCGTATTCTTTGTCGCGCGTGATGCTGGTAACATGGAACCGTTTGGCCATGGCAATGCCGGTTTTGCCATCGGTATATATCATGTTGTAGGTGCAGCGTTCGTCGTTTTTGTGGAAGATGTCTAAGTGGATAATGTCTTTACCCACGAAGCTCTTATCAGCCACTTTGGTGACGAGCATCTTCCCGTCTTTGCGAAACACAATAATGTAATCGAGGTTGGAGCATTCCAATGCAAACTCATCCTTCTTGAGGGAAGTGCCGATGAATCCTTCTTTACGATTGAAAAATAGCTTGGTATTGGCTATCGCAACCGTGGTGGCCTGAATGGTTTCGAATGGTCTGATTTCGGTTTTGCGTTCCCGGCCTTTGCCAAATTTCCGGAGCAGGTTTTCGTAATACTGAATGGCATATTCGGTGAGATGCTCCATATCGTATCGCACCTGCCCAATACCTTCTTCCACGCCCCGGATATGTTCATCCGCTTTGAATGCATCGAACTTGGAAATCCGTTTAATTCGGATTTCGGTCAGCCGCAGGATATCATCCGGTGTGACCTCGCGACGAAGCAGCTTTTTGTAGGGTTTCAGGCCCTTGTCTATTGCGTCCAGCACCGCTTCCCAGGTTGTTTGCTCTTCGATATCGCGGTAGATGCGTTTTTCAATAAAAATCTTTTCCAGCGAAGAATAATGCCAGTCGTCCTCCAACTCACTTAGCTTGATTTCCAACTCGCGCAGCAGCAAATCTTTCGTATGTGCCACGGACTTTTTCAGCAACTCGGTTACCCCCAGAAATTGCGGCTTGTCGCTCACAATGACGCAGGCATTGGGTGAAATGCTCAGTTCACAATCGGTGAACAGATATAACGCATCAATGGTCTGGTCGGGCGAGATGCCGGAGGCTAACTGCACATTTAGTTCTACATCCCGGGCCGTATTGTCGGTAACGCTTTTGATTTTGATTTTACCGCTGTCGTTTGCTTTCAGTATGCTTTCCACCAGCGAGGTAGTGGTGACGCCATAAGGCACATCATGGATAATGAGCGTTTTAGCATCGGCCTTTTCAATCCTCGCCCTTACCCGCAGCTTGCCGCCACGGGCACCATCATTGTAGTTAGACACATCCATCATTCCCCCTGTTTGAAAGTCCGGATAGAGCTCGAAATGTTTCCCTTTCAGGTGTTTGATAGAAGCTTCAATCAACTCGCAGAAATTATGAGGAAGGATTTTAGTTGAAAGGCCCACGGCAATGCCTTCTGCACCCTGCGCCAGCAGCAAAGGGAACTTCATGGGCAGGGTCACTGGTTCATTCTTGCGCCCATCATAGGAAAGTTGCCAGCTTGTGGTCTTGTTGTTGAAGGCGATTTCCAGGGCGAATTTGGAAAGCCGGGCCTCGATGTATCGCGCAGCCGCAGCGGAATCCCCGGTGCGGGTGTCGCCCCAGTTTCCCTGAGTTTCGATGAGCAGGTCCTTCTGCCCCAGGTTCACCATCGCATCTCCAATGGAAGCATCGCCATGCGGATGGTATTGCATGGTCTGGCCAATCACGTTTGCCACCTTGTTGAAACGCCCGTCATCCATCTCCTTCATGGCATGAAGGATGCGACGTTGCACTGGTTTCAGGCCATCTTCTGCCGCCGGTACGGCACGTTCCAGGATGACGTAGCTGGCATAGTCCAAAAACCAGCTCTGGTACATGTGATCTACAAAAACGGAACGCGTTTCCGAATGGTCGAAACTGTTTGATTCAGTCATTTCCCTATTAGTAAGCCCGTAAAGATTCTACCTGTATTCACAGAAAAATCCAGAGGCAAAATGCTTTTTGAAAGCGCTAAAAGTAGGCTAAGCACGGGGCTTGAAAACAGAATACCCTTAATTACCCCTAATCGAAATAAGTAACCGATTCGATGCCTGTTGCCTATGTTTTGCAGGGCCCTGTTAGGTTGATTCCATACTTTTTTTGGAAAAGTATAGACATGAATTTTCTGTTTGAAGCACTCGTTTTTGCTTGAGCCGAACGGGGCTTAATGCAGCACACTAAACAAGCTATGACGTGTGACTACTCCTGCCTGAGCCAGGCGAATCAGATAGGAACCCGGGGCGAGAGAACGAATGCTGAGTGTTTCTCCTGCTCGAATTTTTTGCTGCATCATCAACCTGCCGTTCAGCTCGTAAATACGAACGATTCCTTCACCGGTAAGGGCAGAACTAAAGCCAATCTGGTCGTGAGCAGGGTTGGGAAAAACCGTTAAGCTCGCCGAAATCTGCGTGGTTGCGGGCACAGAAGTTGGGCCCCAATCCAGCAGATACTTTGTGCGCACCGGGTAATGGTCGCTCACGTCATTTGAGTATGGTGGTATCAGCGCCTTCACCATGTTCTTCAGGATTTCAGCACTGCCGGGAACATAGTTGCGTGCCATTTCATCGGAAGCTACCACATGGTCTATCATGCTGTTATAGCCGGCTGTAGATGCAGCACCCGTGCGGGAAAGAGGCAAGGTGAGCGCTACATAATGGTTGCTGTCGTCTATCATGTAGGCATAATTGCTTTCGGTTGCCGACAGGCAGTTCGACACATCCAGGTCGTCATTAAAGTCGCCGAGCAAGAGGAAGGCCTGAGAAGGGAAGTACCGGTCGAGAGTGTCTTTCAATTCGTGGCAGCCCGCAATGCGCCGACTGCAACTGCTGCCATCCGTCATGGCTTTTGCATGGAGTACGATGAAGCTGAAAGGCCTCCATACACTGTCGCGGCAGAGCAGTTCCACATCCACCTCAAAAGGGAATCGCCCGCTGGAGAAATTATAATAAGCAGGCTGTGAATTGCCCAACAAGGCTCTGGGCCTGGGATTGCGCAACCTGCTTCGGCGATACACCAGCGCCAGTTTTTGAGCGGAGGCATATTCAGGGCTGCCGGGGTCTGGAGCGAAGGAACCAAAGCTGGAAATAACGAAGTCATATCCCCCCGGTAAGCTGCGCACAATGGCGGCTAACGAATCCCGGTCCACGATTTCGCAAAGCGCATATACGTCAGCATCCATAGCCATCATCAGGCTGCGTACGTCTGCCGTCTGGGTAGCGGGGTTGTGGTGGCCCGGGTCACCGAAATATTCAATATTCCAGTTGATGACCTGAAAGGTGTCGGCGGAGGAATGCCCTGTTTGGGCGAGGCTCATGCGGCCCGTGAAAAGCAGCAAAAGCAACCATAAGTACTCTTTTTTCAAGGCTTAAAAAAGCCCCGCTTCAGAACGGGGCATCTTATTGCACAAAGATAAATAATGCGAAGGGCGACTGAGCTATGAGGCGCCTCCGCTCTGGGAATTATGTTTTTCCTTGTCCACCACTATATCGCGCACGAGGTTGGCGAATTCCACAGAGGGCTTGAATGCCGGGATGGTGTGTTCTGGAATTTGTACAGCGGTGTTTTGACGGATGTTGCGCGCAGTTTTGGCTGCGCGGCGTTTGAGCAGGAAGGAACCGAAGCCCCGGACATGTACGGGTTCGCCTTCTTCCAGGGCGCCTTTTACTTCTTTGAAAAAGGCCTCTACGGTGACCAGCACGTCCACTTTGGGAACACCAGTCTTTTCCGAGATTTTGTTGATGATGTCTGCTTTGGTCATGGTTATATAAATAAACGGGTGAAAGATTTAAAGGGCTTTGGCTTGCAGGTCGTGATAAATTGTCCCTTAAAGTTATTTCTAACGAATCATTCTGTATCTATCCTTGGCTCATATTTTTTGAACTTTTTTTCAAAGGCTTAATTCTAGGGCTTCCTGGGAGTAAATAAATTCACATCATAAACGCTTTTAGCTATGAACCATTCGTTTCAAATCAAAAACGCACAAGATTATCAGGTAGCATATCGGAAAAGCATTGAAGCGCCTGAATTGTTTTGGGCAACCGTTGCGGCAACATTTTCCTGGAGAAAACCCTGGGCCCGAGTATTGCGTTGGGACTTCCGGAAGCCTGAAATTGCCTGGTTTGAAGGTGCTCAACTGAATATCACAGAAAACTGTTTAGACCGTCATTTACAGGCTCAGGGCGATAAGCCGGCCTTAATATGGGAACCCAATAATCCATCCGATTCCGCCCGGACATTCAGCTACCGCCAGCTTGCGGAGGCAGTAAATGAATGTGCCTGGATGCTGAGAAACAACGGAGTTCAAAAGGGAGACCGTGTCTGTATTTATATGGGCATGGTGCCCGAACTGGCCATAGCTCTGCTGGCTTGTGCCCGCATTGGGGCCATTCATTCGGTTATTTTCGGAGGCTTTTCTGCACAGAGCATTGCAGACAGGGTACATGATGCTCAAGCTGCATTTTTAATAACAGCAGATGGTTCTTACCGGGGGAATAAAGAAATTCCTCTGAAAGAAATAGTAGATGAAGCCCTGGGTTCCTGCCCCTTTGTGAAGCATGTTTTTGTTTATCGCCGCACGGGCACGGTGCCGAACATGCAGCCAGGACGCGACCTTTTTTGGGATGAAGAAGTGGCCAAAGTGCACGCTGCTGGAAGCCTTTTTTTCCCTGCTGAAGTAATGGATGCCGAAGACCCCTTGTTTATCCTTTATACTTCCGGATCCACAGGTAAACCCAAAGGGGTGGTGCACACCTGTGCAGGTTATATGGTCTGGACTACATACACATTCGTCAATGTCTTTCAAATCCGCCCGGATGATGTGCATTTCTGCACCGCAGATATCGGATGGATTACCGGTCATAGCTACATCGTCTATGGTACGCTATGTGCGGGCGCTACTTCACTGATGTTTGAAGGCGTCCCTACCTGGCCGGATGCAGGCCGCTTTTGGGATATCATTGCCCGGCACGGGGCATCTATTTTTTACACTTCCCCCACGGCGATTCGCAGCCTAATGGCGCATGGCTTAAGTTTTCTGAAAGGGAAAGATTTTAGCAGCCTCCGGGTGCTGGGCTCAGTTGGCGAGCCTATTAATGAAGAAGCCTGGCACTGGCTGGATGAGCAGGTAGGGCATAAAAAATGTCCCATCGTGGATACCTGGTGGCAAACCGAAACGGGAGGTATCATGATTTCAAATCTTGCCGGCGTGACTCCTTCGCGTCCCGGTTTTGCCACCCTGCCTCTGCCCGGTGTGAAACCCGTGTTGATGAATGAAAAAGGGCAACCCATCTTGGGGAATAACCTAAGTGGAAATCTGTGCCTGGCAGCGCCCTGGCCGGGTATGATCCGCAGCACTTGGGGCGACCCACAACGTTGTCGCGAAGCTTATTTCACGGCTTATCCGGGTTATTATTTTTCGGGAGATGGCAGCCTCCGGAATGAAAAGGGCTTTTACCGCATCACCGGACGAGTAGATGATGTCCTGAATGTCAGTGGCCACCGCCTGGGTACCGCTGAAATTGAAAATGCCATCGGACAATGCCCCGGAGTAGTTGAAAGTGCCGTGGTGGGTTTCCCGCATGACCTGAAAGGCCAGGGTATTTATGCCTTTGTGATTTCATCCTCAGAGCAGGATGCCTCGCTTTATGAAGCCATTTTGAACACGGTCACTGACGTAATTGGAGCCATCGCCCGCCCGGATAAAATCCAATTCGTCCGGGGCTTGCCGAAGACGCGCAGTGGAAAAATCATGCGTCGTATCCTGCGAAAAATTGCGGAAGGAGATATGGAACATATTGGCGACATCACTACGCTGCTGGAGCCGGCAGTCGTAGATGAAATAAAAGCAGGCAGAGCATAGCCATGGTCAGATAAACTTATTGTCCCGCGCCGCTTTGATGGCATCTTCCCGGCTGTGTACGTCCAGTTTATGGTAGATGTTTTTGATGTGGCTCTTTACAGTTTCAAGATCTACAAACAGCTCGTCGGCAATTCGTTTTCGGCTTTTTCCCGTGGCAATTTGCTCCAGCACTTCCGTCTCCCGGCGTGTGAGGGGCGACTCTTCGGCACGCTGAAAGGAGCGAATCACCAGTCGGGCTATCTGTGCACTCATCGGGCCTCCGCCATCCATCACTTCACGAAGGGCTGCGGTTAGTTTTTCTGGACTTGTGTCTTTGGTAAGATAGCCGGATGCACCATTTCCTAGTGCCCGGTAAATGAGTAAATCCTGCTCATAAACTGTCAGAATCAGGATGTGGAGACCGGGCATGAGTTTCTTCAGTTTGGGCAGGGCATCCACGCCGCTGATTCCGGGTAACTCAACATCCAGTAAGAGTACATCCGGGCCGTCCGATGCGATTTTCTTCAAAGCCTGCTCCACGGAGGTGTAGGTGCTCACCACCTGGAAGCCAGGTGTCCGGGCAATGAGATAGGCATAGCCCTCACGGATGGTTTCATCGTCTTCGATAATGGAAACCCGGATATCTGTATTTGCAGTCATGAGAATAGGTATTTACGAGGTGATTTGGGTAGAGTAGATCTTTATCGAATGACCCGAATAATAAAATTTAGTCGGGTACCGGAACCGGGTTGTGTATGGATATTAAATGTTCCGCCCAGCCTTTCTGCCCTTGCTTTCATGTTGAGCAGCCCTTGCCCCGGAGTGTTTTTCTCTGCATCGAAGCCCGAACCATTATCCTGAATCAGCACTTCAAGAAAAGCATCTTTTAGCTCGCATTGTATGCTCAGTTGGTGGGCAGCGGAATACTTGAGCGCATTATTGAGTGCTTCTTTAAAAATCATGATCAGGTTGCGGCTGAGGTCAATGGCCATCGGAACTTCTTTCCATGAAGCCGGCAACTCATCCATACTGAAAGTTGTGTTGGTGTCGCCAAACAAATCAAAACCCAAATCACGAATCCGGTTGAGCACTTGAAAGAGGTTGTCGTTGCTGGGTTGCAGGCTCCATAGGATGTCGCGGGTGCCGCTATAAAGCTGGCGGGCACTATCCTGAATCTGGTCAATGATGCGAGCTGCATCGGTATTGCCGCCGGTCTTGCTGCGCAGCACATTGGTGAGCACATTGATGCGGGTGAGTTTATTGCCTACTTCGTCATGAAAATCTTCTGCTGTGCGCTGCCTGATTTTTGCCTGCTCACTTCGACGGATTGCTTCATGTTCTGCCCGTTGTTTCTTACGGGCTGTAGTAACCAGCAATTGCAGGAGAATACCCAGTAACATGCAGGTCAGCACCATGAACACGCGGAACAAGGTGGTCTTGTAAAAGGGGGCAATGATGACGAATGGATATTTCAGGCGGGCGGGTAGTGGATGCAGGCCATCCTTGCTGCATTCTACCAGCAATTCATAATCGCCGGGAGGCAGGGCTGTGAAAGTTACTTTATTCGTGTTCGACCAGTCGCTCCAGGGGGCATTCAACCCGCTCAGCCGGTAGCGGTACGTGATTGCTTCATCGCCGCTGAGTGTAATAGCCGAAAACGAAAAACTGAGGCTGTTTTTTTGATAGGGTAAACGAAGCGCTTGCGGAATTTGAAAGAATGCGGAACGGCCTCTAAAAAGGTTGGTATCGTTTAGGGGTTCGCCAAACAGCGCGACACTTTCTAACTGAAGGCTAAGAGGGGCCGTAAGCGCCATGTCATTATTAGGATTGAAAAGTTGAGCGCCACCAGTAGTGCCAAACCAAATCTGCCCATTGGCTAATGGTAGCACGGCATTACGATTACTTTCCATGCCTGTCAAGCCCTGATTGCGGCCATAGAAGGCTATTTGAGCTGTGTGGAAGGGCCCCGTCACATGGTAAATGCCATAGCCGGTACCTGCCCAGATACTACCATCATCTACAGCATACAGGTTATAGATGAAATCCGAGTGAAAGCCGCTTGATTTTCCAAAATGCACCGTTCTACCCGTGTGCCTTTCGATGCCGAACAGGCCATTGTCTGTAGTCCCAATCCAAAGAGCTTGTCGTGTGGCCGTCATACACACTACCTGCGCACTGTCTGCGCCACTTTGGGTCTGAAAAGGAATAGACTTGCCCTGGGCGTACAACAGGAACCCATCCGGAACGCTTAACAGGAGGCTGTCTTTTCCCATCAGTGCAAAACACTCTACAGGTTCAGGAATCGTTATTTGTTGCAAGGAATCACCCTGTAGCCGGAATACATTCCGACCATCACCCAGCCAAATACCCGAGCTGTCCTGAGTCATCATCAGGATGGTGGGCAGGATGCGGTTCGACTTGAATCGCTGCATCTGGCCTGACTGCAGATTGCGCTTCCAAAGTCCGGCGCTATGCGTCCCAATCCAGAGCATCTGATCCCGGATTTGCAGGCTGGAAACACCCCATACTTCACTGGATTTTGGGAATGGAATTGGGATTGCCCGGCCCTGTTCGTAACGGTACAAACCCCCATCAAAAGAGCCGAAAAAAATGCGCCCGTCAGAAGCTCGAGCTATGGCGCTGACCTGCGGGCCATTGAGGCCCATACGTTCGTCCACTGCTGTAAATGCAGCGCCGGAAAAGCGGTACAGCCCTTCGCCATTCGCAGCAAACCACAGGTTGTTTTCGTGGTCACGCAGCAGGTCATCTACCATCACGTCGCTAAAGCCATTGTCTTTGTCGAAGTGCTTAATTCTGGCATCTTTTATATGAAGGGCGCCATGGTTGGTTCCAATCCAGTCACTGCCATCTGAAGCCATGGCATAACTCAGCGGTAAAGGGTCTTGAGACGATTTGCGACTAAATAATGTAGTCCAGCCATTTGGTTTTTGAAGGAAAACGCCGCGACTACTGAGTAAAACAAGTTGCCCCCGAACGTTTGTTTTAATACGATAAATGTATTGTTGGCCCTCTGGTAAGGCGAGACTATCCCAACTACCGGCATGAAGGCAATACAGAAAACGGGAACCCGATGCAGCAGCCCAAAGAGTATTTCCTGCAGTCTGGATGGCCGTCCAGCGAAGGCCTTCTACGGGCGGGTTTAGTAAGGCAGATTTCCCCTGCTGCCAGCTAAAGATATTTTGCCCGGCAAGGCACCAGAGGGTACCGTCTTTACTGCAAGAAAGCTGCGAAACAGCATTGCTTAAAGGGTTTTCAGCACCTGCAAAGCGGAAATTGCGAAAGCCAAAGCCATCATAGACAGAAAGCCCCTGAGCCGTTCCGATGCAAATCTGTCCCTGCTTATCCAGGCAGAGCGCTTTGATGGTATTCGAAGGCAGACCATCGCGCATGCCGAAATTGCGAAAGCTGCTTCCGTCATAGCAGGCCAGGCCACCCAGTGTGCCGATCCAAAGCTGGCCAAATGCATCCTGAAGCAAGGAAGAGGGTTGAGATTGAACCAGACCCTGCTCCACACCCAGATTGAAAAATGGGTAGCGTTGGGCGTGCACGAGCGATCCTGCACAGCCAAAGAAACCTGCAAGAAACAGGGTAATAATATTTGCTTTTCGAAGCAGCCAGATACGCACCTTTCAAATGTAGATTCCCATTAGGCCTATGGAAGGATGCTCAACATATTTCCCCCCTATTTTCACCCGAAGGGCACAAAGGGTGAAATGGATTTTCGGAAGGGTGCAGCCACGTTTAGGTTGTGACTGCCTTTAGCCCGATAATAGAACCAATCAGTGTAGCAATAAAAAAAAGCCGCCAAAAACTGAGCGGCTCTTTGAAAATGAATATCCCGACCAGAACAGTGCCCACGGCACCAATGCCAGTCCATACCGCATAGGCTGTGCCCAGGGGCAAGGTTTGTGTGGCCTTGTACAGCAGGTACATGCTTAGCGACAAGGTGAGGAAAAATCCAAGCATCCAGGCTAGGGCCTGGTTTCCGGAAGCTTCTTTGGCCTTGCCCAGGCAGGTGGTGAAGCCTACTTCGCAAAATCCTGCAAGAACGAGTAAAAGCCAAGCCATAGGGTAAACTGGTTGAGTGGCTTGCAAGATAGCCGGGATGTTCTCGCTCCTATTTTTCAAAAACGAGTGCTTCGGGTGCGGCTCCCAGAGATTGAAGGGTTGCCGTAACCGCATCCATCATGGGAGGTGGGCCGCAGAGGTAAAAGTGTTTGCTGAAATCATCTACATGCCGGCGAAGGAACGCTTCATCTACAAATCCTGTTTCAAAATCAGCGCCTTCTTTTTCATTTGAAAGGACATGCACCACCTGATTGCCCAGCAAGTCCTGTAGCTCGTCCCTGAGGATGATGTCCACGGCAGACTTGTTGGCAAAGAAGAGCTTATTGCCCGCCAGTTTTCCTTCTTTGTTCAATTGGCGCAAGATGGCTAAGAAAGGAGTCAGACCCGCCCCGCCAGCAATGAAATAGCCCGGCCCCTGATAAGAAATAGCACCCCAGACATCGTGAAGGATGAGGCTATCGCCCGGTTTCAGCTCATACAATTGCTGGGTGACACCGCCGTGTTGATAGCTTTTGATCGTGAACTCCAGTGTGGGCTCCTCATTTAGCGATGTGAACGTAAACGGCCTGCGTTCATTTTCCCAGCCTGGCTTGTTGATGCAGACCTCCGTTGCCTGCCCTGGAATAAACGAATAGCCCTCTGGCTTTTCAACCCGGTAGCTACGCACGTCATGGGTTAGTTCCCGGATAGAAAGGATGCGTACAAGATGTTGTTCCATTCAATATGATTGCTGTTTTCTCCGCCAAAGCATGGTGGTGCAGCAAGGCAAGTAAACACAATCAAGAACGTGCCGTGAGAAGTTGGCAACTATCAAGCTATCAGAAATGCTAATGAATTGCCGTAGCAGTCTTGGGGTTTTAGCCCGTTCTGCCCAGTGGCAACGCGAAAGAATCGTGAAAAATATCTTTCAGAACGGAAGAGGTTTGGAATAATTTTTGCCGCCTGTTTCCGGCTACCTATATTTGCGCCCCGCGCGTGCATCCTATCTATTTATCGTTTTTCGGAATCTGACAGAAACTGACCTGTCGGGAATGCTTTCCGCATTCCTTCAGGCTTTTGACGTTTGAGGCCTTTAGCGACATTTTTTGAAGAAAAATAAACTCGAGAACGCTTTCAAAATATGGCAACCAAGAAAGAATTGAAACCTAAGGCTGGTTTCAACAAAATCACCATCTCCCTCGCATCGCCTGACAACATCCTCGACCGTTCATTCGGTGAAGTGTTGAAACCGGAGACCATCAACTACCGCACATACAAGCCGGAGCGTGATGGCCTTTTTTGTGAGAAAATTTTCGGCCCGGTCAAGGATTATGAATGCTATTGCGGCAAGTATAAACGCATTCGTTACAAGGGCATCGTCTGCGACCGCTGTGGCGTTGAAGTGACCGAAAAGAAAGTCCGCCGGGAACGTATGGGACACATCAAGCTGGTGGTGCCCATCGTGCATATCTGGTATTTCAAGAGCCTTCCCAACAAAATCGGCTACCTGCTCGGCTGCTCTTCCAAGAAGATGGAAAGCATCGTCTATTATGAGCGTTATGTAGTGGTACAGGGCGGTGCCGCCGACGAAATGATTCGTCAAAAGCTCAACCTGAAAGACAAAGAAGAAACCCGTCTGCAACTGATTACGGAAGATGAGTATCTGGAGATCCTGGATGCTTTGCCCCGCGAAAATCAGATGCTGCCGGACGAAGACCCGAATAAGTTTATCGCCAAGATGGGTGCGGAAAGCCTTCAGGCATTGCTCTCCCGCATTGACCTCGACCAGCTCTCCTACGACCTCCGTAATGCGGCTGCCAATGAAACTTCACAGCAACGTAAGCAGGAAGCCTTGAAGCGCCTGTCGGTTGTGGAAGCCTTCCGCGATGCCAACAGCCGAGTTGAAAACAAGCTGGAATGGATGATTATGCAGTATATCCCGGTGATTCCTCCGGAACTGCGCCCGCTGGTGCCCCTAGATGGTGGCCGCTTTGCTTCTTCGGACTTGAACGACCTCTATCGCCGTGTAATCATCCGGAACAACCGCCTGAAACGCCTTATGGAAATCAAGGCTCCGGAAGTGATTCTGCGTAATGAAAAGCGGATGCTTCAGGAAGCCGTGGATTCCTTGTTCGATAATAGCCGGAAGTCAAATGCCGTCAAAGCTGAAGGCGGGCGTGCATTAAAATCACTGAGCGATGTGCTGAAAGGAAAGCAAGGTCGTTTCCGTCAGAACCTGCTTGGTAAACGGGTGGATTACTCAGGTCGTTCGGTTATCGTAGTAGGGCCTGAAATGAAATTGCATGAGTGTGGCCTGCCTAAGGATATGGCTGCTGAACTGTTCAAACCCTTTATCATTCGTAAACTCATTGAGCGCGGTATTGTTAAGACCGTGAAGAGTGCGAAGAAAATGGTAGAGCGCAAGGAAAGCGTGATTTGGGATATCCTGGAAAATGTACTCAAGGGTCATCCTGTATTGCTCAACCGCGCTCCGACATTGCACCGCTTATCTATTCAGGCTTTCCAGCCCCGAATGATTGAAGGCAAGGCTATTCAACTTCACCCTCTGGTTTGTTCGGCCTTTAACGCCGACTTCGACGGGGACCAGATGGCCGTTCACGTACCTCTTTCTAATGCCGCTATTTTGGAAGCTCAGCTCCTGATGCTTGCTTCTCATAATATCCTGAATCCACAGAACGGTACGCCCATTACACTGCCCTCTCAGGACATGGTGTTGGGGCTTTATTATATCTCGAAAGGCAAGAAGAGCACGGATAAACTCAAGGTGAAAGGAGAAGGCATGGCCTTTTATTCACCCGAAGAAGTCATCATTGCGCACAATGAAAAGCGTGTGGAACTGCATGCCTGGATCAAGGTGCGTGTAGATGTGCGGAACAAAGAAGGTGAGATTGAAAAGAAGCTTATAGAGACTACTGTAGGCCGTGTCATGTTCAACCAGTTTGTGCCGAAGAAAAATGGCTATGTAAATGCCATCCTCACCAAGAAAAGTTTGCGTGAAATCATCGGTGATATCCTCAAGAATACGACCATCCCGGAGACCGTTCAATTCTTGGACGATATCAAAACACTGGGCTTCCGCACCGCCTTCCGGGGAGGCCTTTCGTTCTCCATAAATGACCTCACCATTCCGGAAGTGAAGCAGGAATTAGTGGCTGCTGCGCAAACTGAAGTGGATGAAGTGATGGACAACTACAACATGGGTCTGATCACCAACAATGAGCGATACAACCAAATCATTGATATCTGGAGCCGGGTAGATACCCGCGTTACCGAAACACTGATTCGTGAGATGGCTTCCGATAAACAGGGTTTCAACTCTGTGTATATGATGCTGGATTCCGGCGCCCGTGGTTCTAAACAGCAGGTAAAACAGCTTGCCGGCCTCAGAGGCCTTATGGCTAAGCCCCGCCGCTCGGGCTCTACCGGTTCTGAAATCATCGAAAACCCGATTCTTTCAAACTTCAAAACGGGTCTTTCCGTACTTGAATATTTTATCTCCACGCACGGTGCCCGTAAGGGCCTTGCAGATACGGCGCTGAAAACGGCAGATGCCGGTTACCTCACCCGCCGTCTGGTGGATGTTGCGCAAGATGTAGTCATCAACGAAGAAAATTGCCATACGCTGCGGGGCATTGCCACCACCGCATTGAAGGACAATGAAGACATCATTGAACCACTGTACGACCGTATCCTGGGCCGTACTTCCCTGCATGATGTGTACCATCCTTCCAGCGATAAACTCATTATTGCTGCCGGTGAAGAAATCACAGAAGACATCGCCCACGCTATTGAAGACAGTGGTATTGAAATGGTGGAAATCCGTTCTGTACTGACCTGTGAAAGCAAGCGCGGAGTATGTGCGAAATGCTATGGCAAGAACCTCGCAACTGGTTATATGGCCCAGCAGGGCGATGCCGTTGGCATCATTGCGGCACAGTCCATCGGTGAGCCGGGAACCCAGCTTACCCTTCGTACCTTCCACGTAGGTGGAGTGGCCGGTGCCTCAGCCATCGAAAGCCAATTGCTCGCAAAATTTGACGGAACCATCCAGTTTGATGGCGTACGAACAACTTCCTATACCAATGAAGAAGGGGTGAAAGAGACAGTAGTTATTGGCCGTACTGGCGAAGCCCGGATTGTGGACGTGAAGAGCGATCGCCTACTTATTACCAACAATATCCCGTACGGCTCCATCCTGAAAGTAAAGGATGGTCAGAAGGTCGTGAAGGGAGATACGATGTGTAACTGGGACCCCTTCAACGCGGTCATCATTTCTGAAGTAAGTGGTACGGTGCGTTTTGAGAATATCATCGAAGGCATCACCTTCCGTGAAGAAGCAGATGAACAAACCGGTCACCGTGAGAAAGTGGTTATTGAAACAAAAGACAAGACCAAAATTCCTTCTATCGCCATTGACGGTAAGGATAACAAGTCCTACAACCTGCCCGTGGGTTCCCACATTGTTGTGGAAGAAGGGGAACAAATCCACAATGGCCAGGTCATAGTGAAGATTGCTCGCGTGATGGGCCGCAGCCGCGACATCACAGGTGGTCTGCCCCGTGTTACGGAACTCTTTGAAGCCCGTAACCCAAGCAACCCGGCTGTAGTATCCGAAATAGATGGAGTAGTTAGTTTCGGTGGAGTGAAGCGGGGCAATCGTGAAATCACAGTTGAAAGCCGTGAAGGCCTGGTGAAGAAATACCTCGTCCCACTGACCCGCCACATCATGGTTCAAGATGGTGACTTCGTGAAGGCCGGTGCATCCCTTTCAGATGGTGCCATTACACCTAGCGATATCCTGGCTATCAAGGGCCCCTTCGCAGTTCAAGAATACCTCGTGAATGAAATACAGGAAGTGTATCGTTTACAGGGTGTAAAGATTAACGACAAGCACATCGAAGTGATTGTTCGTCAGATGATGCGCAAGGTGACTATTGTAGATCCAGGAGACACAAAATTCCTCGAAGACGATACCGAAGACAAGACTGATTTTCAAATCGAAAATGATTGGATTTTCGACAAAAAAGTAGTTACAGAATCAGGCGAAAGCACCCTGTTTAAACCTGGACAGATTGTAACCATCCGTGAAATCCGCGAAGAAAATTCAGCCTTACGTCGAAGCGATAAAAAACTGGTAGAATATCGGGAAGCACAGCCTGCTACTTCTGCTCCGCTCTTGCTGGGTATCACGAAGGCTTCCCTCGGTACACGAAGCTGGATTTCTGCAGCCTCATTCCAGGAAACAACTAAGGTGCTTTCTCAAGCCGCCATCAACGGTAAGTCCGATGATCTAATGGGGCTGAAAGAGAATGTAATCACCGGAAATCTAATTCCTGCTGGTACCGGTGTTCGTGAATTCCAAGACATAGTAGTAGGCTCTAAGGAAGAAATGGAGCTGCTCATGAGTTCACGTGCGGTACTCGAATTTGATGACGAAGAATAGGGCTGGAATTTGCTTTTTTGATAGATTCTAGTCAAGGCTGCCTCAACATTCTGAGGCAGCCTTTTTTTTATGCGAAATCTCACGGAAAATGTACTTTGGTTCAGCAAAACCCAATTTCCTTTTTGTACAGTAGGAATTCGTGTTTTTCCCTGCTATTGTTCAGAATAAGCCGTAACGATTATTAAATCAGAGCGCACCTCCCAGCATCATAAAAAGCGAGAGCAATAACAAATCGTAGTAATCCTGATTGAGATACACTGGAATATTTTACTCAATTCCCTGATTTGTAATGAAGTCCTAAGTTATTACGGAACCAATATGATTATTAATTTTTTAGGGTTGTGCAAGTTCTTAGATGCATTCAACGGGTAGGTTCCCTTTAAAATAGTAGAATTATTAAGCTGTAGGTGCTTAATGGATTTGAAGCTTTGATGGGGCTTATTCAGTGCCCGAAAAGGGGGCGCTAAGTGTTGAAATCCCTGAAAATTGACGAAATCTGACGTAGATTTTTCAGGAAAAGCAAATCATATTCGATTAGTGTGCATGTTTCCAAATTGTTAACAAATAAGTGATTACGGGGGAATCAAAATCTCTTGAAAAAAAACTTTGCTCGTTAACCGGAAGTTAAACTATATTTCCGTTCAAATTCTATCACCATGAAGAACACATTACTTATCGGCTCACTTCTCTTGTTGAGCGCTTCTGCGCAAGCTCAATTGAAGTTAGGCCTAAACCCGAGCACCATTGACCCCGCTTCGATTTTGGAATTGGAAAGCCCGAATAAGGCTTTGTATCACACTCGCGTGTCATTAACTTCTACTTCGGATGTCACTACAGTTCCGAGTCCGAAGGCAGGCATGGAAGTGTATAATACTAATGCTACAATTACAGGTACTAACGCTAATGGAGCTGGCCTGTATTATTTTGATGGGTCTTCATGGGTTTCTGAAAATGCAACGGCTTCTCTCGGGGGGCTTGCCTGGAAACTTTTAGGCAATTCAGGAACCATTGACGGTACAAATTTTTTAGGTACCACAGATGCTAAACCCATGAACATTCGTATTGATAATACTAAGGCCGGACGCCTTGAAACCAATGCGATGGGTGGTAATACTTCTTGGGGTTATCAATCCCTGATGTTGAATACACCAAATATTGGTACCGGGCATGGCGAATACAATACTGCAGTTGGTGGTTTTGCTCTGAATGTAAATACTACGGGCGGTAGAAACTCTGCAATGGGTTATGATGCCTTAGGTGCGAACACTACCGGTGACAGTAATGCCGCTTTTGGCTATGGCGCTTTGCAAGTAAATACTACAGGTAATAACAATACCGGTACTGGTGCTTACTCATTGAACCATAACACGATTGGTGCTTTCAATACTGCTGTAGGTTATGAGGCCCTGCATATGAACGTTAGTGACTCTGGCGGTACTGCGGTTGGTTCTTATGCCTTATACTATAATATGGGTGGTAAGTTGAACGTAGCCATGGGTATGGGAACTATGTTCGTAAATACAACTGGCTCTTTCAATACTGCTATTGGTACCGGTGCTTTAAGGTTGAATGTGAATGGTATGGCGAACACAGTACTTGGAGCAAGCTCTGGCTTATTGAATACGACTGGTAGCAACAATACTTATGTAGGTGCTCAGGCAGATGGTACTGCCCCCGGCCTCAACTGGTCAGGTACTTTTGGTTCAAATGGTAAGGTTACAGTGAACAATGCCGTTACCATAGGTGCCACAGACCCTACTTCTGGTAGCACTGCAACTCCGGCTCGGGTACAGTCTGTATTTATGGGTGTAAACGTGACCGATCCTACACAACGTATTGACTTCAGAAATGGTCACCTGCGTAACCGTCAGGATATTTCACCTAATCCTTCTATCGTATCCAGCACCAGCAATGGAATTAGCACAGTTACACTGTCCACCGGAGCATCTGATGTACGGGGTGAAATTATATGTGGTGGTGCTAACAACTCCAACGGTTGGACTCAAATCCACGTTGACTTCGTGTACACTTGCACTAATTCACCCATCGTAGTAGTAACTCCTTCCAGCTTGACTGCTTCTTACTACAACACTTACGTGTCTGCTTCAACTACAGGGTTTGATGTTTATTTCCGTGCTCCTTTGCCCGGTCTGGCAACAAATAGCCCAACTTTCACTTACATGGTGATTGAGTAAATCAAAAAGGCAGAAGCATCGGCTTCTGCCTTTTTTGATTTCTTCCCTATAACCCGACTGTGTTCTTATGGGAATTAGCTTTGCCTTCAACCATGAGTATTCTGATTAGGTATGTAACCTTGATTTCGATTCTTTCATTTGTGTTGACGGCAAACTCAAAGGCTGCGGTGCTCAAAGCACCGCAGCCTTTGTTATTTTATGAATGGAACTGTATTCAATTTGGAGCCCAACCAACTGAATATCTTCCTAATTCCTGGCCTCTTAATGATGACCGTCCGCGAAAACATAAAAATCCGGATGATCTTTACAACAGTAATATCGAAGGGCGAGTTGCATTGGTCAGTAGCATTTTTTCTGCTGCTGCTTTGCTAGCCTTTAGTCTGACTTCTTTCCCTTTTTTCTTGGTTCCGGTAGTAGCTTTTAGTGTCTTTGCTTTGGTATTTGGCACAGTAGGGTTTCGAAGAAGGCAACGGGGCGTAGCTGTGGCCGGCTTCTCTTTAGGGTTCATTTTTCTTGTTTGGGGTTTCGCACTTATCGCTGCTTTATAGCGTGTGCCGGATACCCGTATTTTGGGTTGAACTGATGCATGTATTTTGATTCTGTAATTGCTGGATTGTTCCTTTTAGCATATTAATCTTTGCGCTTGAAAAGCATTGTATTTATCGTTGTATGCAACCTGCATTCCGGAAATTTCTCCATTGGCTTCTTCCTTGCCTGATTATCTTCCTCGCAGCTTGGTTGTATTGTTTCCGGATTGGAGATAAGCCTTTAGATTTTGACGAACGGTATAGCGTAAACATTGCATTGGGTACTGGAGGCCCCCTGAGCCAATTCGATGCATTCGGACAATTCTCGTCTGTGCAGCTTCCTGGCTCTGTTTTTCATACTGGAGCTTATGTTGCCCGGCAAAGCCTAAGCAATATGACTAGTGCAGCAATGAATGATAATGGCCAGGGAATCCCGTTCTTTTTCTTGCTTCATTTTTGGTTTAAAGAGTTTGGAATTACGGCTGTTTCCGCTCGTTGTCTTTCAGCAGTACTGGTTATCCTTAGCCTGATTCTTCTGTTTTGTTTCTTTCGAAGACTGGAACTAAATAATAGGATTTCACTCTTTGTTCTGGCGGCTTTTGCAGGTAATGGAGTCATCATTGATCTGGCTCAATACGTGCGCTTTTACAGCCTTGGGGTTTTGTTGTGTGTTGCCTCGCTTCATTTGCTTCTGTCCATAAAAAAACAGAATCAAAATCTATCTCCAACTATCAAACTAAACGGGCTACTCGCATTTCTGGGCCTACTTTGGGCGCTCCTTTTCCTAAGCCAATATTTGTCTGCACTGATCATAGTGCCAGAGTTTATTTTCCTGCTATCTGTTTTCAAAAGCAAGTTTTCATTCAAGCAATTTTTGCCCTTGGCAGGAGCTGCCTTATTACCCATTCTTATCTGGTTAATTCCTTTACAGGGTTGGGAGAGTCTTCGAAATATCGTTCAACTACATGAACACGGCAGGCTGGTGCCACCAGAACTTTCAACGCATTCATCCCTAATTAACCTTGCCATTGCTCTAGCATCAAGTTATTCGGGCGCCTTCGGGCAACCAGTCAATTTCTTACAGGGAACGGGTGCTTCTATTTTACGCATTTTGCCTGCAATTCCTGCTTTTGCTCTGGCATTGGTACTCGTTATAAATGCCCGTAAGGATGTTTGGCTGAAACTATGTGTGTGGGTTCTGATTTCATATACCGCAGCTTCCTTGCTGCATTCAATCCTCACCGGCCACACTCTTTTGTTTCAGGTTCGCTATTGGGTCTTTGGATATGTCTTTTCTGCGCTGCTTATGGCTTTAGCCTGGCCTAAATGGAAGAATACTGGTATCTTATTGAAAATGCTTTGCCTGCTGGTCATCACATGTAGCTTCGCAAGGGTAGCATACACTTCAGCTTCTGAATTTTCGGGTCTTGTTCTGAATGGAAAAGCCCGGCTATTGCCCAAGAGTATGCCTGCAGTGGAAGACTACGAAGCCGTTGGCCATGAATTAGCACACACCTTCCAGGTGGGGGATACCCTTTCTTTTAAGCATTGGCAGACGGCACAAATCGTCAACTGGTATCTTACTAATCACCCGGATTGGGTACAGCGTGTGGATTCTGCTCAGCCCGCCCTCATCATGATTTGCCGAGGGGCCCTGAAGCAAGACACGGTGTATATTCCCAGAGGTTTCTCTTTTGCTGCACGGCCTATTTGGAAACCGTAATTATCTCTATTCGAAAGGCAGCATTGGCTCAATTTTTTCTTGAAAGAAGCAAAGACGAAAGCAAACCAAATACCCCTAAGCTTCCTGCGTAAATTGCCCCTCCAATGGCACATGCAATCAGAAAAGAAGATGCACTGGAATACCACCGCAATGGCCGTCCAGGCAAAATAGAAGTTATCCCCACCAAAGAAACCAAGACCCAACGCGATCTTGCTTTGGCTTACAGCCCTGGTGTTGCGGAACCTTGCCTTGAAATTGCAGCCCATCCGGAAGATGTTTATCAATACACAGCCAAAGGAAATCTAGTTGCCGTAATCACCAACGGAACCGCCGTGTTGGGCCTCGGCAATATTGGCCCTGAGGCAAGTAAGCCGGTCATGGAAGGGAAAGGATTGCTCTTTAAAATTTTTGCCGACATAGATGTTTTCGACATTGAGCTGGCAGTAAAGGACCCTGATGAGTTTGTACGCGTCGTGAAAGCGCTTGAACCCACATTCGGGGGCATCAATCTGGAAGACATCAAGGCGCCAGAATGTTTTGAGATAGAGCAACGATTGAAAGAAGCACTCTCAATCCCGGTGATGCACGACGACCAGCATGGCACGGCCATCATCTCAGGTGCTGCGCTGCTCAACGCTTTAGGATTGGTCGAGAAAGACATTGCTCAGGTCAAAATTGTCGTTTCAGGAGCCGGCGCTTCGGCTATTTCCTGTTGCCACATTTACATCGCTTTAGGAGCAAATGCAAGTAACATCTACATGTTCGACAGTAAGGGCCTTATTACAGCTTCTCGGGATGATATTGACGAACACAAACGCCCTTTCGCACAGCCCTGCGGCACGCAATCGCTTGAAGATGCTATGAAAGGCGCTGATGTTTTTATCGGCTTGTCGAAAGGGGGTATTGTAAGCCAGGATATGGTGCGTGGAATGGCCGTGAATCCAATCGTATTTGCCCTTGCAAATCCCAACCCTGAAATCACCTACGATGCTGCAACCGCAGCAAGACCTGATGTCATTATGGCTACTGGTCGCTCTGATTTTCCTAACCAGGTAAACAATGTGCTGGGCTTCCCTTTCATCTTTCGCGGAGCACTGGATGTACGAGCAAGCAGCATCAATGAAGCTATGAAACTGGCTGCCGTGAAAGCACTCGCCGAATTAGCGAAAGAACCGGTGCCCGAAATCGTGAATGTGGCCTACAATGAGCGCAGCCTGTACTTCGGCAAGACCTATATCATACCCAAGCCTATTGACCCCAGGTTGCTCCCGAAAGTGGCTTCTGCAGTGGCCAGGGCCGCCATTGAGAGTGGGGTAGCGCGAAAGGTCATTAGCGATTGGGATGCCTACGAAAATGAATTACAAAACAGACTCGGTCGGGAAGACAATTTGCTTCGCTACGTCATCAATAAAGCACGTCAGGCACCGAAGCGGGTCGTCTTTGCTGAAGCTGAAAACCTGAAGGTGCTTAAAGCAGCACAAATAGCAAGGGATGAAGGAATCGCTATTCCCATTCTGCTCGGCAACGAACAGGCTATCCGCAAGTTGATCCGGGAGAATGCGCTCCAATTAGACGAGGTTCTCATCATAGACCCGCGCAGTGAATCGCATTCCGCACAACGCGATGCCTACGGAGATATCTTTTTTGAAAGACGTCAACGTAGAGGTTTCAACCTGTATGAGTCACGAAAGGCTATGCGCGATAGGGTACATTTTGGCTGCATGATGGTCGAAACCGGCGAGGCTGATGCACTCATTTCGGGGCTTACACGAAACTACCCCGACACCGTACGCCCCGCACTGCATATCATCGGGCTGGAAGAAGGAGTGAAAAAAGTATCCGGCATGTACCTGATGCTCACCCGTCGCGGGCCCTTATTCTTTGCCGATACTACCGTCACATTCAACCCTACAGAAGATGAATTGGTAGAGATAACACGAATGACGGCACGTGAGGCAAAAAGTTTCAACATCACACCACGTGTGGCCATGTTGTCCTATTCCAATTTCGGTTCATCGGATTCGCCAGAAGCCATCACCGTGCGCAATGCCGTAGCCAGGCTCCGCAACCAATATCCCGACTTAATTGTAGATGGCGAACTACAAGCCGGTGTCGCATTCAACCAGGATTTACTTAAAGAGAATTATCCCTTCTCGGTGTTGGCAAATGAGGCACCCAATGTGCTCATCTTCCCCAACCTCGCATCGGGAAACATTGCCTATCACCTGCTGCAGGAAGTAGGCAGCGCAGAGGCCATAGGCCCCATCCTGCTCGGGCTGAAAAAGCCGGTGCATGTGTTGCAGCTCGGTTCTTCCGTGCGCCAAATCGTAAACATGATTGCCATCGCAGTGGTGGATGCACAGGAAAAAGCGGCAAGGCAAAGCTGACTCTTTGATGTTTCAGAACTGCTCTATTTCTGGCCCAACAGTCTGTATAATTTCCCAGTCATGTCTCGGATAGCTATCATCGGAGCGGGTGCTGCGGGCTGTTTTGCTGCTGCAAATATCACCGGCAGACATGAACTGCGGGTCTTTGAAAAAAGCAACCGTCCCCTTTCAAAAGTGAAGGTCTCAGGTGGTGGCCGTTGCAATGTGACGCAAGCTTGTTTTGACGTAGATACTTTGCTTGCACAATACCCAAGAGGACGAGCATTATTGAAAAGAAGCTTGCATCGCTTCGGCCCACAAAAGACCATCGAATGGTTCGAGCAAAGAGCAGTACCCCTAAAGGCAGAAGCTGACGGGCGTGTTTTCCCAAAGAGCAATCAATCGCAAAGCATCATTGATTGTATCCTTTCCTCCATGCAGCTCCATCATGCACAGATTGAATACAGCAAAGCACTAAGTGCCCTGCAAAGGCAAGGCTCGGGTTGGCAACTTCAATTCAGTGATGGTACGGGCTGGGCAGCCGATCGGGTGCTGTTGGCCTGCGGCGGAATTCAGAAAGCTGGCCAGGCCGCTTGGCTCGAGGCTTTAGGCCATCATCTGGAGCCTCCTGCTCCTTCGCTCTTTACGTTTAATCTTCCCGGCAATCCCATTACACAGCTTATGGGCCTTTCGGTGCCAGAGGTGCGACTGAAGCTTGCCGGCATCAAAGGGCAACAAGTAGGGCCCCTACTGATTACACATTGGGGGCTGAGCGGGCCTTGTGTGTTGCGCACCTCGGCCTGGGCTGCGCGGGCCTTACAGGAGCAGGCTTATCAAGCCGTAGTCATCATCAACTGGCTGCACGACCAAAAGGAAGATGCTTTGCGCGAGTTGTTTGTCCAACTCCGAACTACAAAAGGCAAACATTTTCTAAAAGAAAAAAATCCCTTTGGATTGCCTCGTCGTCTCTGGGAATTTTTCCTTTTGCGCGCAGGCCTGAGTGAGGCATGCCGCTGGGCCGACCTGGCTTCCGGCCCGCAACAGCAGCTTCTCAGTTCCTTGCTGGACGACCACTATGAGATGCGGGGTAAGACGACTTTCAAAGAAGAGTTTGTGACTTGTGGCGGGGTGCGGCTTAGTGAGATTGACCCGCATCGAATGGAGAGCCGAATGATACCGGGATTATTCTTTGCCGGCGAAATGATGGATGTAGATGGGGTCACAGGAGGGTATAATTTTCAGCATGCCTGGAGCAGTGGCTGGATTGCTGCGCAGGCCCTGAGTGAGCTATAGCCTGTTTATTTTTTTTGCCAGTTTCATCCATCGTAATGATGGAGATGAAGCTTCTTAAGGTAACACCCTAAAAACCTTCTGTGAAGCACTTTTCAGCCAAAAGCATTTCTTCTTGAAACATGTGTGGTTCTATTTTGCAGAACGGTTTTTTCAGGAAAAGCCAACAGCGAAAATCTTGCTCAAGGCTGCAATTTTGAAATTGAGATCAGGACAGGCTGCAACGGCTGCCGGGTGATGATCTGAGCTGAAAAAGCAATTACATCTGTCCTATGAGTAGTGATAGTTTTGGAACCATGCAAAAGCCCTGCTGCGGTTAGCAACAGGGCTTCAGTTTGTCAAAGAATGAGGAACAACTTAAAGGGCCGCTTCAAAGCGACGAGATACCTCTGCCCAGTTTACGACGTTCCATACTGCAGCAAGGTAATCGCCTCGCTTGTTTTGATATTTCAGGTAATAGGCATGCTCCCAAACATCAATGCCAAAGATGGGTGTACCCTTCACCTCGGCCACATCCATCAGCGGGTTGTCTTGATTGGGGCTGGTGCAAACTTCCAGTTTGCCCTCCTTCACGATCAGCCAGGCCCAGCCAGAACCAAAGCGGGTAGCGCCTGCAGCGTTGATTTTTTCTTTCAGTGAATCCACTGAGCCAAAGGCAGCATGAATGGCATCCGCCAGTTTTCCTGAAGGTTGCCCGCCCCCATTAGGCCCAAGCACAGACCAAAACAAAGAGTGGTTCCAGTGGCCACCGCCGTTGTTGCGTACGCCTGCTGGGAATGTTGAAATGGAAGCCATCAGCTCATCCAGAGACTTGTCTTCGGCTCCGCTGCCAGCAAGGGCTTTGTTTAGGTTGTCCACATAAGCCTGATGGTGCTTGTCGTGGTGGATTTGCATGGTCTGAGCGTCAATGTGCGGCTCAAGTGCCTCGAAAGCGTAAGGCAATGCAGGAAGAGAGTGTGCCATAATGAAGTGTTGATTTTAAAAAATGCTGCAACCGATGAACCTCAAAAAATGAAGGATGACGGCTTAGCAGGTGGGGCAAAAGTAAGGGCCGCCTCCGTGCGGGTTTTTCAATTCATCGTATGAGCGCTTCAGGCTTGTTGATATAGCAGTGCTGTTCATCTAAAAAAACAGGATGCTGTTCAGCCCGGTAATGTTAACGGCATTTTATCCTGAAAAAGCCCCAAAATCAGGCGGCGATTTTTTGCCAGGCAGGCTCCAGGGCTTGAGTAATCAAAGCATTCTGCCGTAGTTTGCCAGCCCCAAATATGGGCACCTGCCCTTCTATCGCTCATGAGCATTTTTATAAAAAAACCATTAGGCCAACTACTAGAAGAAGCGGCTGACAATGAAAAAGGACTCAAGAAAACCCTGACAGCTCCTGCTCTGGTAGCGCTCGGCATCGGTGCCATTATCGGTGCGGGCTTGTTTTCACTCACAGGGCTTGCCGCTGCTGACTATGCCGGCCCGGCCATCATTATCTCATTCATCATTGCCGCTTTTGGTTGTGCTTTTGCCGGTTTGTGCTATGCCGAGTTTGCTTCGATGATCCCCATTGCGGGCAGTGCATACACCTACTCTTATGCGACTATGGGCGAGTTTATTGCCTGGATCATTGGTTGGGACTTAGTGCTGGAATATGCAGTGG
>JAFDYC010000061.1 GCA_018267625.1 Bacteroidota bacterium
TGGCATAAAGGATAAATTCATGTTTTTGAAAATCAGGCGGCTGAGCATTCGGGCCTAAAAAGCCTACTCTACCACCACCCTCCGGCTGAAGGCCTCCCCATCCGCTGTGATACGCACGAAATAAATGCCGGGCGCTACTGCTCCCAGATTGACTTCCTCAAAGAAGTTGCTGCCCGGGTTGGTGTATTGCCGGCTCAGCAGCTCCCTGCCAGTGATATCACTAACACGGACACGCACTTCTTTCACCGGCGTCTTTGCATCCAGCGAGACGTGGAAACGCCCGTCCCGTGCGGGGTTGGGCATTATCTGCAGATTGCCCGCAAGGGTTTGAGTGCCCACTTTCAGATTGGCCAGCAGGTACACCGCCGAGTCGGTGCAGGTGTTGCCAAAGCCGGTTATCATGACTCGGTAGCGCCCATTGCTCCTGGCCAGCAGGCTGGGGCCGGTAGCCCCGGGAATGAGCGTATCGTTGCGGTACCATTGATAGCCGCCAAACAGCGGGGGCACACTCAGGGTGCTATCCTGCAGGCTGACTACCGCATAGGGCTTGGGATACACATTTATGACCACCGAGTTTTTGGATCGGCAGGCGATTTTATCATTGCCTGTCAGGCCTGCGTAGATGACGTGGTAGGTGGTGTGGGCAGGCTCTTTCACCCAGATGCTGTCGTAGGCCGTGTCGGCGCCGTTCCAGTAGAAGGGCCCGCCGGTGCTGGAGCTGGCCACCAGAAGCACCGAGTCTGAGCCGCAGACCGTCACGGGGTTGGGGCTGAGCGTGATGGGTGCCCCAGTGCAGTAGATGCGCTCGTAGGCGCCGAGGTCGGGGTGTGTGCCGAAGACCCTCAGGTTGCTGTCTAAGTCGTGGGTATTGTAGCCCTGCAGGCTGCCGAGGTTGCTGGCCGTGTCTATTGCTGCCGAATAAGCCTTGAGGCGGTAGTCGTAGGTATTGTTGAGCGGGAAGGGTGCGGCAGCAGCGGTACCTGGGTATTCGAAGAGCGGGTTGAAGGTGTAGGTGCGGGGAAAGACCGGCGTGGGGCTGCCGCCGGGTTGGATGAGGTTGTCGGTGATAAGCACGGGGCCGCTGGGCCTGGGAATCTGGCGGCCCGAGCCGCTCACATTGCCCCAGAAGATGCAGTTGCGGATGGTATCCCGGCCATTAAGGGTAACCGGGTAGTCGGTGGTGTCGGTGCTGGTGCTCCGGTTGTGCGC
>JAFDYC010000062.1 GCA_018267625.1 Bacteroidota bacterium
AGTCCACGAAATGGTGATTACGGGCTTCACCTGCGGCACCACCCGCACATACACCGAGCCTTGCCCGCGGCAGCCCGTGGCCGTGTCGTAGCTCATCACCTGATACATGCCGCTGTCTTTGGCCCAGATGCTGCTGCCCTTGTAGGCGCCGCCTCCTTTATTGCCCTGCCCTATCCAGGTGTAGGTGCCGGGGCCGGCACCGCCCGAGGCTGTGAGTAGCATGGAGTCGGCACTGGCCAGGCAGATATACACCGGTGTGGGTGTAATCCGCACGGTGGGCAACATGCAATAACTCTGCTCGTAGGCTCCCAGGTCGGGTGCGGGGCCATAGGTGCGGAGGTTGCCATCCAGGTCGGTGGTGTTCAGCCCGGGGGGCGCCACGATGCCGGTGAAGCCCAGGTCTATGGCCGGCGAGGCCGAAGCGAGATGATAATCGTAAGCCGTGGTGCCGGTAAAAGGCGCGGCACTGCTGCTGCCTGGCGACACAAACTGCGGATTGAGGTTGATGGTGGCGAGGCTGCCCGCCAGGCCGCCCTGGATGATGTTGGTGCTGATGTAGGACGATGCCCCAGCACTAATCTGCTGGCCGGAACCAGTGGTGTTATCCCAAAAAATACTATTAATGATACTGTCTTTACCATGGAGCACTACGGCAAAATCGGTGGATGAAGTGGATGTGCTTTTGTTGCTGGCAATGGTGCACTGAATCAACTTGCATGGCTTAGCGGAACTCCCGGCGGGGCGGCTACCCTGATGCCAGACACTGCTCCTTGGCGCGCTATTGCCAATAAACAGAGAATTATAGACTGCTGTCTTGCTCCATAAAGTGTCGAAAATCGCGCCTCCGGCCACAGTAGCCGTATTACCACGAAATACGCAGCGGCTGATTTCTACAGACACGACAGAGTCCATATTGGCGATGGCGCCGCCGTAAGGTGCTGTGTTGTTGATAAAGCTACAGTCGCTGATGAAGAGGTGAGCGCGAAAGGGGGTACTAAGAGACATCCAATTCTGCCAACTAGATTTTACCTGTATAGCTGCACCCCAACCATATTGGTTAAAGGCAGGATATACAAGATTAGAACCACTATTATCCTCAAAGCGACAATTTTTTAATACGCCTACTGAGTTGACCGGCTGCAATAAAATTGCATCACTAAAATACCTAAACGCTCCGCCAAATCTGCACGACAGATGATTTGTAAACAAGCAGTTTGCGAATTCTATCGAGTCACGATTAGAATAACCGTATGCTACGCCAGCTCCTTGATAGGTATTGGCGAACTTAAAGCCGTCAAGGATCATGTAAGGACTCGCCGGAATAGTTGTTGAATCGCCAATTCTATTTATGAATAATACTCTCTGTGAATTGTCAATAATCACTCCAGGTATTCCTATATCGCCATCCAGTACCGTCTGAAAATTTGACCAATTACGTTGGGATAGCGAAGTTTCCGTCCCACTAAAGCCGCCATATATTTTCAAGCCTCTGTTTCTCGTACGAAAACCTCCTATAGTTAATGTTCTATAAATACCATTCGCTACCCAGAAGGTGTCCTGAATAAGGGTATCTGGCCGTACGTAACTGCAGAGCGAGTCAAATGAACTATACGCATTTGTCCATGAGGTACCGTTGTTGAGGCCTGTTGCACCGAGCTTTACGTAGTGTACGCGGGCTTCCGCTGTCGTCCAAGTAACTCCGAGCAGCACAAGCAGAATAAAAAAGTATCGCATAGGATAGTGATATAAATCCCCAAGCCCGGCCTGCACCACATGCGCAGGCCGGGCCATAGGGATTGATGAATGATTAGGGTTGGATATTCAGCTTAACCGTCTTAGCCTGAGCGCCATTCAGCGTAAATGTAGCCAGATAAAGGCCTTCGGCCACTGCGGGCAGCTCAAAATGGGCGCTATTGCCTACGGGATGGGTTGTGGCGCTGTATATCGTCCGTCCGGTGATATCCTGCAGGCGCAGGCCGGCCTGGTCCACCAGCCGGTACTGGTTATAGATTAACGGCGGGTGTGTTGGGTCATCGGCATCAATCAGCACCACGTCTATGTGGTCGGGAGCGATGTTTTGGTCACCCCGCGCCTGGAGTACGAAAGCATTGGCCTGGTTGCCGGCAGGGCTGGCGCCGGCAGGCGTCATGGCTACCGCCCGAATATCGCTGGTGTTGAAAATATCAAGAAGGCTACCGGTAGCTGCCACACCCGTGGCCGAGTCGGGGATACAGAGCAGGTGAACCTTGTCGTGAACACTGCCTGCCTTGCGGTTGCCGACAGCCAGATAACCATCCTTGATGCTGGAAGGAGAGGGGATATTGGCGAATCGGTGCGGGGTCAGGACATAGCCCAAATAGTCGGCTCCGTCGTTGATAATAAAACTCTGCAGGTCGTTCGTCTGTGCATGCAGTGCCTCTACACCTCTGAAGCAGGGCCATGCGAACAGCACCGCTGTCATAGTTGACAGGATTGCCACACGTAATCGCCTAAGCGCTGTGTGTGTGTGTGTGTGTAACAGACAACTGTTCGGCTTGCTTAGGCGCAACATGTAGCGC
>JAFDYC010000063.1 GCA_018267625.1 Bacteroidota bacterium
AAGAAAAAATCTGCCTTCCTTAGAAAGAGGATTCATTCAAGTCATTTCCATAATGACCTTATAAAAAGACTCGTGACATTATTGAGGATTTGCAGGATTACCGGCATTTTCTGTCACGCTTTCAATTGTCCAGGTGGTTGGACCACTAGGCTCCCTATTCGGGGGAACGGAATAACAACTCAAGCAATGGCCGCTAAAGTGTACATTGTCAATCCAAAAAATTAATCCGACCCCATTGGCGAATGATCGCACACAGTCCATCACAGGATTGGATCCCAGAATACCGCCTGTAGGTTACCAGAATCCTTCCCCATCTACTCAATATGTTGCGTTGGCAGATGTTGTCGCATCTACAGAATAGAGCACAGTAACGATGCTGTACGGCACCTTCACATTATAAATATTAAGCTCCGTTTTGGGCTGTAACCAGGCCATTACTTCCGGGGCTATATCGAATTTGCCCAAAGGCAACGGCATCAGAAATGAAGAAGACAAGGTTGAAGAAGTAAATCTATTTCACACACATCTAAATTAATCAATCAGCTTCAGTTTGGGATATGAAATATTTCAAGCTATTATTCATTATATATTAAAGCCTGCAACTGTCACTTTCTGAAGCACAGAATCTCCATCGCTATGAAAGAAAATTTTCTGTCTAAATGGACCCTTTGATTTTGGACTTCTATAATTGAACGATACTGATATTCGCTCCTTTGGCTTGATTATCAATGGAAGCTTTAAGCTATCCGTTACGCAACTACAACTTTCAGATACACCCAATAAAGTAATTGACGAATCAACATTAGGATTCGTCAGGCCGATCTGAAAATGGCTACCAATTTGGCCGTCAACATTTCCAAGTTCAACAGTGATACGATCAAATTGAAGGTTAGAATAACTCTTCTGCTTACAGCTTGGGAAAAGCAAAAATATTATGGCGATAGAAGTAACGCTTTTCATTAAACTATTTAGTATTCAAGAAGTATTTAAATCTGCTTAGCAACAAATTCTTCTCCTGAGGATTATAGCCAATATGGGCATAAATAATTTTACCAGACTCATCCAATATTAACGTCAAAGGCAGGCCATGAAATGGGATTTGCCGCTTAAAGGAATCAATATACATTGGTATAATAGTGCTTATATCAGCTTTGTTGCCTTTGCTGTTCTCGTATTTTTTAATTCGAATTAATCCATCCACAGGATTCACTTTATAAAAGACAATCTCCGGAGTACAAAACTTACTATTCATCTCATTGGCAAAAGGTTGCATGTGCCTACAAGGAATACATTCAATAAAAGAAATAAAGAATACAGTTCTTTTTGCCTTTGGATTAGGAAGCGTTAAGGTATCCCCTTGTAATCCCAGATAGCGGCGTGGTTGCACGGTCAATCCGACAAAACTTGCTGCGGAATGTTCATTTTCTGCAATTGCTGATTTAGGCATAATAAGCAATTCAGCAAGCAATATGCAAGCAAGGATAATGACCGAGGCAATTACCGTTAGAATCTTATTGAACTTATTTTTGAAAACCAACCATATGATGCTCAAATTGATGCACAGATAGAAGGGAACAAACTGAGGGAAAAGAAGTCCATTCCCTTCGTCGCGTGAAATATACCAGGCAACTAATATGGTTACAAAAATTGATGAGCAAAATAGTATAATTCCATTAATCATCAACCTTTGACTGTTGAATAATCGCTTAAATAATAATGCAGCCAGGAAATACTGAACTGCATTAGAAAGCACTACGTAGTTGTAATTGCTTTGTGCAACAACCGCATTAGTAACATAGTGATGAAGGATAAAAAAGGAAAGCACATACAGGATGCTAGCAATTGTACTCCACACTTTTGGGATAGATACTGATTTCACTTATAGAGTATTAGAAAAAAGAACACATACCGTTACAAGTCTGAAGCCATAAAAGGCCACATCCCTTACCTGTGTTGCATAATGCATCTCCATGGCATTTTTCTTTATCCGTCATACAGGCAAAAAAATTGTCCACTCTGCAATTACAGTCATCTACCGGGAGTGGATTATTGCCTCCCGGTGGTGGTGCCAGACGGTTTTGTTCGTTAATCATATCGTCACACAAAGTGAAGCAGAGCAAATAAATATCATCACTACTTAACTGATTTTTAGCGCCCGAATACCAGTTGTCAAAAAATGACTGTAACGTACTATCACCGACAGTACTAAAATCGTATCCTGAAATAAATCCTCGCAAAGAGTCAATGTAAGTCTTTTCCGATGAACTATAGCTGTTTTTTAACACCATCGAGTCTATGTGTGCAAGCCATATCGTTTTCTGTTCTATAGGACTTAGGGCCAAATATGCTTGAACCAATTCACTATCGGCTACAGTGCTTAATACGCGCATTGTGCGTCCAAGTGTACTTTGATTGTTTTGCGATACCTGATTTTCAGTATTCTTATTGCATGAAAATAAGAATAGACCTGAAAATAGAAATAGGCCAAAGAGTAAATTTTTCACGGTTAATCAATTTTATGTTTGCCTACTCTACCCGGTTTTCAGCATCCCCGGCAACGCAGTTTTGAATATTCGCGACTATCCACTGCGGTTGCAATCACTAATGTCCCCCCCCCC
>JAFDYC010000064.1 GCA_018267625.1 Bacteroidota bacterium
CACCATAAGACGGTCATTTCTCCGGAAAGGTTGGTAAACTTTTAGTTAACGGGAGAGCCCTTTTATGGATGAGTGTCTTGGCTCCATGGAGAGATGCTGCAAGATTCGTTCCGTGCAAAGCCGAACAGTGAAATCCGGATGAACGGAGCGTCGCAACGGATGCTGCATCGGTGGGCTAAAGCTGACAAAAAAATGTACCGTTTAGGGCAACAATACAGGCTTGAAGCCTTACTGCTGTGCGAAGATGAAGCGGATGGTGACCCCGGCCCGGGTAGTGGTCATCGGGTAGGTCTGCGTGGTGTAGGGGATAGTCTGTCGTCGGTCGTAGAAGAAACGGAGTGTGATACGGTCACTGACGATATAGTCTATGCTGGGCGAGATGGTAATCACCTTCTGCCCGCGTGTGACGACGGTGAGGTCTTGCGCCAGGTAGGTATTGGTGGTGATGTCATCGCGCAGGCCGATGTCCATTTTAAAATTCAGGTCATTGTCCAGCTTCTTGACCCCAAGAATGGTAAAGGGCAGGCGCAGCCCTTTCTTACGGAAACCAATGCCGATAATATATTCCTGGCTGCGCGTTTCACTGACCTGATAGTCTATCAGAGAGAGGGAAGCCTGCCTGCTCTTTCGGTATTCAAAGCGGGCTGTGAGGCTGTTTTTGAGCGCTGCATCAATGCCGATGAGCGGGGCAAAGCTTTCTGAAATCGTGATGTTAGGCACCTGGTAGTACGGTACGAAATTGCCCGAATTAGAATCTAAGAAAGAAGGGTATCCCAGCCCGTAGATATCCTGATAATAGAGGGCGCTGACAAAGGAGCTCATGGCCAGGGTGCCGGTATAGGCATCAGTAACGGTGAAGCTGTTGAAGATATCCTGGAAGAGGGGCAGGCGGTTCAGGCCATTGTAGGTAAGCCGCCAGTTGGGCAGGGGCGTGTAGTATCGGAAGGGATTGCTTTTTATGCTTTCGTTGTCGTAATCGAGCAGGGGGATACTGGAAGCGCTGCGGCCACTGTATGCAGCGATAAAGGCCGGGATGAGCACATCCTGCGAGTAGCGGTTGTAGCCTTTATAGAAGTCCGGGTCGTTCGGGTCTTTAGCGCCGTTGGTGTAGGGGTTGTTTTTCCCGAGCCGTTCGGAGATGGTTCGCCGGTTTTGGACAAACTGGGTAAACACGCCGCCATCGGCTGTGCCGCTGCTTTTGAAGAGTGTCTTCAGGCCGATATAGCTCATGTTGAACGAGCCCGTTTCGTAAGGGTTCAGGTGGTTGTAGATGCCCGTGTTGCCGGTGTCTTTAAATAATTCATTGTGGGCCTTCGTGAAGCTTTTTGTGAGCGAAAGGTCTATGCGCAGGTCGTTTGGAATCGGCTCCAAAGTGGCCGTGATATTGAGGTTCTGCTGGTGTGTTTGCTGGAACTGGGCATTGAACAGGGAGTCGCTGGTGATCTTCCCCTCCGCTGCCAGCCTGTCTAAATAGGCTCGGTTCACCTGGTCGCCGAAAGCAAAGCCTAAGCCGGGGCTGCCATTGGCTGTGTTGATGCCAAAGAAGCGGGTGCTATCCATATATCCAGGCAGGATGGTACCGCCGGTTTCGGTGTAGGAAATCGTTCCCCGTTTCACCATCGTGAGTAGCTGTCCGGCGGTACGCTCCAGGCCATTGAGCTGGGGTGTCATCGCGCGGCGTTTCTTACGGGCGGCCTTTCGTGCGGCTTTCCGTTTAGCTTTCTCCGCCTTCTTTTGGGCCAGCTCGTCGGCACGGATGAGTTTGTGTAATGAATCGAGCTGATGGTCGCTCATGTTTGCCGTATTGATGGCAACACCGCGCAGGTTGAGGGTGTCCTTGGGCTGATGTTTCTTCTTTTTTCTGTCGGAGGGTTCGTCCTCTGAGCCGGAAGAGCCTGAAGCATCAGGCCCATTGTCGTTGGGGGTAGTAAGAATGCCACCTCTGTTGATCATGGGGCCACCGTTGGGTTTATCCCCTGTCCGTGACAGGGCCTTCCTGGGCTTTTCCGGTCCTTTGGGTTTGGGCATGCTGGCTGCTCGCAGGAACCGGTTCTTATTGTAGAGCTGCTGGAAATTAAGTTCTCCGTTCAGGGTTTTACTCTGTGTGTTGCCGATGGTGTTGCCGAGGCTGTAGGCTAATTGGGAAGCGGCGGTCCAAGAGTAGGTGGTGCTGTATCCGAGGCGCAGGCTCATCCAGTCGGTGATGGGCAGTTTATTGAGCGGCACATTGTAGGAAACATTCGCGTTTTGGTTAAACATCGTGTTGCGCCCAAAGTGGCTGATACGGTCCCAAAGGCTGTCTCGTTTTTGCTTGGAATCAATGCGGCCGTAAGGCTCATCAATACGGGAAGTATTATTTGCGGAATAGTCCAGCGAGAGTGAGCGGGTAAGCTCCCAACGCAGGGCATAGGTGCGCAGCCAGATAAAATTCTTGTAGTAAGTAGGCGGTATCTGATAACCTCCATCACCAATGACCCGCACTTTGGTTTCATCCATAGTTCGCTGCAAGTCGTTGCGGAACGAAATGGTAGAAGGAAGGGGGTTAAAGTTGAAATCCCGAATCAGCGCCAGCCATTTATTCTTCGGGCTGATCATCTTCTTGAAAGGTTCCACCGGTTTACTGCGGACATTGTAGGAATAGCCCAGACCCAGTCGGTGGCTCGTTAGCTCGTCACCTTCGATGAGTGGATTGCGTTTAAACTGCCGGTTGTAAGCGTAAGAGAGGTCGAAGTTTTTAGCGCTCCAAATTTTAGGGGCTTTGTTCTTGGTGGGGTCTCCGGTGATTCGCACGTTGTTCACGTTCACGCTGGTGATAGAGGTGAAATCCTGGGCCACCTTGCGCAGCGAATCGCGCTGGGCACTGCTTTGGGCGGCCTGGAGCTGATCGGCATATTTCACGTCCAGGTCGTAAGGGTTGAATTGCGGGTTAGAAACACTTTCTGTATGCCCGATGAAGAACGGAATCTGCACACCCCAGGAGCGGGGCATGAGCTTGCCTAAGGCCAGGTTGGTATTGGCATCCCATTGGTAAAAATTATCCCGCTGGCGCTGCTGCAGCTTCTGGTCAATATTTCCATAGCCCTGAGTGTGCATAGAACCTCCCAGGTGCACATTACCCAAGTCGGCGAGCTGCATATTCACTTTGCCGGTAGCGGCATAGGCAGGCTTTTCATTCATGCCCGTCATGCGGAGTTCGTCAAACCATACTTCGGCGCATTTTCCAAGGCCATCATCGCCCGGATGCTGCGCATCTTTCTTGGGGTTGAGGATACCGAGCATCACCATCTTGGCCTCACCAATATTGGGATTACCCACCACCACAATATTGTTGCCTTTGGCATCCGTCACGGTATAAGGAATCAAGGGGCTGAGTCCGGCAGCATTCCGGGTGGTTTTGGCATTGACCAAATCATTGAAGGCTACATCAAGTTGGTTTTCTGCCGGCCACACTTGCTGTGCCGTTGCCTGTGGGTTCGGCAGCGTGATGTGCAGCGGGATTTGGTATTCGTAGTAATTGTCCGTGAAGTCGGAGCCAATACGAATAAAGGCCCGCAGGTCTCCATCCTGTACGGGGGCCGAATTAGTCATGCTTTCACCATGCACAAACATGCGCAGGCGCTCGAATTGGCGCAAGTCCACATTCACTTCTTTGTACGCCGCACGGGCATCCCCGTCTTTGAGGGTACACACTTGCAGAGAAAGAGATTGCTCGTTCTGCTGAATGGTTTGCCCATTGCTCACGGCTGCAAGCTGGCGGTCCACACCGGGAGGGATCACATAAGGCACCGGCAAGCGGTCCCCGTTTTCTTCCAGGCTCACAGAATTGACGGTGAAGTCTGTCGTTTTCTTTTCATCATCCGGTATGTTTTCGCCGGGATTTTTTAAAGAAAACTGATAGCCTCTCCAGAGGTTACGGCCCAGGTCCAGCTCCGCGAATCGCAGCGTTACGGTATCGCTGAATCCAGTGAGGAACATGCGCATGAACCGGATGGAGCGGAAGTCTGAAATGGAACCTACTTTCTGCTGGTAGTTGCGGATGGGAATCTTGAATTGATACCAGGTTTCATCACCGGTACCGCCGTTGGGCAGACGCACATTTTTAGCCACATGCGAAGACACAATGTAATTGCTACCTACCTGCATATTGGGCGATAAGTCCACGCGGTATTGATAGTAATCTTCCGCTTCATTCATCGTGTTGTCACGGTCAATGTCTTCACTCTCGGGGATGGTCGTTTGCGCTGAAGAATAAGCGGAGTTGGCATCCGTGATCGGCGAGTTGCCCTGCGGGTTATTGTACAGTCGGTAGCGGTCGCGGATGAAGGTGGTGCTCTGCTCGTAGGAGCCGCCACGGAAGTATTTATAATCGTCAGCAGAAGGGTCCGCTTCCGCATTCAGGTAGGCCGGGCTTTGCGGGCCAAATCTGTTTTTCAGTTGTAAGAGATAATCGGAAAATGCGCCTTCTTCATCCGCATCATTAAGTCCATCATAGCCCACATCCTGTGCTGCGCGGGCGGCAGGGTCATTATCGAATGCTCGAGTGATTTGCTGCTGAAACCGTGGCTGCTTGCCCCACACACTCTGGTCCACTTTGTTGGGGTCGGCAGGGTAAGGCAATCCATTTTCAAAAAATTTCTTCCCGTCTTTCAGAATGTCTTCCGACACATTGCCAAGGTTGATAAACAAAGAGCCGTCTCCGGCCTGTGCCCCATCTATGTAAGGATCCAGGAGCCAGAATTCGATGTATTCCACATTCGAGGCTTCGAAGTCGGAGTTGTCAATAGGCCGCATGATTCCGCCCCAGCGTGTCTGAGGGTTGCTGAGCGTCCCGTCCGGGTTCAGGCCATTCACATCGAAGTTGTACGGGCCGCGCTCCCGGGGGAAATAGGTCATGTCAAACGTGCTGAGCGCATTTTGCAGGGCCACCTGGCTTTTAGCCGGAAACACATCCTGCTGTTGCACCTGGCGGATGTAGTGCTGGTGCGGGTCATTTTTCACATAGTCTGGCAAGCCGCCTACCGGGTCCACTAAGGTGGGTTCAATAATATACCAGGCCAGCCGCGCGCGGTTGAAGCCATAATTCAATTTGTCGCTCAGGGTAGCTTCGGGGAAAAGTGCATTACCGAATCGGTCCGTTGCCCCCACGGGTGTCGAGGCCAGTGCCCAGGCAGCAGCAGGATATTTTAAATCGTAGGAAGAACGGGTGCCCTCAAAATCGTCTATGTATGCAGTGCCTCCTGAACCATCGAGCGAGTTGATTTGCTTGGGGTGACCGGGCAAGATGGCAGCCCCTTCGGCTGATGCCGAAATGAAAGAAGGAGCAGTCGTGCTGTAGATGGGTAGTTTATCAATGAGGCGCGTCAGGCCAGGTGCTTCCGATTGGTAGCTGCCATCCAGGCCGATTACCGTGTTCCGGATAGGGTCTTCTCCAAAAGAAACTTTTTGTGTGAAGGGGCGTTCGGTGAGCCGCATCAGCGTGCCGCCCAGCGTCAGTTTGTTGTTCGCGTAATAATCGAATCGCGCCCCCATGAAGTTTTGTTGCTGGAAACCGAAGGTGGCATTGTCTTCATACGACACGTTGATGGGGATGCCAGATTGAAGTATGCCTGTGTTGATAATTTTCAGCCTGCCGAGGCCGTAGTCTATCTGGTAATCCTGATTCTCGATGAGCTTCTGCCCGCCGGCACTCACCGTCACGGAGCCTTGCGGAATGTTGAAACCACCCAGGAATATTTCAGAAGAAGAAGCACTGCGGTAGCTGCCCCGCATGATGTACCTGTTTTGCTGCTGGAATTGCCGCGCCACCGTCTTTGTAGAGTCGTACAGTATCTGGTAGATATAGCGTCGCTCATCCTGGGCATTGCCTTTGAGGGCCGGAGCCAGGTCTGCACCAAAAGGTTCCAGCACGGGGAAGATGATCCGGCCTTGTTGCGGCACGATGGTGATACCTTCCACATAGTCGAATACACCATCGGGTTGCGGGTCATTCTGTGCATTCAGCCGGTCTAAATTGAGCAGGGTCAGCAAAGGCACTCCGGCACTGGCACCTGTGGGCAGGTAGCGCTTTTCGCCACCGCCAGGGTCCTGATACAGCACATTCATCCGGAAGTCTTCTTTACTGATGCCCATACCACCCAGGGCATACACGTTTTTCATCATCAGCCCCCACATTGGCAAGGTTGGGTTGGGGCTTTGCGCCTTCAGCATTTTCAGGAAGAGTACCTTGGGATTGGTGGTATCGGGCGGCAGGTCTTCTGCAAATTCACCCACCTGATACACCTTGCCATTGTATGTGTAGCGATACGCCACACCCAATACATCATCCGGGTTCACCTGAGTATTGAGTGAGATATAGCCAAGCTGAGGATTAAAACTGAATTCCGAAGCATTGAGCTGGCGGGCCGTAGTTCGGGCAAAGTCTATGCCCTGTCCCCCGCTTTGCTGCGGCGAAGGGAAGAGGCTCTGTGCCACATTCGTCGCCAGCGATGACTGCCGCGCCTGCGGGTTTTGCTGCAGTTGGTCATACAGGCTATTGGCGCGGTTGTCGGGCTGCTCGGGCCGGCTGGAGTTTTCTAAGCTGGCGCGGTACGGGTGGCGTTCGCCAAGGTCCTGGAAGCACAGCACATCCCGAATACCTTGTGTCGCTCCCGTTCGGTTGGTCACCCAAACTTCTATTTTGTTGATGGTCGCTAAGCTTTGAATGACGGGGAAATTTTTCAGGGCATCATTGTAATGTACGCGGAAGTATTGGCCCAGCAGGTAGTGTTTATTCTCTTCGTAATCGTCAGCTTTGATGGCAAAGGTTTGCGTCTGCGCGCCCCCTTGCAGGGTGATGCTCTGGCGCTTGCTTTTTTGCTGGGAAAGGGCTGCCGTCACCCAAAGCTTACCGAACTGTAGTTGCGTTTTCAGGCCAAACAAGGACTGCACACCCTGCACCAGGGTAGAACGTAAAGGGAAGCTGATATTGCCCGCTTCAATTTTCTTGATGATTTCGTCTTCCTTACCGGTGTATTCCAGCTTCTGAATATTCTGATAATCGAAAGTGGCTTTCGTGTTGTTTGAGATGTTGAGCTTGAGCTTATCCCCCACCTGCGCCAGCAGATTGATGTTCATCTGCATGTCGAAGTCGAAGATGCCATACTTCTGTGCCCGCTGCACCAGGGTTGGGTTCTGGATGTTTTGCCAGTTGCCGCCCAGCGTCACATCCACATTGCCTTGCGGGCGCACAGAAATGGTATTGCCCCCGAAGATGCGGTCGAAGATGCCGTCTTTATACATCGTCGGCAGCGTCGGCTTTTTGGAGAACATGGTCAGGGCATCCAGGCGACGTTTCCAGTAGTTATCTTCTTCCTGTTGAGCTGAATATTTCTGATACTCATCAAACGTGAGGAATGATGGGTTACGGATGAAGTCCGAACCGATTTTTTCATTTAAGTAATACCGGTTGCTGTCCGGGTCGTAGTCTATGGACTTACTGATGTTTTTGGGGTCTGGTAAATCCATGCTGCGGGAGCGGTCCTGAGTTGGGTCTCCGGTGCCGTCATGGATGGGGAATCGAAGGCTGTCCTGCCGGGTTGTCTGTACCGAAGGGCTGTCGGGTTCCGGAGCAGGCTCGGGCAGGTCATAGGGGTTGTGGAAGCCGCGCGCAACAAAATGCGCCAGCATTCCTGCGCCAACGACGAACAAGAGGACTTTATACCCGAAGTTGCTCTTACCCTTCAAAATCTTCTGTGGTGACTGTTTTTTTAATGAATAGCGAATCGGCAGGTTTGCAATATTGGCATCTTCGGCTTAGAAAAGAGCGTTCCATTTGTGAACTGGTTGCTACCGCAAAAATGAAGGCGCATCCGCACATCATCCTTCTTTTCAAAGCAAGCGATGAGTAGTGGCAGCATATCCCGGTGCAAAAAGTATTGTTCATGAAAAAGTATCTCTGAGAAATCAGAATGAAGCAAAAAAAATTACAGCACTTTCAAGGCTGCTTTAATCAATTGCTCCACGCTGGGCCATTCACCTGCTTTTCGGATGGCTTCTGCGGCTGCACTGCGGCTGATACCCAGATTCATCAGAGCAATGAACGCATCTTCCTCTTTGGTATTGTGCATCGGTAATTTTCCGGTTGTCTGTGGACTCTGTTCCGACTGCAACTTGCCTTTTAATTCCAGCACAATGCGCTGTGCTGTCTTCGCGCCGATACCTTTTACGGCTTGCAACAGGGTAGCATTGTCTGAAGCTACTGCCTGCTCCAGTTCGGCCGGTGTAAGTGAAGAAAGTACGATCCGTGCCGTGCCTGCGCCAATACCCGATATCCCAAGCAGAGAGCGGAAGGTGCTGCGTTCTGCCTCATCGGCAAAGCCATAAAGCACCCACGCATCTTCCCTGATTTGAAGATGCACCAGCAAACGAGCCCGTTCCAGATGCTGGATTTTTGTGTAGGTCTGAAGCGTGATTGCAAGTTCATAGCCCACGCCGTTCACATCTAAATGAAGCAGCGAGGGACTCTTGTACCGGAGCTCCCCTTCGAGATAAGCGAACATGAGATTCTGAAATGGCGAATTCCCCCCTGACTACTGAAGTGCATTCAGCGTGGCCCGGAAATCCTGTGGGTCCACTTGTTTCAATTGCACTTCATAAGTTGAATCGGTAGCCGGAGAAGCAATAGGAACAATCCCTGCATAAAACACGCCTTTGTTTACGCCCATCACGGCTAAGTGCAGTGGGTTGACCGGAATTTGTTGGGCATAAACAACATTGTTGATTGCCGAGGACACCGGGTAAACAGCTTTCATGCCGTCCAGCGAAGCTACTGCCAGCGTTTGCTCTAATGGCACAGGCGTATTGACCTTCACGCTGAAGTTGGCGAGGCCGGAATTGGGTGCCAGATGCGAGGCCGCAATATAGTAGAGTGAGTCTGTCCGCATGGCTACCGTATCCGCAAGCAAGGTGTAGTTAAAGCGGCCTGCTGTGTCTATGCCATACCAGTTCACCGTATTTACACTGCCAATCACTTTACGTCCCAGATAGAGCTGGTCGCTGCTGCCCATCAGCCCATATTGCGGAAACAGGATGATAGCATAATAGTTTTGACGAAGGCGCACGGGCTTGCCGTTTTGCGTCACTTCGATATACAGTTGCCCGCTGGTTGCCATTGCCTGATTGTCTGACACCGGCAGCACCTTACCAAAAGTCATGTCGCCCTGACGCACCCAGTCCTGCAGCTTCACATCCACACTTCCGGTCACAATCTGACCGCCATAGGTTTGAAAGGCATCAATTGGAAAGTACACGACCGTACCACCGCTGGATACAATCCGGGCACCGCTGGCCACTTTAAAAGAAGCAGTCGTTGCGGGCAAAGCCGTACGGGCAAAAATGTCATCCAGCGTGGGATACGTACCGGGTGTGACCGTGTTTAGCCCATCATGGGTTTTGTTGCAGGCTAAGAAAAAGAGTACGGCAAGCGCAGGTAGGAGTAAAGACAGAGAACGTTTCATGAAATTAGTTTCGGAGTTTCCGAATAAGACGGTATTTCCTGTGATTTCGTTGGGCGCGTAAGCTACAAAAATAGTTGCGACCTGAATCAGGGAGAAGGCATGCGGCGGAACTTTTTAGAACCTTCTTCTGCTCCCACAAGGCTAATCTTGCTTCCTCCTTACTGCAACAAAATTTTGTGGTTGCTCACTTGTCCATCCTGCGCCTCAATCCGCACCACATAGGCACCGGGAGCCAGCCCTTTAGTGTCCATCGAAGTCATCCATTCGCCGCCCCCCATTTCTTTACGCTGCACCACCTGCCCGTTTATCCCCAGCAACTCAATGGCTGCCTCAACCGCCGCCCCTGCTTTTGCTCTTCTGATATACAAGATGCCGCTGGATGGGTTGGGAAAGACCTCAAAACCCGAACCCGGACCGCCCGGCACTACTCCGCTATCTCCCTCCATCCACGACGATACGTGCAAAGGCAAGGTATTGCCCTCCATCAGGTGTACTTTCGTCCACGCTGGATCCACCGATAAGGATCCCGCCATTGCTTTGAAGCGCAAAATCCTCATACCAGTCATCGCGTCCAAAGTCCACGGTGAACACGCCGCCCGGAGCAAAGAAGGTGTCGGGCCGGCCGTTCGGCAGAATGCGGGCCACAGCCATGTTCTGGTCTTTGCCTGAAGAGGTGAGATACGATGCACAGCCCACCAGTATCCTGCCGTCCTGCATCAGGATAATCTTCTTTCCCCGCAAGGGCAGGCCATTGTTGTCTATGCGCAGCTTGCCGGTGT
>JAFDYC010000065.1 GCA_018267625.1 Bacteroidota bacterium
GATTGATGCCTTTCTCAAAAGGCTTTCTTAAAGCTACTCAGAAGGAGCTTTAAGAATCAGACGCGTGGCGAAGGAGTTTTGTTAGGAGCCGGGAGTGCTGCGGCCTTGCATTCGCGGCCACCTGTTCCGAGAAAAGCTGAAAGGAGCTCAAGCCCCGCCGTGTGTAATCCTGAGCCAGTTCAGGACAAGCAGCAACGAAGTTGCATCTGTAACGGTACGATGATGAAGAAAAAAGCCCCTGGTACACCCTCTTAACTCAGGGCATCCGGCGCACTAATTCTGCCACTAACCCTGCGAGCCTGGGGGCTGCTGCGTTCGCCGCAGCCAGCACTTCTTCATGGGTTATCTTATTCAGCTCATCGCGTATCCCGATGTCGGTGACGATGCTGGCACCAAAGACTTTCATCCCGCCATGTACGGCCACGATCACTTCCGGCACGGTGCTCATACCCACGAGGTCGGCACCGATGACGCGCAGCCAGCGATATTCGGCTCGGGTTTCGAAACAGGGGCCTTGAACTCCTGCATACACACCCGTCTTGACATCCAGGCCTTGCTCACGGGCAATCTCCGTAGCGAGAGCCAGGAGTTGAAGGTTGAATGGCTCGCTCATATCCGGGAAGCGGGGGCCGAGGCGTTCATCGTTCGGGCCGCGAAGGGGTTGCTCGGGTTGCAGGTTGATCTGGTCGCGGATGAGGACTATGTCGCCCACACGGTAGTCCGGATGCATACCACCTGCTGCATTAGAGACGATCAGGCATTCGCAGCCGAGGGCTTTCATCACGCGCACGGGAAAGGTCAGTTCTTCCATACTGTAGCCTTCGTAGTAATGAAAGCGCCCGGCCATCATTACGACGGGCACCTCGCCGAGCTTGCCCAGGATGAGCTTGCCGGCATGGCCTTCTACGGTGCTTTTTGGGAAGTTGGGAACCTTATCGTAAGGGATAGCGGTTTCTGTTTTTACCACATCTACCAGGCCGCCCAGGCCGGAGCCGAGGATAATGCCCACACGCGGACTGAGCGTGGTATTGCTGCGCAGGAATTCGGTGGTTTTTTGGATGCGGTCAAACAGGTTCATAATACGAATAGGCGGTGTTGAAAAAGGAGAAATGGGAACGGTATGTTTATTCAAGAGGTTTCGGCTCATCGTAGCCCGGGTTGGGCAAATCGGTAAGTTCCTGGCTCCGGGTCTGGGTTTGTAAGGCACCAAAATGGCGTTGTTCCACCACTTCAATAGCTGCTTTCCGAGCCAGAGATTGCCCCACTAAGCTTTTGATACGCCCTCCTGCCATATTGAGGACTGAATTTTTCTGACGAATACCGGCAAGGCTGCGGGCCAGCAACAGAAAACTCAGGCTGCAAAGAGCCATTAGCCCATAGCAGCAGAATCGAAGGATGAGCAAATCGTGTGCTTGCGTCTGCTGCAAACTGTGGCTGATGTTATCATCGAAAAGTAACGTGAACGGATAAATTCGATGTAGAAAGATGCAGGCTAGGAGTGCAGCAAAAAAGATGAGCCAGCAAATCAATTCACCAACGAGGATTAAGCTTTTTCCTGCAAGGCGCTGGATGGCCGGTTTGCGCAGCGAAACAGCCAGGGGTTGAAACCCGGCAACCTGCGATTCGATCCATTGCTTTTGCTCTTGAAACTCTTGAAGCAGATCATCCTGTAAACGACTGGACATGGGAAAAAGGAAATTTTGAGCTTGCAAAATGCAACGGCCACTTTAATTCAACCGGAATAGTTGCCAACAGCCTCAATGAATGTATATAGTGATTGGCCAGTGTATTGAGATCCAGGTTTTAGACTCATACTGCGCATGCTCCTGCTTTACCTTCGCGCCCAATTTTTGATTTTGCCTATTCGGCTTATCGCAGACCTTGCCTGTAAAGTCTGACAGCATTTTGATAGCACCCATGTACGAAAAAGAAATCGCCCGTCGCCGCAGCTTTGCCATCATCTCTCACCCGGATGCCGGTAAGACTACGCTTACTGAAAAGCTCCTGCTCTTTGGTGGGGCCATCCAGGTAGCGGGTGCAGTGAAGAGCAATAAAATAAAGAAGCATGCTACAAGTGACTTCATGGAAATCGAACGCCAGCGCGGCATCTCAGTAGCTACTTCGGTGATGAGTTTTGAGTATCAGGATGTGCTCATCAACCTTTTGGACACGCCCGGCCACAAAGATTTTGCGGAAGACACGTACCGCACCCTGACGGCTGTGGACTCAGTAATCCTGGTCATTGACTCCGTGAATGGAGTGGAGGAACAAACCCGCAGGTTGATGGAAGTATGCCGCATGCGAGATACACCGGTCATCGTCTTCATCAATAAAATGGATCGGGACGGCAAGCTGCCTTTCGACTTGCTGGATGAAATTGAGAAGGAGCTGAAGATTTCACTGCACCCTATGTCCTGGCCCATCAATAATGGTAAAGAGTTCAAGGGCGTGTACAACCTGCATGACCGAAGCCTGCTGCTTTTCACTCCGGGGCAGAAAATCAGTGAGGAAAACTCCTTTCCCATTGCAGTACTCAGCGATGCGCTCTTAGATAAAAAAGTAGGAGAAAGGGATGCCCTTCAACTAAGGGAAGATGTGGAACTGCTGGAAGGCGTGTATGGGGCCTTAGACTTACAAGCCTATCTGGGCGGGCAAATCGCTCCTGTGTTCTTTGGCTCTGCCGTCAACAATTTTGGCGTAAAGGAACTGTTAGACACGTTTATCCAGATTGCACCGAAGCCACTGGGCCGGCAAACAGACAAGCGCTTTGTAGCGCCGGAAGAAGAAAAATTTACCGGGTTTATTTTCAAGATTCACGCAAACCTGGACCCGCGCCACCGCGACCGGATTGCCTTCCTTCGGGTATGCTCCGGACGCTTTGCCCGCAACACCTACTACAAACACACCCGCCTGGAAAAAGACATCCGTTTTTCCAATCCTTATTCCTTTTTAGCCCGCGAAAAAGACGTGATCGAAGAAGCCTACCCAGGCGATGTGGTGGGCCTTTTTGATACCGGAAATTTCAAAATAGGGGATACCCTTACTCAGGGTGAACTGCTTCAGTTCACCGGCATCCCGACCTTCTCTCCGGAAATCTTCCGCGAGCTGGTGAACAAAGACCCGATGAAGACCAAACAGCTTGAAAAAGGGATCCGTCAGCTAACCGATGAAGGGGTGGCACAATTATTCACCCAACATGGCGGCATTCGAAAGGTTATTGGTTGTGTGGGCGATTTGCAGTTTGAAGTGATTCAATACCGCCTCTTGCAGGAGTATGGGGCCAGTTGCGCCTTCATGCCACTCAGCTTCTACAAAGCCTGCTGGATCACAGGCGACAAAAAGAAAGTAGAAGAATTTGTCCGCTTCAAGCAAGCTAATGTGATGGAAGACAAGGACGGAAACTTAGTGTACCTGGCCCAGAGCGAATGGTACCTCAATACGGAGCGCCAAAATAACCCTGACATTGAATTCCACTTTACCAGCGAATTCAAAACAGAGCAGTACTAAACAAGAAATTATTAGTGTGGAAAAGGCCGAAAAGCAGACCAGCTCTGTTGCTGTGTGTCCGCTAATTTCGCCGCATGGCGCTTTCGGTAAAACACCTGCTCGGCATCAGAGAGCTTTCCCTTGACGATATCCACACCATTTTTCAGGCAGCAGACCGGTTTAAGGAAGTGTTGCAGCAGCCAATAAAAAAAGTACCGGCCCTGCGCGATACCACTATTGCAAACATTTTTTTCGAGAACTCTACCCGTACCCGCATTTCTTTTGAGCTGGCGCAAAAACGGCTCTCTGCGGACGTGGTGAATTTCTCTGCCTCCGGTTCATCGGTTTCAAAAGGAGAAACGCTCATTGATACGGTACACAACATCCTGGCGATGAAAGTGGACATGGTGGTGATGCGCCATTCGTCCTCGGGTGCCCCCTGGTTTCTGGCCCGCCATACAGACGCAGCCATCATTAATGCAGGCGATGGCACCAATGAACATCCCACACAAGCCCTGCTGGATGCTTTTTCGATGCGAGAAAAATTGGGCGATTTAAAGGGCCGCCGTGTTGCGATCATCGGCGACATCATGCACTCTCGGGTGGCACTATCGAATATTTACTGCCTCGGGAAACTAGGTGCAGAATTGATGGTCTGCGGCCCACCTACATTAATCCCAAAAGGCATCGAAGAGATGGGAGTGCGTGTGGAATATGATGTTCGCAAGGCGCTGCAATGGTGCGAGGTAGCCAATGTGTTGCGCATTCAGCTTGAAAGGCAAAACAAGCCACTCTTTTCTACGCTGCGCGAATATGCCTTGTATTATGGCATCAACCGAGACATGATGCAATCCTTAGAGCAAGAAGTCATCATCATGCACCCGGGTCCCATCAACCGGGGCGTAGAATTGGCCAGCGATGTGGCAGATAGTTCCAGCTCCATCATCCTGGACCAAGTGCAGAACGGAGTGGCCATCCGCATGGCTGTGGTGTATTTGCTGAGCGGCACGACCCAGGCCTGAGTCCAGACGCCCAGAAAAATTCCTTTCAGGACAAAGGCTCAGGGGCAGGTGCGCTGGCAGCGGGACGGGAGCGGTCTTCCGGCAGTGGAATGAACTCGTTATTGTCGTTGGGCGGAAGGATGATTCGCCCCGCTTTCCAATCAGCCTTTGCCTGCTCAATGCGTTCCTGACGGGAGGAAACGAAATTCCACCAGATAAACCGCTGCCCTAAAGGCTCGCCCCCCAACATCATCAGGGTGCTGGCTTCGTAAGCAAGAATGCCGGGGGCTTCGTGTGGTCCAAAAACCAGCATCTGTCCCGGGGTGTATCGGATACCTGCCACTTCAAGGCAGCCTCGAACGATATATAGGCCCCGCTCGGGATATTCAACCGGCAAGTTGATGCGGGCACCGGCATCCAGATGGATGTGCAAGTAGAAGAGCGGTGAATGGGTTTTCACTTCAGAACGTAGCCCATAGGCAGTGCCGGCAATCAGCCGCATCCAGATGCCTTTATCATCAAAAAAAGCAAGGTGTTCCGGTTTGTAATTCTTGAAATCAGGTTCTGCTTCTTCGGCAAATTCGGGGAGGGCAACCCAGGTTTGAATCATTTCGAGGCGGCCACCGGCCAGGGCTTCCGGATCTTCAAAGCGTTCGGAATGTGCAATTCCCTTGCCTGCGGTCATCCAGTTTACCTCACCAGGTCGAATTACTTGCTGCACACCGAGGCTGTCGCGGTGGGTCACCTGGCCGCCGAGCAGGTAGCTGACGGTTGACAAACCAATGTGGGGGTGGGGTAATACGTCTAAGTCAGAGCTTGGGGAAGGAGCGGATGTGACGGGGCCGGCATGGTCCATGAAAATGAAAGGGCCAACCATACGTCGTTGCCGAAAGGGGAGGATGCGTTTCACGGTAAGCCCGGTGCTCAGTGCGGCCTGACGAGCTTCGATAATAAGCTGGGGCATGAAGGAATCGTTGTAGGAAAGACGGGGATCACGTTGTAGTGTTTCGCCTGATGCCGCTTCCTAAAAATTCTGTGCCGTAAGATTTAGTCTTTTCCGCAGATAGCAGGTAATAAACTGAACCCTTAGGGCTGCAAACCTGAAAAAGAGTTCAGGGCCGGCAGCAACAAAGTCTCTTAGAAGATGAAAGCTGAAAACCAAAAAAACAAAAAAGACTTACGAGCCTGAATAATTATTGCCCAACCGAGCAATTCAGGTTGCGTTTGCGCTGTCCATCGGTCATCTCTACGTTGGCGCATTGGAATACAAAGCGCTGGAGGGAATCTATCAGGAACTGCCCGGTAGCAGGCCCGCTGTTACCGTTAGTTTGCTTGCCCGTGGCACTCCAGATCCCGGCCCCATCGTAGATCGTGATTTGCATATTGCCTTTCAGACTGTCGGGAGAGATGCTGAAGCTTGCATTTTTTGTAGGAAGGGCCACGCCTTCTGGAAAGGAAAGCCGCAATACGGCATAGTTGGTAGCGGTGATACGGATGAAAGCGTAGGAACCCGAGCTGCTTTTATCCACATACAACTTGCGGTACACATCCGCTCCTAGTTGCCAGCCGTTGTAAAAGGGTATAGTGAGCTTGAAGTCGTAGCTCCGTTCACCAGAATGTCCTTTGCCACGCAGTTTGATGGAGTATGTGCCCCCATTTCCAGAATAATCTGTGTAAAGGTTGAGTGTGGAGTTAAAGCTGGTGATGCCTTCACGGGGAGAAAAGGAGGCGGTTACGCCTTGTGGCAACATGTCTAACGAAAGAGCAACCGTGTCTTTAGTTCCGCCGGTAGGCACCACCGCCAGTGGCAGGCTGACTTGCCCCGTGGCACTGGCGCTCAAGTCCACATCATGAATACCCGTGATGTTGAAGTTTCCGGTTTGTGGGTCGCTGGGGCTATCAGTTTTTGTGCAGGAGAGTGCAAAAGCGGAAATGAAAAGCAAAAAATAAAAGGGTCTCATAAGCATATTGCCGGGCTTAGCGTGGCGAAAGCTTGCAAAATAACGCGGAATTGAACGGCAGATTGCCCAGGGGGCCATGCCGGGAAAGCTTTGCGGAGTAAGGCTGTATTTGTACCACTAAAAGGCTGGTATGATTTTTCTTTTGAAGCCGAAACGTTTTGTTGCAGCCTACAGTTTTCATTTTTGTCCCCGCCTGCATCTCACTGAAATTCCCCCATAGACCTACACCCAAATAAGGAACATCTGCCCATGCCGATAAAACTTCAAAACTGGTGGTTCACCACATTATTAGGTACGGAAGAAGCCATCCTGCCGCCGCTTGAAAAAGACATAGAGGCGGATGTCGTCATCGTGGGTGCCGGTGCTGCGGGGCTATCGGCTGCTTATGGATTTATTGGGAAGGGCTTGAAAGTAGTGCTGCTCGAGAAAAACATCTGCGGCGGTGACACCTCTGGAAAAAGTGCAGGCTTCCTGACTCCCGACAGTGAGCTGGAGCTGTCGCAATTGCTTCGTCGCTTTGGCATCACCGGGGCTGCCGACCTGTGGCATGTGGCGACGAGCGGAGTGGAGATGATGAAAGAGCGCATTCAAAAGCATGGAATGGAATGTGATTTCCAGGTTCAGGATAGCTTGTATCTGGGATTAGAAAAATCGGGCTGGGAAGCGGTGCAGGAAGAAGTGGCATCCAGAAAACTACTTGGCTTTGACCAGATACTTTATACCAAAGAGCAATTGAAAGGAATTATCGGTTCAGATGCCTACTCAGGAGCAGTGCGGTATGCGGGCACTTATGGGGTGGATGCCTTGCTGTTTTGCCAGGGCATGAAAAAGCTATTACTGGAAAACAGTATTCAGATTTACGAGTCATCTGAAGTTGAAAAAATTGAAGACCATAAAGTGAGTACCCATTTGGGTTCGGTGAAAGCAGGGCAGGTGATTTTCTGTGCCGACAAGCTTCAAACCCAACTGACCCACTTTGCCAACAATGTCTATCATGCGCAGACTTTCCTTTCCGTAAGCGAGCCATTAGGCGATAAAGAGCTGAACCAGATGTTTCCCAATGGTCGTTTTCAATGCTGGGACAGTGATGTGGTGTATAGCTACTTCCGGCTGTTGGGGACAGACCGTTTGCTCTTGGGCGGAGGAGATATGCGCACCACTTTTTCGGCTAATGACCTCAATTCTTCCCGGGTGATTGAGCATGTCATCAAGAAGTTCAAAGAGAAATTTCCCATGCTGCAGGATTTGGAATTCGTCCAGTACTGGCCGGGCCGAATTGATTGCACCCGCGACCTACTACCCACCGTTGCACGCGAGGAAAGCCAGCCCTGGCTTCATTTTGTCTTAGGTTGTGTAGGCCTTCCCTGGGCTACGTTCTGCGGCGATTTTGCAGCACGTCATGCCTATGATGATTCTGCCTGCGACGACCATCATTACTACGAATACTTCCGCCCCGACCGGGAATTTTTTGTTCCCCTCTGGTTAGAGAAAATCCTGGGGAAACAATTGGTGTTCTCCATCAATAATGGCTGGGCGAAGTATTACCAGAAAGACGTGAATACGGAAGCAACGCGGCAAATAACCCGCAGACGGGAAGCCGAAAATGCCCGGCACAACCAATAAAGTTTCAAGCAGGAATCGGAGGCAGACTGTAGAACCGGCCAATTTTTTGCGAAAGCTGTCAGCGGCTGGTGTCTTTAGTGCGGAATGCACGCAGCCTTCCCTTGGATTTATTGAACGCCTTGACGCCTTCAGCCTTTCGCTGGGCCGCAATTCTGGAACGCTCTGCTCCGGGCAACTGCCATTCTTCTACGCAGGCATCGCTGCAACAGCCTTTCATTTTCTCAGCGCAGTCGGCACATTGGATGAACAGCATATGACAGGCATCGTTGGCGCAGTTTACGTGCGTGTCCGCAGGTGCTCCGCATTGGTGGCAATGAGCAATCACATCCTCACTGATGCGTTCGCCCATGCGCTCATCAAACACGAAATTTTTGCCTACAAACTTGATGGGTAAGCCTTGTTCTTTCGCCTGACGCGTATATTCTATGATGCCGCCTTCCAGTTGAAAGACGTTTGTGAAGCCATGATGCCGCATGTAGGCACTGGCTTTTTCACAGCGAATGCCGCCAGTACAATACATGATTATAGGCGCGTCCTTTTTGTCCTGTAACATAGAGGCCGCCATCGGCAATTGCTCACGAAACGTGTCAGAAGGCACTTCAAGAGCCTGATCAAAATGGCCCACTTCAAACTCGTAGTGGTTGCGCATATCTACGATAATAGTACCCGCTTCTTCCGCCAGCTTGTTGAATTCTGCTGCTTTTAAATGATGTCCACCGTTGGCGGGATTGAAGCCTGGGTCGTCAATGCCGTCAGCTACAATCTTTGGTCGCACTTTGATGCGCAGCACCCAAAATGATTTCCCGTTATCATCCACAGCGATGTTGAGACGGATACCGTACATCTCCGGATAGCTGTACAGGACGCTCCGAAAAGCATCGAGCTGCGAGCCTGGCACGGAAATCTGCCCGTTGATGCCTTCGGAAGCCACATAGATGCGCCCGAATACATGAAGCTCATTTAGCTGTTGCCACAACCGATCCCGGAAGGCCTGAGGCTCGGCAATACAAAAATATTTGTAAAAAGAAATGGTGGTGCGTGGCTCTGATTCGGCCAGCATCCGGCGCTTCAATTCTTCGTTGTTGACTCGGTTATGCAGGAGTGACATGTGTTTGTATTATGCTTTTGCAGGAAGCAGCAAAACAGCAATGTTTTTAATAGGAAAAAATTACAGCCAGCGTAAAGGATTGCGGCGGCTCATCAACACATAGCGTTTCATGTTCATCCAGAATGCCAGCACCATATAGAGGATAATGGGAGAACCAAGCGTCAGGAATGAAATATAGATGAACCACACCCGTATGCGCGAACTGGCCAGCCCCATCCGTTCGCCCAGTGCACTACAAACACCGAATGCCCTCCATTCGATAGCCGATTTCCATTGTATGATGCGCGTGTTCATAGCTTTGAGTTCGCAAAAATACAGCCTGCCTGTTGCTGTTTTTTTAAAGTCTGTCGGAGGCTGAACTTTGCAGAGCCTATTTGCACATGAAAATCCTGACGGCTAAACAGACGAGAGAATGGGACGCAGCAAGCCTGCGTCGGCAGAGTATCTCTTCTTTGTCTTTAATGGAACGGGCAGCCACTGCCTGTACGGATTGGCTGGTGGCTCATTACCCCGCTTCCAGGCCCTTCCTGGTGCTTTGCGGCAGCGGCAATAATGGTGGCGATGGCCTTGCAATTACCCGGCTCCTGCTTTCGAAAGGCTATACGGCTACCGCACTGTTGCTTGATGGCGAAAAGCAACTATCAGCAGATTGTGCGGCCAACCGGGAAGCCTTGAAGCAGGTAAATGCTGATGCCTGCATCCTGACGAATCCTACGCAATTCATCAGCTCCCTGCCGCGTGAAATAGTGCTCATAGATGCGCTGTTCGGTACCGGACTCAGCAGGCCAATAGAGGGTTATTTCAGGAACTGGGTTCAAAGGCTGAATGAATTCCACAATGAAAAAATAGCCATTGACTTACCCTCCGGATTGAATGCTGATGCTTTGCCTGATGACGGAACTACCATTTTGCAGGCAACACATACCCTCAGTTTTCAACAGTATAAACGATCCACGCTGCACCCGGAAGCAGGACGGTTTTGTGGCCAGATTCATCGCCTGAACATCGGATTGGATTTAGAATTCCCGGAGCAGATTCCCTGCCATTGGCATACCCTGGAAGCTTCGGAGTTGCAGCAGATCTATCGGCCCCGCAACCGATTTGTTCATAAAGGGAATTTAGGTTTAGCCTGCCTGGTCGCCGGCTCGTATGGCATGATGGGGGCGGCCGTGCTGGTGGCTCAGGCTGCTGCTCGATCCGGCGCGGGAAAGGTGTTGGGCCTGTTACCCGAGCGAGGCTATGATATTTTCCAAACCAGCATTCCCGAAGCGATGTGCCATACCTGCGGGCAGGAATACCTGGACACCATCGAAGGATGGGAACAAGCGCAAGGCATCGGGGTAGGGCCTGCCCTGGGGCGTAATGCCCAAACAGCATCCGCGTTGAGGAGTTTTTTGAAAAAAACAGATCGTCCTCTAGTGCTGGATGCTGATGCATTAAACATTCTGGCAGAAAATAAGTCTTGGTGGAAGCAAGTTCCAAAACGCAGCATCCTGACTCCGCATCCTAAAGAATTTAAGGGCCTGTTCGGGCCTTCAGAAAACAGTTTTGCCCGCGCAGAACGGGCACGCAGCATGGCTGTGAAATATCAATGGACAATTATCGCGAAAGATGCCTTCAGCATCGTGGCGCTACCGGATGGTTCCTGCCATTATGTGACGCAAGGCAGCCCGGGCATGGCCACGGCGGGTAGCGGAGATGTCTTGCTGGGCATCGTAACAGGTTTGCTGGCTCAAGGATATACGCCGGAGGAAGCAGCCCTGTTGGGTGCTTACTTGCATGCCGTGGCAGGTAGCTTCGCGGCAGCACAAAATGGTGTTGAATCTATGCTGGCCGGAGATATTATTGGCCAATTAGGTGCCGCCTATTCTACACTTAGATAAATCTGAATTCCGGTAGTTTTTTCCAAACATGTCTTATCTGAAAAGCTTTTTTTCTTGCTCGTTTTTGCTTTTCCGGCGATGGTATCGCATGCACATCATCAAGATACAGACAGTAGTTATGTAAAGGATTTTCCACGTAAAGTGACCCTTCGGATTTATACTGGTGAGAAGCTGGCTGGTTTTCGCCTGAGCGACCGGAGCAGAGGCGAGCAACTCAAATTCTATCCGACTCCTGCGCTGATGCTGGGTGTGGGCGTTACGTTGAGAGGCATTGGAGTGAATATTGCGTTTAAACTCCCTTTTCAAGAAGGACTTGAAGACAAATATGGTAGCTCGCGGCATTTGGATATTCAAGTACACCGCTACCGCAAGCAGTTGCTTCTGGATGTCTTTCTGCAACACTACCGGGGCTTTCACCTGAATGATAAGAACGCTGTTACTTCCATTCCCGGGCCGGAAGAATACCCTTATTTCCCGGAAATGCGCAGCAACGACGTAGGTGCATCCGGCTTGTATCTGTTTAATGGCAGGCGCTTTTCCCTGCAGTCCTTAGTCAACCAACAAGACCAACAGCTTCGAAGCGCGGGCACCTGGATGCTAGGTGGAAGTTTGTTTGCCCATTTCCTGAGCAATGGCGACAGCAGTCTGTTGCCCATCAATCTTCAGATGCAGGATTTTTATGGCACGGCACATCCTCATGCTATTCGCAATTATGGATTCAGCCTAAATCTGGGCTATGGCTACAACCTGGTGCTGTACCGGCATTGGCTCATCAGCCTTTCCGGAGATGGAGGACTGGGATTAGGCTATGCTGAGACAAAAGAATCGAATCAACATAGCCAGGAAAGTTGGGGGCTCAATTTCAATGGAAATATCAGGTTTGGCGGGGGCTATAATGCCGACAAATGGTATGTGGGCTTTTACACATTGTATCGGGTGGGTACTTCTGCCTTGCCATACGACCAAAGCTGGCTGGGCATTTCACAAGGCATTTTCAGGCTGGCTATAGCGCGGAGGCTAAGCAGCCATAACCGGTATCTGGTAGGGCGGGAGGATTGATTTTTTTAGGTAGAAGTACGTGGCCTGGCAACCGTTGCTGTTTGTTCTGAAATTTTATTGGGAATTCTGCCTTTAGCAGGATTTCCCTGTCTGGGTTTGACGGGGATATTCCGCATACCACGTGAAATGCTTCATAGAAGCACAGGCCCCGCAACGTGCGACGCAACGAAGCTTAATAGAAGTACGAAAGCGGACTAAAAAAAAATTTAGAAAAAAGCAGAGGCTGCCTCAATCGAGACAGCCTCTATTTGTTTAAGGAATGCGTAAGACTTATTGTGGTAACAGGCCGCATTCATTGCTTTGATGGTAAATGCAGATTTGAGTTGGGGGGATTTTCCATACGTTACCCATGCACTTCCCATATTCATCGATCGGAAACAGGAGGGCCATTTTGGGGTCCGGGTCGGTTTCGCTGATGCCATAGATGACCTGAATCAAGTTAGGCAGGTGATTATAGCAATATTCAATACCTTGATCCCAATTGATTTGGATGGCGTGTGCACAGTTTACCTGAGGGTTTTGCATGAGCGATTCAGCTTTTCCCCGCTCTATCTGCACGAGCAGCTTGTCTCTATATTCATTTATAGCTACTAAAGACAATCCGCCATTAGTAAATCCACAAATCCGTGGGCAATTAACCGAGCCTCTGAAATAGCTTTTTGCATGTTTCGTATCTGTTATTTCCAGGACAAAACATACTTTTTGGGTGGACACATCAAAGGCCTTGTGTAATATCCATTGGTCATTAGGGTTAATCCTAAGGTTATTTGTTGGAAAAATGTATTGCCACACATTATTCTCAAGCTTCGGCAGATCGGTAGAATACTTTGGATCATTAGCCAGTTTTGCTGAGAATGTATTCACAAGTGGGATTGCCAATTGAAGATCCATTAAGTAAGTCGGGTAATTGGTCGCTACTTTTTTGGTTTGAACAACAGCCCGATCGCTATCGCTTTTGTGCGGTTTTTGCGGGCATTCGGGGCAGGTGCAAGCCAGCAATCGGGTGGCAAAAATTACTATTGCCATTTTTGAAATAAGGTTCTTTTTCATAAAGAGTGATTTGCCCGAAATATAGAAAGCAAACCGTTATTTTCATGTATTGAATATGTGTCTTTTAGCATGAAAAACTGTTTTAGATTACTCGTTTTGGTGCTTGTCTGCATGTTTATGGTGCCTTCAAGAGCGCAAACACAAGACCCATTAAAACCCTTTGAAGAAGTAATCCAGGTAGTAGCGTTGTTTCAGCGGGCAGATACCTGCAAGGGAGCAAGTCGTGATGGCTGTTTGATGGAAGCTTTGGAAAAAGCCTTGGCGATACTCTGGCAACCGGAGCGCCATCAGGCCCGGATGAATGTGTATTGGGAATTATTGAAGCATGGAGGAATTCAGCAGAGTGAAACTTATCGGCGTGTTGCCAACGACATGATGGCAGAAGCTGAACGTTGCCAGGAAAATCCATGCCTGGCAAGGAGCCACATGTTGTTGGCCGATGATTACTTCAGAGCCGGTGATTTAGAAGAAGCACAAAGGGAAAGCAGCCTGGCACTCATCCACGCAGAACGGGCCGGACAAGTAGATATAGAAATTGAAAGTGAATTGAACCATGCAAGCATATTGGTACGGAGCAAAGACCGAAATGCACGCGTGGATGCTTTGAATATTTTATTGCAAGCCAAGTTGCAAGCTTTAGAACATGAAGATTCCCGAGCCTTGAATCAATGTTATGAAGAACTCTCAAATTTTTACGCAGACATCGGAGCTTTTGATTCATCCGCAGCGTACAAAAGCCGACAACTTCAAATGCTGATCCAAAGAGGAGAAGAAGATTCTAATCGGATACAAGAGTTGCGTATAGAGCTTGCAGAACCCTTGTTAAAAGGAAGTAACAGCGCAAGAGGAGCCCATATTCTAGATGAAGTAATACGCTATGGCCTGAAGCATCAAAAGGCATATTTAATAAACCAGGCAATGCAGTATTACCGGAATTATTTTCTGGAACAAAAAAATCTTATTGCAATTGCCCGTCTTTACAACCATGATTACCCGAGGGCCTTGGGCTTACTGAATGAGCCGGTAGTGCGGGATCGGGTGAAAGCCTATCTCTTTGATGCTAATGATCAAAAAGATTCAGCCTTGTTTTATTATCAACGGGCACTTGAAGGACTGCTGAAGGAAGGCAGCAATTTCCAGTATGCCTATCTGCAGCTATTTCATGGTAGTGCATTAAGGCGTTGGGGACATTATCCAGAAGCGATAGCAACCTTGAAAAATGGGAAAGAATATGCCATGGATTACCAGCCCTTCCTGATACGGTTTATGGCAGAGTTAGACACTACCTACCGTGCACTAAATCAATATGATTCTGCTTATTTCTATCATCTGCGTTTTTCTGCTTTAAACAAATCCTGGGATTCTTCAGTAGATGGTGAAGCCTTGCTCAGACAGCAGATTGCGGCACAACAACTAGAACATGAGTTGGCAGAACGCAAAGCAGAACACTTGCGGGAACAACGCCATTTTATACAGTACCTCAGCATCACCCTGGGGATTGTTATTCTGTTTCTGGTGTTCTGCCTCATGAGCTCCCTTTCCGTACCGAAATGGGCCATCACCACTACCGGTTTCTTTGCTTTTGTCGTGTTGTTTGAATTCATCATCATGGTGACAGATGAATACGCTGCAGAAAAGGTGCAAGGAGAACCGATGTATTTGTTGCTCTGTAAAATCGTCATCATTCTTCTGCTCAGTCCCCTTCATCATAAGCTTGAGGAAAAACTCTTGCATTATTTTCATGAACACCGGCTGATAAACACATCCAGCATTTGGGACTGGACCGTATTTAAAGACTTTAAAAAGCTATTTGGAAAGGAAAATAAAGTTCCTGCGTTGCCCGAAAGAAGGAGAAGCCTCAAGCCCAAAGCAGTAACCAGCAGCCCCCGGAAAACAAGAAAAAAGACGGATAATACTCCTTGAGTTATCTCAGGTCCACCAATTCCATATTAGGGTGCATTTTCGAATCATAGCGGAAGAGCGATTCAGACAGTGAGGGATTCAAATGGACCGCACTCATCTCATATAGATACCTGCTGCCATCTTTCTGAAATACAGTACCTGCCGCTATCTGATGATTATGATCAATAGCCAGTTCCACACGAGTAAATTGTCCGGGCTTCTGGGGCTTCATCTCGATTATATCGCAGGTTTTGCCAGCTACCTTTCTGCTGCCGAGATAGCGGTAGCTTTTGTGCTTGTCGTACACCTTGGTAAAAAATTTGGTTGGTGACAAGCTTTCATCTGAAGCGTCGCTATTACTTACCTGTACCTCTTTTGCTTCTTTCAAAACCGTCCATACCGTCTTGCCATCCGAGATGATTTCCTGTTCAGGCAAAGTGATGTGGAATTGTGCGCCTTTCATGTCAATAGTTCCTTTTTGTCGCGTCTGCGCCTTCCTGTTCCTACCGATTATTTGAATACTGAATTGGGCTTTCAGAGATTTTAGCTGATTCAGTTTTTGCTGAGTGGCAGCTACAATTTTTTCAGCCTTTGCGTCCTGAGCATGTACCGGAAGGCTGGCCCACAGTATGAGCATGGTGCAAACAAAAATGAAATGTCTCATAGGTAAACTTGCGAGCACGAAATAAAAATCTCAGAGGTTAACACAGCGATAAAGCTCATTGGGAAAATAAAAAGTGACCGGGCAGCGCTAAATGCTTTCCAAAAATTGTTCCAGTTCCATCTCTGTAGAGTAAAGCACTTCTCTCGGCTTGGAGCCAACTGCCGGCCCTACAATCCCGGCGGATTCAAGCTGATCCATGATGCGCCCTGCACGGTTGTAGCCAAGGTTAAATTTTCGTTGCAGGTTCGATGTTGAGCCACTTTGCGTAGAAACAACCACACGGGCGCAATCCTTAAAAAGTTTGTCGAGGTTGTTTAGGTCTAAGGCTTCTTTGCCCATTTCATCATCTGCCACATATTCCGGCAATTCAAAGGCATGTGGATAGCCGCGTTGCCTGCCAATGAAGCTGACAATTTTTTCAACTTCAGGCGTGTCCACGAAAGCACATTGCAACCGGAGCAATTCGGAGCCATGGCTCACCAGCATATCCCCCCGCCCAATCAGTTGTTCGGCTCCGCCCGAATCGAGGATGGTGCGTGAATCTACTTTGGCAGACACTTTAAAGGCAATACGTGCCGGGAAATTGGCTTTGATAGTTCCGGTAATCACGTTCACACTCGGGCGTTGGGTGGCCACGATGAGGTGAATGCCCACCGCACGGGCCAGTTGTGCCAGGCGGGCGATTGGCATTTCAACCTCCTTGCCAGCCGTCATGATGAGGTCTGCAAACTCATCCACTACCAAGACGATAAAGGGTAGGTAGGTATGTCCCTTTTCTGGGTTCAGCCTGCGGGCAATAAACTTCTCATTGTATTCGCGGATGTTTCGGGCTCCCCCTTCTTTCAAAAGTTCATACCGGTTGTCCATCTCGATGCAAAGTGCATTCAGCGTGTTGATCACCTTTTTATTGTCGGTGATGATGGCTTCTTCTTCATTGGGCAGTTTAGCCAGGAAATGCTTTTCAATGGTGCGGTAGATAGAAAGCTCCACCTTCTTGGGGTCCACCAGCACAAACTTGAGTTGGGAAGGATGCTTTTTAAAAAGCAGGGATACGAGGATGGCATTAATGCCCACCGATTTGCCCTGCCCCGTTGCGCCAGCCATGAGCAGGTGCGGCATCGTGGCTAAATCCACGATATAATTCTCATTGTTGATTTGCTTTCCCAATGCAATAGGAAGGCTCATCTTGTTGTTGACAAACTTATCGGAGGAAAGCAGCGTGCGCATAGAAACAATCTGCTTATTGGCATTGGGTACCTCAATTCCAATAGTGCCTTTCCCAGGTATGGGAGCAATGATGCGGATACCCAGAGCTGCCAGGTTCAGTGCAATGTCATCTTCCAGGTTTCTAATCTTGGATATGCGTACCCCTTCCGTTGGGACAATTTCATAGAGCGTCACGGTAGGCCCCACCGTGGCAGCAATGCGCTGGATGGTGATGCCAAAGGAATTGAGTGTCTTTTCAATTTGGGCCTTATTCGCTTCCAGCTCTTCTTTATTTAGGGAAATGGCTTCTTGTGTGCGGTCTTCGAGTAGGTCTAAGGTTGGGAACTTGTATTCAGGAAGGTCTAGTTCGGGTGCGAAAGCTTCTCCACTTTCTATAGAAATATGGCCGCCGTGTTTGATAGTAGCTGCCGCCGGTTGCTCGGCCTGTTGCACCACTTCAAATGAAAAAGAACTATCGGCCTGATTTGAAGCTGAAGTTGTCCGAGCTGATTCTTTTTTCTTAGTCTCTTCTTCCTGATAGGCCTGAAAGGCACGAGTCTCATCATCCTCTTCTTCTTCATCCTCCTTTCCTGTGATCTCTTCCCCTTCCTGCTCGGGCACTTCTTTTTTCACCATCGTCATGTCATAAAGCTTGCTTCCGTTTTTGCTTAGCTCCGAAGCAGCAGCGATTGCTTTGCTCCCTATTCCCGTAAAGCCTGCTTCTGGTTCCGGGTCGGCATTAGCCCCTTCATTCGGGTCAGAGGAATCATCACCAGCCCTGTATTGTTGCAAGCCTTCCTTAATCTTACTTGCAGCTCGTCGTGCCCGCCGCAACATGGGAGCAATGTCTAGGGCGAAAATCACGAAGAACACAAAAAAGGCTGCGGCCAGCAACACCAGTCCTGTGCCGGCAGCGCCAATCAGACCATTGCTATATGCGATAGCTTCTGTACCCCATGCCCCCCCCCAGGGAAAGCTGGAATGAGGAAGAATAAAGGCGAGAATAGGAGCAGTAAGCAAGAGTAAAAGACTGCTCCAGCGCAGGTATTTCAGGATTGTTGAAATACGCTTGCCTTTAACGATGTTCAGGCCGGTTGCTATTGCCCAAAGTCCCAAAGCCAAAGAGGCAATTCCAGCCCCGCGAAAAAACAGCAAGTGAGCCCAGGCCGCCCCAAGACGACCGCCCCAATTAGCAACCATATTTTCATTCCCATGTAGAATAAACTGCTTTAGGCTGCTGCTTTGCATCACTAAATCCTGGTCAGCTTGCCAGCTAAAGAAATAGGAGATTATCACCAGTGTGGTGAATGAGCCGAACACCAGAAAAAGGAGCCCGAAAAACAAACGAAGCTGCCGGAGCCGCTTGCTCCGGGGATTGTCTGGGTCTGTTGGGTCAGTAGGGGAGTTCTTAGAGGAAGCTGTCTTTCGCGAAGCGGCCATTTTGTACGGCAAAAAAGGGATAGGGGCGAAGATAGTATTTCGAATACCGCATCATTCCAGTATGGCTTGACGATTTATCCACGCAGAATTGGTTTCGTTTAGTCTCATAGCAGATGCCCATTTTTGAGCTGACCTGCATGAATTCCCGAACGGGGCATGATATTTTCAAAGGCTGAATAATTCAACCCATTCTGTTTGTCATTGAATCCTTTTTTACAAAGTCAATTTTTTGAGAACGCTTTTAATGTCCTGCCTCTTCCTGCCTTACTGCTCCGGCATGAGGCGGCTGAATTTCGAGTCGTTGCTTGCAATGCCGCAATGTGTGCATTGGGTGCCATCCCGCCTGAAAACAGCCCCACTGCTCTTTGGCCTGAAATACTTAATAGGCTGCCATTCTCAGCAAGTCCTACCGATTCCGTTTCAACGTTTCTATCAGAAATAGTAGAAGGGGCTGAAGGGGTCGCAGGAAAATTTCTTTCCGTTCAAGAAGGCACCTGGAGTTGCCGTATGCTCGCTGAAGAAGATGGTCAGAGGCATTATTTACTCACATTTCAGCAAGAAACGCCTGTTCAGAAAAGCATTCAGGCTTTGGAGGAAGAGCTTTTAAGCTTGCGTAGTAGTAATGCCAATCTGGAACAATTTGCCTATGTGGCATCACACGATATGCAAGAGCCGCTCCGCAAGCTGAAGGCTTTTGGCGATATGCTGCAAAGCCGTTACGCAGAAAACATCGGAGAAAATGGTAGCGACCTGATTCGAAGGATGCAATCTGCGGCGGGTCGTATGTCTGTGCTCATAAACGATCTGCTTCAATACAGTCGTGTTTCGTTGCGCCCGGCCGAGCTAAACGTAATTGATGCCAATCAGGTGCTGGATGGAGTATTGCTCGATTTGGAAGGTGCAATCCAACGCAGTCAGGCGATTGTTTTTCATGAAAGGTTGATGCCGGTAGCTGCAAATCCCACACAATTGGGTCAGGTATTTTTGAATCTTATTGGCAACGCAATAAAATTTCATCGTAAGGATGTACCTCCGGAAATTAATATCCGCAGCGAAAGGATGCGAGGTCATGAAGCCGGCATATTAATCAGGCAGGAGGATACTGAAGCCGAATTCCAGGTGATTCAGATTTCAGACAATGGCATTGGCTTCGAAAATGAGCAGGCAGAGCTGATTTTTGGGGAGTTTCAGCGCTTAAACAATCGCAGCGATTTCCCCGGTAGCGGCCTCGGTCTTTCTATCGTGAAAAAGATAGTAGAGCATCATCGGGGCTATGTGGTGGCTCAGGCCAGGCCAGGCGAAGGGGCAACTTTCACCCTGTTGCTGCCGCTTGCATCTGTTTAATTCTGACTAGCTTTTTCAATGACATCATACCAGCCTTGCCGGATGATCTTCGGCTTTTTATCGGGAGATTTCACAAGCCCAAACGGTGCCTGAAAACCATTTGGGGTTCCCTTCCAGGCATAAGAAAATTTCCAGTCTCCGGTATTGGAGTCCTGCACTGCCTGCCATTCCAAAACCGGTTTTATGGTGCTTCTTAAATAGACATCAAAAAAGGCATTCAGGTTACGCCCGGTGAAATGACTGATATAGGCTTCTATTTCGCGGCTTGTAACGATTTTGTGGTAAAAATTTTGGTTTAGTCCGCGCAACATCTGCCTGAACTTATCATCGTCCCGGAGCATCATCCGAATCATATGCACAACGGCTGCTCCTTTATCGTACATATCCGAAGAACCTTCTTGCTGCACCCCATAATCTCCGATGACGGGTCGGTCATTCCGGATATTTTTCCATTCGCCCTGTACATAGGCCATGGCACTGTCTTTCCCTTTAATCCATTCAGCAAACAAGGTTTCGGTATAAGTGGTAAAACCTTCGTGCAGCCAGTTGTCGGCAACATCTCTTGCCGTGATGCTGTTCCCAAACCATTCATGCCCGCTTTCATGGATGATGATAAAATCGAAAGCAAACCCCACGCCGCTGCCGCTGCGGTCTATCATCTGACCATTGGGCCGGCGGTATCCGTTTTTAAAACCGTTGCCGTATGCGATGGCACTTTGATGTTCCATGCCGAGATAGGGCGCTTCCACCAGCTTATATCCATCTTCGTAAAAAGGGTAGGGGCCGAGCCAATACTCAAAACAGTGCAACATTTCTTTGGTTTGAGCCCATTGCTTTCGGGCCTGTGCTTCATGTTCACGCAAGGGATAAAAATCTAAATCCAAAATGCCCTTTTCAGCATGAAGCGTATCGTGCCAATGGACATATTCACCGATATAGTACGTTGCATCGTAAGTGTTGATGGGGTTTCGGACGACCCAGTGTTTTTCACCGGTATAGACTTTTTCTGAATGGCCTGTAGCGGGGTCTTTGCGCAGGCTGCTGTCTGTAAAAATTTCAAGCCGCCCATTGGAGACCGTTACTTCCTCAGGCACGTCCGCAATCTGAATGTTCATGCCACTGTCCGGTTCGTCACCCTGATAGTCTTTGCAAGGCCACCAGCTACTGGCGCCCAGGCCCTGACAAGCCACGGCCTGCCAGGGTTTTCCCAAACTGTCTGTTGTCCATATCAGCCCGCCATCCCAGGGAGGATTGACCGCTTTCCTGGGTTTGCCTTCAAATTGCAGCAGGACATGAAACACCTTTTGCTTCAGCCTTTGCTTTCGTAATGGGAGCGGTGGCTTTATCCAATAGACGTTTCCATCTCTCAAAAATGCTACCGGAGTATTTTCCCAATAGACGCGGGACAGGCGCAAGTCATGCTGCAAGTCTATTTGCATGCTGTCGCCAATACCTGCCGGGCAACGGAAACTGATGCGATTGCTGCCAGAAACACTTTGGGTTGCGGTGTCGAAGCGGACGCGTAAATCATAATGCAGCACATCCCACCAATTGCGCCCCGGGCCATTGCTGCCCCGGAGTGTGTCTTGACGGGTGTAGCCAAAACTGACCCCGCTTGCAGCTAGTAACAGAACCAGCAGAAATGCTGGTTTTAGGATATTTCCCAAAGGTTTTATTCCTGATTGTAGTTTCAGGAATGTGCAGTTTGCAATTGGCATTAAAGACTATCAGTCACGGAGCCGCACTCAATCATCTTTTTCCCAAAATATGGGTTTTTGATTTCGCTTTCTGCACTCAGCCAGTTGGCACCTTTATCGTCCATTGCCATAGGGCAGTGTTCCAGGTACACACCCCCGTTTTTAAGTTCAGCAGCCCGCAGCACCGCATACAGGGATTCAGAGATATAGCTGAAATGTTCGCGTTGGGTTTCGATGCTCTCTCCCTTGGCCGCAAGGATGGAATCGCTGCCCTTCAGGATTTGCTCCATATGCGGGTTGATGCTTGAAGCCTGGGCAAGGCTGCCAATGCTGTTTTTGAATTGTTCAGCAGAAGCGGTAAGCCGGGCGGCTGCAGCGTCTGCTTTAGCCGTATCGGTAGCTACCAGTGCGTCTTTCAGGTCGTAGTAGCTGGCCAGTAGTTGCATCATTTCGCCTGTTTGTTGTTGGCCTAATGCACTTGTAGGAATGGGTTTGGGAGCGGCAGCCATTGTCGTATCCGATTTTGTGGAAGGTGCCTGAGATGAGTTGCCACAGGCCGAAAACAAACCAAGCGCCAAAAGCAGGCTGAGGGATATGATACGCATGAAAATCTTATTTAAAAAAGTGCCGCAAATGTACACCTCCTCGTAGAGCAGGAAGTCCTACCCTTAATTTCGCGCGCCATGCTTATTTCCCTTCAAAACGTATCCTTTCATTTTGGTGCCCGGGCAATCCTCGAAGGGGCCAACTGGCAGGTGCATAGCGGTGAACGCATTGGCCTGGTTGGGCCAAACGGGGCCGGAAAATCTACCCTCCTACGCCTGATGACGGGCGCCTATACCCCCGATGGGGGCAGCATCAGTAAGCCTAAGGATGTCTCGCTCGGCTTCTTCAATCAGGATTTGCTTTCATTCTCTACCACAGATAGCATTCTATCTGTAGCCATGCAGGCTTATGAACGTGCCCGGGAAATCGAAGAGGACATGCAGCGTATCCTGAAAGAATTAGATTCAAAAGAAAATGATGCGGATTTACTGGATGAATACAGCCATGCCCTGCATGATTTTGAAGTAGCAGGAGGTTATGAAATGGAGCATCGAACGGCGGAAGTGCTGGAAGGACTGGGTTTTACCACTGCAGATTTGCAAAGGCCATACAATGAATTCAGTGGCGGCTGGCGTATGAGGGTACTCCTGGCCAAGATGATGTTGCAACAGCCTGATTTGCTCTTGCTCGACGAGCCCACGAACCACCTGGACCTACCTTCTATAGAATGGCTGGAACGCTACCTGCAAGGCTATCCGGGCAGCGTCATCATAGTTAGTCACGACCGTTATTTTCTCGACCGGATGGTGACGAAAATTGTGGAAGTTTTTCAACGAACACTCGTTTCCTACAGTGGGAACTATACCTTCTTTGAAAATGAAAAAGCAGAGCGCATGGAACTACAACAACGTGCGTTTGAAAACCAACAGGAATATATCCGCCAGCAAGAACGATTCATTGAGCGCTTTCGCGCAAAAGCCACTAAGGCAGCACAGGCACAAAGTGCTTTGAAACGATTGGAACGATTGGATCGGATTGAAAGCCCGGATGCCAGTGTTCCGGTTATGAACATCAATTTCGATGTGGCGGTGCAACCCGGAAAAATCATCTGCACGCTGAAAAACATCAGCAAACGTTTTGGGGCACTCAGCCTGCTGGAACATGCCGATGCCGAAGTGTTGCGGGGCGATAAAATCGCTTTGATTGGCGCGAATGGCAAGGGAAAATCCACCTTACTGCGCATCATTTCTGGTAAGGAAAGCTTCGAAGGTGAGCGCAAGGAAGGACACAATATTGAAGAGGCATTTTATGCGCAGCACCAGTTGGAATCCCTTCATGTCGATCTGGATATCCTGGAAGAATTGAAAGGAGCGGGCAGTGGCTGGCATGAATTGGCACTACGGCAATTGCTGGGGGCATTTCTATTTCAGGGAGATGATGTTTTCAAAAAAATCAAAGTGCTCAGCGGTGGAGAAAAAGCACGTGTAGCTCTGGCAAAAACCATCATTACCAAAGCCAATTTCATGATGCTTGATGAGCCAACCAACCACCTCGACATGCAGAGTGTGGAAATGCTTATTGAAGCGCTGAATGAATACGAAGGAACCCTGATTCTGGTGAGCCACGACCGTTATTTCATCTCCAAAACGGCAAATAAAATCTGGTGGATCGAAGAAGGCAAGATTAAAGAATTCGTGGGTGGCTATGAGGAATGGTGTGTCTGGATGGAGGAACGGGCGTTGAAGCAAAAAGCAGCCACACCGCAAGTGAAAGAAGAAAAGAAAACAGCAAAACCGATGCAGCATGCTGCCCCTTCACAAGCAGACCGTGCGAAGCAAAAAGAGTTTGAAAAATTGCAGAAAAAAGTTTCCAGGCTTGAGGAAGAACTTCAGAAACTGACTCAATCTAAATCAGCTCTGGAAGCAATGCTGGGTGACCCGACAACGTATGCCGACAAGCAAAAATTCAGCGAACTGGATGAAAAATATCAGCAGGCTACGGCTGAATGGCAAACGATGAATGCAACGTATGAAGCAAACTTTGAGCAACTGATGGAATTGGAAGAGCAACTGAAAACCTGAGTATCAGCAATTGCCGCTTCCCTTCTTCCCGGATTTCATCTTTACGATTGTATTTTCCCTAAATCTTCTTTTTTGAAGCTTTAATTGTTCACTAATAATTCTCCTGTTTCCATGCCTTCATTCGACATCTCTTCAAAAGTGGATTTGCAAACCTTAGACAATGCCATCAATGTGGTAAAAAAAGAAGTGGATAACCGCTACGATTTTAAGGGAAGCCATGTGCAGGTAGAACTCAATAAAAAAGAGCTTTCCTTGTCATTGGAAACCGACAGCGATATGCAAATGCGCCAGCTTGAAGACATCCTCCTCACCAAGAGCATGCGTCAGGGCATCGAGGCCAATGCCTTTGACCTAAGCGGCGAACTGGCAGCGTCTGGTAAGCACATCCGGAAAACCGTGAAGGTGAAAAACGGCATTGACCGGGATACCGCAAAGAAAATTGTGAAGCTTATAAAAGACAGTAAGTTGAAGGTTGAAGCCGCCATTATGGACGATATTATCCGGGTCAGTTCCAAAAAGATTGACGACCTGCAAGCAGTTATCCAGCTCTGTAAATCGGGTATGCTCGAAATTCCACTACAATTTGTCAACATGAAGAGCTGAGGCAGCCCTAAAAGTCAATTCTCGAATCCCGCAGCAATGGCTGAACCTGATCTTTCTCCGAAACGATTGCATCCGAAGATTTGATTTTCCAGTCAATATTCAGGGCAGGGTCATTGAACGCAATGCCACTCTCCGTTTGCTTATCGTAGTAATTATCGCACTTGTAGATAATCTCAGTCGTCTCGCTCAGCACAGAATAACCATGTGCGAAACCTCTGGGAACTAATAACTGCAAGTGGTTTTCAGCACTCAGCTCCAGCCCGTACCACTGCCCGAAAGTGGGGCTGCCTCGGCGAATATCCACGACCACATCCCAAATGGCCCCTTCCAGCACCCGGATTAATTTAGTCTGTGGGCTCGGCTGATTCTGGAAATGCAAGCCCCGAATGACGTTCCGTACAGAACGTGCCTGATTGTCCTGTACAAAGTCAAGTTCATGCCCTGTTTCATCCCGGAAGTTGCGGGCATTGTAAGACTCAAAGAAGTAGCCGCGATCATCAAAAAAAATCCGGGGCTCTATGATAAATAAGCCTTCGATGGGCGTAGTAGTGACTTTCATGCAGTTGCCGTTTGCAGTTTGGCCAGTACTTCTAGCAGGCTGTTGCTGATATAATGCAGCTCTTCCTGGCTGAGCTCTGTGTGCATCGGCAGTGAAAGCACACAGGTGTTCAGCATATCTGTTACCGGCAGTTCGATTTCATCGGTCACGAAATCCCGCAACATATTCTGTTTGTGGCTCGATACCGGGTAGTAAAGCATAGCCGGAACATGACGTTCACCCAGCGCCCGTACCACTTCATCGCGATCGACACCCTGCAACTTCAGGGTGTATTGGTGAAAGACGTGACGGCTGTTTGCAGCCCGAAAAGGCGTAATGATATGTTCATTGCCGGCAAACGCTGCGTCATAGTAATCAGCCGCAGCACGACGGGCATCGCAATAGGCGTCCAGGTGCCGCAGTTTGATGCGCAAGATGGCTGCCTGTATGCTGTCTAAACGACTGTTGCATCCAACAATTTCGTGGTAGTAGCGCTGCTTCTGGCCGTGGTTGGCAATCATTCGTAACTTTTCTGCAAGGACATCATCATTGGTGAACATAGCACCCCCATCGCCATAGCAGCCGAGGTTTTTGGAAGGGAAAAAAGAGGTACAGCCTATCAGGCCCATGGCTCCGGTCTTGAGTTTGCGCCCATCCGAAAAGGTGTAATCACTTCCGATGGCTTGAGCATTGTCTTCAATCAGGGGCAGGTTATGTTCCGCTGCCAGCTTCAGGAGGGGTTCCATATCAGCGCTCTGGCCATACAGATGCACCGGTATGATGGCACGGGTGCGGGGTGTGATGGCGGCACGAACGGAATCAATATTCATCGTAAAGTTGTCCGCAGATACATCCACAAACACAGGCTTCAAGCCCAATAAAGCAACCACTTCCACCGTTGCGATATAAGTAAACGAAGGTGTGATGACTTCATCGCCTGGTTTCAGGTCCAGCGCCATCAGGGCAATTTGAAGTGCGTCTGTGCCGTTCGCGCAGGGAATCACATGCTTCACTCCTAAGTAGCTGGCCAGCTCATGGGCAAAGGCATTTACATCAGGGCCATTGATAAAAGCAGTGCTGGCAATTACCCGCAATACAGCTTCATCTACTTCCGACTTAATTTTTTCATACTGCCTTTTAAGGTCCACCATTTGCAAGCCTTGCATAAACATTTTTGGATTTAGGGCCGCAAAAATAGCGCTGTTCTCAGTCCTAACTTTACCGCTCATGAGGAGTACCCTATTTGTTTTTGCCTGCCTGATTGGTAGCCTGATTTCTAATCCGGCATGGGCACAAGATGATTTATTCGGTACCAAAGCACCTGCGCCTAAAAAGGGCTTTGTCATCGGAGTAAACGGGAATATTGATGAGCCGGCAGCCGATATGGCTCAGCGCTTTGGCCTTTCATTTCGCCTCGGCCCATCGCTATTCTACAAAACAAAAAACAACTGGATGTTTGGGGCAAAAGGTGATTTTGTCTTTGGCAACAAAATCAAGGAAGATTCACTGCTGGTTAATGTCAGCGACCAATATGGCGCCTTCATCAACAGCGATGGCGAACGCATAGGCGTACAGCTTTATGAGCGGGGCTATGCCGTAGGCTTGCAGGCAGGAAAGATGTTTCCTCTTTCAAAATCAAAGCCGGATGCCGGGCTGCTCTTGCTGACAGGGGCCGGTTTTATTCAACACAAGATTTCCATTTTCGATAAGGACAAGACCATTCCTCAAATTCGAGGCGATTACCGGAAAGGCTATGACCGGCTGACGAATGGCTGGTACCTGGAACAATACATCGGATATCAAAGCTTCGACCGCCACGGTCTGTTGAATTTCCATATCGGGTTTGACCTCCTCGCAGGCTTCACGCAGGGCCGTCGCGATTATCAATTCGATATCATGCGCCCGGATAATAGCTCCCGCCTCGACCTGCTGATTGGTATTCGGGGTGGCTGGTACATCCCCATCTTTAAGTCATCCAGTGAAGGCTATATGTTTCAGTAGCCTTTTAATGACCAAAGTGGCGGCTCACAATTTCATAGAAATTTTGAGCAGCGTCACTTCGCTCTTCCGTAATCCAAAGTTGTTCCCTGAGCCAGTTCAGGGCATCGGCTTCTGCTTCACTTTTATTGATGAAATCGAGTGCCTCTTCATAAGATCCTTTATCATTTCCAAAAAGCTCCGAAAGGATTTGGTATTTGTCATTGATGCCAATCAGGTTCCTGATGTCTCTGTCCGATTTCTGAGTTAGTTGACCGGCCTTTAGCCAATCTATTTGCTGGCTTTGCTTTAGTTCCAGGAAAGGTTCTGAATCAATTTCCACCACTGCTGCCGAATGCTTGTCTGACGCAGCTTCCTGATAAAACGCTTTGGGCTCGGAATGAGCTTGGGCCTCGAAAACAGGAGCGGCAGATTCCGTAGGATGTGCCACCATTCGGGCCCTCCATTCCAGCAAGTCGGCATATAACACCCGGGTATAGTCGAGCATTAAATCCACATCAATTGCCGTCCGGGACTCCGGAAGGGTAGCGAGTGCACTGATTTTTTCTAAAAGAGTGGGGATGCGCATGAGAAAGGTTTGAGGCGGAAAATATTTTTCTGATGAATGAATCGTAACTACTGAAAGGCTTTTAGATAAAGGTACAGGCGCTGATGCAGCCACTACATTTGCCACAAGGCCCCAAACTCTTTTTAATAAAACGTTTTCCAAAAGGAAGCTCCCTTCCCTTCCATGTTTTTAGAGCCACAAACCTCAGGTGCCCGCACAGGTTGGATTGAAGTCATCTGCGGCTCCATGTTTTCCGGAAAAACCGAAGAAATCATCCGCCGGCTGAAACGTGCCGAAATAGCAAGACAACGGGTTGAAATCTTCAAGCCTGCAATAGATACCCGTTACCATATCGAAGACATAGTAGCCCATAACCAATACAGCCGCGTCCGAAGCACACCGGTAGATAGTGCTGCCAGCATCCTGCTTCTGGCAGGTGATGCCCAGGTGGTGGGCATTGATGAAGCCCAGTTTTTTGACGAAGGCATCTGCGAAGTGGTGGAACGATTAGCTTCTGCCAGAGTCAGGGTTATCGTTGCCGGTCTGGATATGGATTTCAGCGGAGCACCCTTTGGCCCCATGCCTGCCTTGCTGGCCCGGGCAGAACACATCACTAAACTGCACGCCATCTGCGCCCGTTGCGGCGGGCTGGCTTCCTATTCTTACCGCAAAACAGAACAGTCCGGCCAGATTTTACTGGGCGAACAAGATGTGTACGAAGCACGTTGTCGTTCCTGCTTTTTTGGGGCATAACCAAGGGCTTATTTTCGCGCTTCCATTTTGCTTTCCATAGAAGCCCGACTGTTCATTTTCTACCACAACCGTATTTCAACATCGCCCCATGGCTCAAGACCTGTATCAACACCCTGACTATTACCAGATAGATGAATTGCTCAGTGATGAGCACAAGCTGATTCGCGACAGCGTCAGGGCTTTTGTCAAGAAAGAAATTTCACCCATCATCGAAGACTATGCCCAACGTTCGGCTTTTCCGAATCAGGTCATCAAAGGCCTGGGCGAACTGGGTTGCTTTGGCCCCTTCATCCCACAGGAATATGGCGGTGCCGGGCTGGATTACATTTCCTATGGCCTGATGATGCAGGAACTGGAGCGCGGCGACAGTGGCCTGCGTTCTACTGCTTCTGTCCAAGGCTCCCTGGTGATGTATCCGATTTATAAATACGGAAACGAAGAACAACGCAAGAAATACCTACCCAAGCTGGCCTCCGGCGAATGGATGGGCTGCTTCGGCCTCACGGAGCCCAACCACGGCTCGAACCCTGCCGGCATGGAAACGAAGTTTGTGGACCAAGGCGACCATGTGCTGCTCAATGGCGCCAAAATGTGGATTTCCAACGCCCCCTTTGCACAGGTAGCCGTCGTTTGGGCGAAGGATGAAGCCGGTGATATCCGGGGGCTGATCGTGGAACGCGGTATGGAAGGGTTCTCTACCCCCGAAACTCATGGCAAATGGAGCCTTCGTGCTTCAGCTACCGGCGAACTGGTGTTCGATAATGTGAAGGTGCCCAAAGAGAACATCCTACCCAATGTCAAAGGTCTGAAAGGTCCCCTGGGCTGCCTTTCCAGCGCCCGCTACGGTATTGCCTGGGGTGCGTTGGGCTGTGCTATGGACTGCTACGATACGGCCCTTCGCTATTCGAAGGAACGTATTCAGTTTGGGAAACCCATTGGCGCCTTTCAGCTCACGCAGAAAAAGCTGGCGGAGATGATTACAGAAATCACGAAGGGACAACTCCTGGTCTGGAGGCTGGGTACGCTGCGCAATGAAGACCGAGCTACTCCGGCTCAGATATCTATGGCCAAGCGCAACAGCGTAGAAACAGCACTGAATATTGCCCGGGAAGCTCGCCAGATGCTGGGCGGCATGGGCATTACCGGCGAATTCCCCATCATGCGGCATATTATGAACCTCGAGAGTGTGGTAACCTACGAAGGTACCCATGACATCCACCTGCTCATTACGGGTATGGATGTTACCGGATTCAATGCGTTCAAATAGTCCTGTCTCCTTTGTCATTTCCCCAGATTTTTGAACTTTCCTGAGATGAAAATCCTGCTTGACGCCCCGCAACTCAACATTACCCTGCATCGGCTGGCGCACCAGCTTGCGGAGCAACATGGTGATTTTTCGGAGGCTGTCCTGGTAGGAATTCAACCCAGGGGGGTGGCCTTGAGCGACCGTCTCATTTCCTTGCTTCATGAAATCACCGGTAACCCGGCTATCGCTTACGGAAAACTTGATATCACCTTCCACCGGGACGACCTGCATGTAGGAGCTGCCTTGCACCGTCCCAGCATCAACGATATGCCCTTTTCAGTGGAAAGACGTTGTGTGGTGCTGGTAGATGATGTCTTACATACAGGCCGCACCATCCGTGCTGCTATGGATGCTCTATTGGCTTATGGTCGCCCGGCCCGGGTGGAATTACTGACCCTGATTGACCGTAAGTTTTCCAGAGAACTGCCAGTGCAACCCGATTACACAGGCCGCAGTATTGATACCATCATGACCCAAAAAGTAGTGGTGGACTGGGAGTCGGATCAAGTGCGCCTGATAGATTAAGCATCCCGCTTATTCCTTTGCCGGAGCCATCACAAACCTTTAGCCTTACTCACCCAGGGGTTGTCGCGAATGTAAAATCGGTAAGGCAGCAGCGCATCTTCCTGAGCATAGGCTACACCTACCCGGGTCGCTGAAATAATATCCTTTTTGGCTACACGAATATCTCGGTCTTCTATCCGGATATGAGGCCCTTGCAGGCTTTCTCCGCTGAATCGGGTAGTAATGCCCAGCGCCATACTCAGAGTGCCCGGACCACCACATAATTGTGGCTTTACAACATTCATCTTACGCCGATGCATCATGATGTCTATGCCTTCTACAGGCTCAATGGCACGCACTAAAATGGCAAATGGTTCATCGGCTTCATTGGTAACTATGTTGAAGAGATGATAGATGCCATAGATGAGGTAGATATATGCAATGCCTCCTTCCCGAAACATAGGGGCCGTCCGTGCTGTATGTCGCCGCTGATAGGCATGGCAGGCGCGGTCTGCCGGGCCGGCATAGGCTTCTGTTTCCACAATGATTCCAGATGTTTTCTGTCCCTCAATTTCCGTCACCAATGCCTTCCCCAATAATTCTCTGGAAATCGCAATGATGTCTTTTCGTGTATAAAAGGAAACAGGTAGTGTGTTCATGATTTTTTCTGAGGCTGTAGCGAATGTGGCGAACTTCGGGCGCACCGAACATGGCAGGCACCTTATTCCTCATCCCGACACCTATTGCGGCAGATACCGCATCGGGCAGCACCAGCCCGGAAGTGCGCTCGCTCAGTGCCCGCTTGCAATGCTACGTTGTTGAAAACGCCCGAACTGCCCGGCGGGTGTTAAGGGCCTGGCATCAGGATCTGGTGTTGGAAAGCATCGAAATGCTAGAATGGAACAAGCATGGCCCAACTGATTTTTCCCGCCTTCGGCAATGGCTGGCTGCAGGACTAGAGGTGGGCCTGATGAGTGAAGCTGGCTGCCCAGCCGTGGCCGACCCGGGTGCCGATGCGGTCGCTCTGGCTCATGAACTGAATGCCCGGGTGATTCCCCTGACTGGTCCCAGCTCCATCCTGCTCGCACTGATGGCTTCCGGGTTGAATGGCCAATGCTTTGCCTTTTGGGGCTACCTGCCTATCAAAGAACCTGCACGCTCTACACGGCTTAAAGAACTGGAAGCCGCCTCGAAACGACAAGCTCAGACCCAGATTTTTATTGAAACTCCCTACCGAAATGAAGCCTTGCTCTGCGATATGCTGCAGCACCTGAAACCCGCAACCCGGCTGTGTGTGGCTCAGGATATCAGTGGTGCTCATGAGCAGATTTTTTCCGGAACAGTAGCAGCCTGGCGGCAGAAAAAACCGTTGCTCAGTAAGGATGCTACCGTTTTTCTTTTGCTGGCCTGAACGCCTGAGGGTCCTCTAATTTTTATTGAAAAAATGATTCCTGCTCTTTCAGCTTGCTGCGGTAACAACTGAAGATTCCTGCCTTGGAAACAAAACCCAGATACCGCTTCCCCCGGTCCAGGACGGGCAACATGCGGAGGTCAAGGCTGTCCATGATTTGCAATACCTCTTGCATGGACATTTGAATATCGGCAAAGGCTGGAGCCGGCTGTGCCAGTTCACCAATACTTCGGTGCTGCTCCGGCTCCTGCTCGCTCATGAGGCTTTCCAGCAACCGTTCGGAATAAATAATCCCTTTGAGTAAGCCTGCAGCATCCACTACCGGGAATATGTTTCGTTGGGTATGGATGATTTCTTGCCGGCGTCCATGCGGGGTATCTTCTGGACGCAGCACCACAAAATCTTTCTCCAGAACTTGTCGCAAGCTGATGCCCTGGATAATGTTATCCGCGCTGCTTTCTGATAAGGTACCGGCAGGCTCAGCGGCCTGATACTGGGTGTAGATAGAGTAGTGTAAAACCGCCTTATTGATGAAAAAACCAATCGCGGACACGAGCATCAGGGGCACCATCAGCGTGTAGCCCCCTGTAATCTCTGCTGCCAGAAAAATGCCCGTTAGCGGCGCATGCATCACGCCACTCACAGAAGCGGCCATGCCGGCAATCATGAAGTTGGTAACATTGAGCTGCACCAGGTGTGTCTGGTTCAGGCCGAAGGCAAACACAAAGCCCAGCAAGCCACCCACCACCACGGTAGGGCCAAACATGCCGCCATTGCCGCCACTCGCCATCGTGATGACACTGGCAAAGGTCTTCCCCAGCACGGTCAGTGCGGCAAACAGAGTCAAGGCCCAGCCAATATGCTGGTATTCCGAAAACAAACTATTCGCCAGCAGGGAGGATGCCTCCCCATCCAATAGTTTTTGAATGGTGATATAGCCTTCACCATATAGCGCCGGCATCAAAGCAATGAGCACACCCAGGCTGATGCCTCCCAGCCAGGCTTTCGTGCTGGCCCTCCGAATGCGCCCCAGCCGCCGGAAAAACATAGCATTGACGCGGCTATAAAAAACGGAATAGCTACCCACTACAATACCCAGTGCCACATAAAACCACAAGGCCTGTCGAGACCAGTCTTTGGTGACTAAAGCAAACAGAGGCTCACCATAAATAAAATTGGAGATGACAGAAGCAAAAGCCGCAGATATCAGCAGGGGAATGACTGCCGGAATCGAAAACTGGGGCAGCAACACTTCGATGGCGAAGATCATTCCTGCCACCGGGCTGTTAAAGGCACCCGCTATACCGGCTGCTCCACCACAGGCCAGCAGCAGCGTGGTTTCCCGGTAATTCAAGCCAAAGAAGCGGCCCAGATTCGAGCCTATGGCCGCACCACTGGAAACGGCCGGTGCCTCCAGTCCCGCAGAACCGCCCATCCCTACCGTAAGGGTGCTGGTGATTACCTGACTGTAGATGTTGTGAAACTCCAGCTTACTGGCATTACGGGAAATTTTTTGCAGGATGCTCGTGATGCCATGTTCAAAGCGGGAGTGTCGGATAAACAGGCGTATGTAAGCACGAGTCAGCAGGATGCCTATCAAAGGGAAAACCAGGTACAGGTAGTATTTGTATTCCCATTCCAGTTTGTTTTGAAGAAAGTTGGCTACCAGATGCGTGCTCTTCTTCAGCAGGGAAGAGGCAATACCCCCCAGCACTCCTACTACCGCCGCCGCCAGAATCAGAAATTTATGATTGGAGACCCGTTGTTTCCGCCAGTTGTTGAGCCTTCGCAGCCATTGGTTGAGCCGATAATATTGGTTGCGCGTGCCCGGCTTCATGCCTTTGTGATTCTAAAAAAATTAATGCTCCGGGACCATATGGAACCTCATGCAAAAATGAGTTTGGAATCCCGCAAATAACAAATTCCCGATAGCAGCTATCAGAATGAGAAACCATTTTAGTGCTGGTAATCCATTTGTATCGGAATCAGTATGCTCCGGAATAAAACTAAACAGGCATCTGAAAACGGTAGCCTTATTTATATAAGGTCAAGGTCATGTTGCGATTCTTTGTAAGATCGTGGTACACGCCATCCACCTTCAATGAAACAATATTTCTGTAGCACGGTTTGGACCCATTACTGCATATAAACTCATCCTCCACATAATATTCACCATCAACCATTACCTCTGTCAGGTTGTACATGCGCACGTTTGGTAAGATGATCCTTACGTCATCAAGCCGCCTGGTGTTCTGATTATTTCCGGTTACGCCTCCGAGCGCGAGGTACTGGGTATCTGTCTCATTGTAGATGTAGCCACCAACTACATTTTCATTGATGTAAGTGAAGCTGTCTGTACGTTGGTTAAACAAACCATTGGGCTTGTAGAAAAGAAAAATTTGCGTGTCCACATCTTGCGCGTAATAACCTATGAATTTGTTTTCGGATCCAATATAGCCAAGCGTCGGACTACAAATATTGAGTTGTGTGCATTTCTTTTCGCAACGACTAAAAGTGGCAAGAAGTAAAATTCCTGTAAGAGTTGTGAGTAATGACTTCATAATAATCCGTCTTCAGATATCAACCTTAGTGGCGGCCTTTGTTCCGAAGATATTACTTACGCTTACAGTTTGTGCGTCTGGTTTGAGAAACCTCAACTCCCCATCATCGGTGCCTGTACGCATTACGACTTAGGTATGTCGTTAAGGCCCTACTGCTTCTGCACCATCATCACTCCGCGCCGGCCTTCCTTATCCGTAAGCTGTAGCACATAGCTTCCCGAGGGCAGCGCGCTGATGTTTATCCCCTCTTTCGCGTTGTGGATGCGCCCCTGAATCACCTGCTGGCCCACTAGATTGCTCAGAACAAAATCAGCTCCTGCCGCGCCTTCCACCGTGAGCACATCCGCCGCGGGATTGGGATACACGCTCACGCCTTGCAGCGCCGCCATGCCGCTCACGCTCAGTGCCGTCTGCTGGCAGTATGTGTTGACCCCGCATGAGCCGTAGGCCGTAACGCAGACATTGAACCGGCCATTGGTGATGAAGGTGTGGGACACCGGAGCGGTGAAGTTGCTTGTTACGGTTTGCCTGCCGCCATCGCCAAAGCTCCAGACGAGGCTGTCTAAGCCGGAAGTGCTGCCGGAGTAGGTGTAGGACACGGTTTTGCCCGAAGGCGTGCCGGCATTGAAGTGCGCGACAGGGGCAGGGCAGTTGCAGGGGTAGCCGTATTTCATTAGCCAGAAATCAGCCGTGCCGCCTGTGCTGGAAATACCCGTGCCGAGGCCGGTGGCGGTCATTGTCGTTTCATAGTAGCCGCCGAGGTAAAGGTTACCTGATTTATTGGAAGTAATGGCTACGCCCCCATCGGTGTAGCCGCCACCGTGCATCTGATCGAGCTTGACCAGATTGCCGCTGATATCCACAATAAGCAGGTAAGGATTAATAGATTCTGACACAGGAGCAACCAGGCTATCGTTGCCGTGTCGGATGGTTTGAACGAGTGCGCCGACGGCTGCAACATTTCCATCGGGCAGAATAGTTATGCCTTTCAGGTAGTTTACGCCTGTTGTGCCGTCTAGTTGATAGGCCCACTTACCAACCCCATTGGTGTCTAGGCGGATAATTGCTGAATAGTAATTGCCTGGGCCAGGGTAAGTAGTGTTGCTGCCGGTTAGACCGCCAAAAGAATAAGGATGCCTTACTGCGGTAAGCGACACATAAATGGCATCTCCCCCCTTATAGTCAATACCACCAATGCCACTATACTCCCCTAAACTGTCTATCCAGACGATAGAATTGTTTTTTATGCAGCATACGGCCTGAGTCGTGTCATTTCCTCCTAGTTGACCCAGTTTCAGGTACATTGCACCACTCGTCTGATTGATGATGGCTTGAGTGATTGTCAATGTGCTATCAATAGGTAATCGCATAACATTCACAATTGTACCGCTCGTATTGAAAACGAGGTCATAATTACCACCAACAGATAAAATAGATGGCGTCAGTCGAATTCCACTCGACAAATTCGCTGCCATGTGCACATTCCCATTAGCATCAAAGGCGAGGCCGCAACTTGCCATACCCGCGAAAATATTTGACGGAGAATCCACGCCAAGAAATTTCAACCATTTCATTTTCCCGCTCGTGTCATATTTAATCAAGAAGCTATTGTAGTTTTCAGTATTCACTACCGTATCGGTGCCGAAGAACCGCTTAGGGCCCGTGCCAATACTACCTCCGCTGCCTCCTATTATTCCTGCCAGATAAATGTTCCCTTTTCCATCATATGCGATGTTGCGAGCCATAGCATAGCTATACCCATTGATAAATTTGGCAAAGCGCATGTTGCCATTACAATTGTAACTCGCAAAAAGCAATTGCTGATTACAATGAACGCCGGCATATCCCCGGGTCAGTGAAAACGTATCTGCAACAATGTTGTCGTCACCGATACTTGCGAGAACATAGATGTTTCCGTGAGCGTCGGTAGTGAGATGGGTTATCTTGTCCAATAGGCGGTAGATACTACCCGTGCAGGCGCTGCCTCCACCTGTGACCCAACGGTATTGCTGAGCTTGGGCTGTGAAGGAGACTATCGTGATTAAAACTGCAGAGAAAAGAAGTTGTATGAACCGATTCATAAGGCCGGATAGATTTTTTTAGATGGTATGAGGGAAAGGAACATGCAGAGCCGCCGACTTGACCGCTCTGCATGTTTAGAGAAAGGTTAGTGCACCACCGAGATGCGCTGCACTTGTATGGTTCTGCCGTTTTCTTCCATGCGCAGCAGATAAGTGCCGGAAGCCAGGCTCTCAACAGAAATCTGCATGTTGCCTACGGCGCCCGTTACCGGATGGATGTAAACGGGCTTTCCAACCATGTCATACACCATGATACGCCGCAGCACGTCCGTGGGTGTGGCATCACCATAATTGTAACTCACCGTTACGTCATGGTTTGCCGGATTGGGATACACCAACATGCCGGTAGCAGTTTTTGAGGCACTACTGCCTGTGTGGGTCTGGCGCTGGGGCGGCCAGGAGCAGGGCGGCAGGGGTATCTGCAGGCTATCGAAGCAATTCGTCGTAGTGCCGTGATTCGTTACCTGGTAGCGCACAATCACCGTTACGGTGGAAGGGGGCGGCTGCGTGAGCGTGGTGAAATTGAGCATCAGCGGATAGCTGCCGGGGCTGGCAAACGAGAAGCTGAAAGGAACGGCAGGGCCGATGTTGGTGCCAATGGTGCCTGAGGTGTTCGGGTTAATCACATTCAGATTCAGGTTCAGCATGTATCCGCCCGGCACAGCAGAATCGCATACCGCGTTGCCACCGACGAACAGGTGCGGACAATCGCAGCTTATCAGGCTGAGGTTCCAGTCTGGTGTGGTAGCGCTGCACAGGCCATTGTCAAGCTCTGCATTGTAGCTGCCCGCTCACGCCATTGCTCCAGTTGAAATATTACGTCATGCCAGAAGGGTGGCTGGCGGTAAGTTCCAATTGATACAGTGAGCAGTCAAGCGATACCGCCCGGTGTTCCCATACGTAATCTGTCGTCGCGATTTTCCCTCCGCCGAAACTTTTAATTGCCACCAAGCGGGGGGGGGGGGTAGAAATTTTCGATGGCCGTAGTAACGGCAAGTCCGGTAACTAACCTAATTCGATTCATGCTTGAAAAAAATTTGGGTAAACAATAAAGAACCGGAACGCGCAGACCGAACGCTTTTCGGCCTGTGCACAAGCAAACTGTGTTGTAAAGGTTCGGAAATATGCCCGAACCCTATCGGCGTTTTTTAACGGTGATTTGACATTTAAATTTTGGGAATGTGCGGCTTGGGTATTTCAGTGAGACCCTCATGCTGCGTCCTCAAGCTTATAGCCGACGGCGAAAACTTTGGCCAACTTTGCGGGCATGTCAACAGTAACGCTCACCCGTGTGCAGCCGGAATTCGGCTTCGATGTAGTAGATGAACACGGCATCCACATGCGCATGGACACCAGCGCCGACCACGGCGGGCAGGGCTTCGGCGTCAGCCCTATGAACCCAAATTTTGCAGTAGGTTAAATTGCGTCAGAATGTCCGATTATGCGATC
>JAFDYC010000066.1 GCA_018267625.1 Bacteroidota bacterium
CGCTAATATCAGTACCCGCTTCCAAGAGATGCTGGCGTAAGCATGTCGTAGTCCGTGGATGCCATTTCTTTGTGGATGCCCGCCTTGCGAAGTGCATGTTTGAATACAGATGGAGTGCGCCGCAACCTGCTACAGCTTCAATTGCGAATCCAGACCCGGTATCCATTCCACTAAATTAATCTGGTGGCTGTTTTCGTGTATTCAAAGGCCTAATAAGCATCTGAAGGGACGGCTGACTTGGCTCCGGCAGATTTTCTGTTCCAGGCCAAGCCGAACACAGAAATAAAGCCGAAGAGTGCGTTCCTGAATCAAGTTCAGGACAGACTGTAAGGGGGGCGGGTAGGGAACCCCAGCCTACTAAACACAAATCCTCTCGCAACCTAATCCGACTTAGCTTGCAGCCTTCTGTACGCGATTCCCCCGGATGCTGTTTAACCTGAGCCTTGCTTTTCGTGCTGTACGCACCAATTTGCTGCGCAGCATCCTTACCATCCTCATCATTGGCCTGGGTATCATGGCTCTGGTCGGTATCCTCACCAGCATCGAGGTGATTAATGCGGCCCTGACAAGCAACTTCTCGGAGATGGGCGCGAATACTTTTCAGATCACCAATGTCATCCTGAAACAAAAACGCGGCAAAGGTGGACATGGCGTGGAGCTTTCCTGGAACTCGGGTAAGGAAATAAGCTATGATGAAGCCCGCGCCTTCAAAGAGCGGTACCAGTTGCCCGGCCAGGTAAGCATCCAGCTCCGAACGGGCGGCATGGCTACAGCCGTGTACAACGATAAAAAGACGAATCCCAACCTGAGTATTTTCGGCACAGATGATGCGTACTTCCACATTTCTGCTACGAAGTTGTCAGCAGGCCGCAGCTTCTCTCCCTACGAGCTAGAGGCCGGCAGCCCTGTTTGTGTGTTGGGCAGCGGTGTCGTCAGCAAGCTGTTTAAGGGGAAGGCCCGTGATGCAATTGGAAAAACAATCAGCCTGGGGCCGGCCAAGATACGCGTAGTGGGTGTGGCCGAAAGCAAAGGAGGCAACATGATGATGAATACCGATAATGCCGTGTTTTTGCCCCTCGAGGCGGCCCGGTCGCTCTATGGCGGCGGTAGCTACGTCATCAATGTGGCGGTGCCGGATGTAAAGCAAAAGCCCCTGGCTATGGATGAGGCGGAAGGCTTATTTCGAAGCATTCGCAAGCTACCATTGGGCACAGCCCCGGATTTTTCAGTCAATCAAAATGATTCCTTAGCCAGCATGTTGATAGATAACCTCAGCACAGTGCGCTGGGCGGCACTCATTGTAGGCCTGATCACGCTCTTGGGCTCAGTCATCGGCTTGATGAACATCATGCTGGTGAGTGTGGCGGAACGTACCCGTGAAATTGGCATTAGCAAAGCGCTGGGCGCAAAAAGCTCGGTGATAAAAGGACAGTTCCTGACCGAGTCTATCCTCATCTCACTACTGGGTGGGGCGCTGGGAGTAGTGTTGGGCATCCTCACGGGCAACGCCGTAGGACTAGCCTTCAAAGTAGGGTTCATCATGCCCTGGATTTGGATAGGTGCAGGCTTTGCGCTGTGCACGCTCGTGGGCATTCTCTCGGGTATTTATCCGGCACTCAAAGCTTCCCGCCTCGATCCTATTGTTGCCCTGCGTTATGAATAGTGGAGAAGCACTCGTGTTCAAAAGCACAGGAAGCTGGTATCAGCTACGTGATGGCGAAGGCCGGTATTGGCAGGCCCGCATCCGGGGAAGGCTGAAAATGGACACAGACATTGCCTCCACCAATCCGGTAGCGGTAGGGGATTGGGTCCGTTTCGAAGTGGAAGATGATGCCGCTGGACGGGCCTTGATTCAAGACATCGTTCCACGCAGGAATTATATAGTCCGTGTCTCCCCGCACAACCGCAACCAGAAGCATATCGTTGCGGCCAATCTGGACGCAGCACTGATCATTGCCACCCTCGCCGAACCCCGCAGCTCCAATGGTTTTATAGACCGCTTTTTAGTAACAGCCGAAGCGTATCATATACCCGCCATTATAGCCGTCAATAAGCTGGATTTGTACGACACCGAGCAAATGGAACAGCTTGCAGAATGGCAAGAAGCCTACGGGCTGGCAGGCTATGAGTTGTTCCCGGTTTGTGCCAAGGCTCCGGAGAGCATCCGTGCGCTCAGCAGCCGCATTGCTGGCTGTACGACCTTGTTCAGCGGTCATTCCGGTGTGGGCAAAAGCACGCTCATTAATACCCTGATGCCCTCGCTGGCACTGCGTACGGCTGAGGTGAGCGCCTGGAGCGGCAAAGGACAACACACGACCACCTTCGCTGAAATGTTTGAGCTGCCCGATGGCAACAGCCGAATCATTGATACGCCGGGCGTAAAAGAATTTGGCTTGATAGATTTCGAACGGGAAGAGCTCACCCATTATTACCCGGAGATGCGCGCATTGCTGTCAGGCTGCCGCTTCAATAATTGCCTGCATCTGGGCGAACCTGGCTGTGCTATTAAGGAGGCCTTGGAAGAAAAGCAAATCAGCCACATGCGCTACGAAAGCTATCGGGCCATCTTAGCCAGCATTGAAAAGAAATGGTAGCCCCGGCACAGGTTCAATGTGCGGCGCTGAGCCACAGAAAAGGAGGCAGTGGAAGGTTGCGTAATACCCAAAATGCCAGCACGACAATAAGCACGGTTTTAGGCTTGTTCAGACGCAGCCACAAGGCCTGCAGGGCTGGAACGAATTGCTGCGCATAGCCTATGGCTAGCATCACTAGGGCCGGTATGCTCAGCAGGTTAAAATCTAATGCCTGGAGAAAGTGGCCGTGCAGTAAAGCTGTGATGGCGCGGGTGCTGCCGCAACCGGGGCAGTCAAAGCCTGTGAGCTGATGAAAAGGGCAGGGAGGCAACAAGGCTCTTGTCAGCCCCAGGCCCAGCGCTACGAAAGCCAGCACGACACCCAATGGCAGCAGCCAGAAAGATACCTTCCGCGAAGGATGCAAAGCTGAAGACTGTCCCATCTTCGATTCAATATTGAGCCGCACCGATGGCCACCAGGATGGCATATATCAACCAGCCAACAGCACCAGCACCCACAGCCCACAGCGCGTATTTCTTGGCATCATCGGCTGCCTTTTGTGCCTCGGAATACTTATGCTGAGCATACAGCGCGTCCACCTTGCTGGCTTGCACGATAGAGACAATCCCCAGGGGCAGGCAACAAAGCAGGGTCGTCAGGATGCCCCATACCAGATTGTTATTGGGCTTGGGGGGTATGTTCCCAAAAGCCTGTTGCAAGGGCTCAGGATTCGGGTTCTGCTGCGGTGAAGGCATTGGAATTGGTTGCCCGGGATTTGAAGGATATCCCGCTTCCGCAAGTATCCTCCGGATGGCTTCCGCCAGTTTGCGCACGTCATCTTCAAAACGGGTAGGATCAATCTCTACAAGCTGGCGCCGTGTCAGGCTTTGTAAGGGTTCCGGGAGTTGTTCCGGGCGGGGCATCTTGGCGCCATCCAGCATCACGGGAACTACCTTGATTTCGCGCGACAAAGCCTTGGCTATTTCCAGGCGCACAAAATCATCCGGGTCAGTCAGCCGTTGCTTTCCAGTGGTGTCTATGGCATCCAGCCATTTGGCGCCAATCAACACCAGCAGCACATCGCAACGTTGCAAGGCTCCGGCAATACTTTCCACAAAATCATCGCCGGGGCGGATGGCATTAAAATCTTTGAAGAGTTGCTCTTTAGAGAAATATTTCTGCAACTCATTATAGAGTGCCAGTGCATTCCAGTTGCTGTCTTCACGTCGGTAGTTGATGAAGATGGTTCCGTTTGGGTTTGTAGGCATAGGTCAGGCTTTGAGGGGAAAGATAATAGCAATGTTTTTTTGCTGTTGATGGCAGAAAGCAACAGAAAGGTTGATTTTTTCCATTGCCCGGTGTCGGGGCCTCATTTTTTCGGAAGCCCGATGCTCCATTGCGCATCAAAGCGGAACATTGCAGCAGGTTTTTTTTGAAAAAAAGTATTCTGAATCGCTGTGTTATTCCGTTCCAAAGCGCCCCTGCGTATCGGCCTGGCCGGCGGCGGCACTGATGTTTCCCCCTACTGCGACCTCTATGGAGGCGCCATCCTCAATGCCACCATCTCCTTATATGCCTACGCCACCATCGAGCCTATCGAAGGCACTGAAATCATCCTCGAGGCCATGGACCGGGGCGAATATTTCCGCTACCCAATGGCGACCAGCCTACCTATTGATGGCCGGCTCGACCTGGCTTCGGGCGTGTACAACAGCCTGGTGAAACTGTATGGCCCAATGCCTGCTGCATTTCGCCTGAGCAGCTTTGTGGATGCACCTGCCGGCTCGGGCCTGGGTACTTCCTCCACACTCGTGGTGGCGCTGGTCGGCGCTTTTGTAGAATGGCTGCGCCTGCCTCTCGGTGAATATGATATTGCCCAACTCGCCTATCAAATCGAGCGGGAAGACCTGCACATGGCCGGTGGCCGCCAAGACCAGTATGCTGCCACCTTCGGCGGGGTCAATTTCATGGAATTTTTCAGCGAAGGACGAGTCATTGTCAACCCCCTCCGCATCAAACCCCAGTATCTCTACGAACTGGAAAATAACCTGCTGCTTTACTTCACCGCCACCAGCCGAAAAAGCGCTGACATCATAGAAGTGCAAGCCCGAAATGTGGTGCAGAAAAATGAGAAAAGCATCGAAGCGATGCACCAGCTCAAAGAGCAGGCCCGCAGGATGAAGGAAGCCTTACTGCGCGGCAAACTGAATGAAATCGGTGACATCCTCGACTTTGGTTTTCGCTATAAAAAGCAAATGGCGGAGGGTATCTCCAATGAGCGCATGGACCGCATCTACGAAACAGCCCTTCAGGCCGGCGCTACCGGGGGCAAAATCAGCGGTGCGGGCGGCGGTGGATTCATGATGTTCTACTGCCCGGGCAACACCCGTTATGCGGTTCAGGATGCCTTAAGCAATTTCGGCGGTGAGCTGCGCCCCTATCAATTCACCGAGCAGGGATTATTTACATGGAGCGTGTAGAAGCTATCATCCTGGCCGGAGGGCTGGGCACGCGCCTGCGCGGCGTGATAGGCGCTGATACCCCCAAGTGTATGGCTCCTGTAGCGGGCATACCCTTCCTGGATTATCTGCTGCGCTATGCGGCCCGGCAGGGAATTACGCATATCATGCTCAGCCTGGGACATAAAAGTGAAGCCGTTACCGACTGGCTCTCCTCCCGCCATTTTCCCATGAATATTGACTGGGTAATCGAACCGGAACCTTTAGGCACCGGTGGTGGCATCCGCTTAGCATTACAAGCCTGTCAGGCCCGGCAAGTCTTCGTGCTGAATGGCGATACTTTTTTTGACATCCCGCTCAGCGCTGGCCTTCTGCAAGCGCATCAGCACAGCGGGGCCGAAACCACAATTGCCCTCAAGGCCCTGAAGCAGTTTGAGCGCTACGGTACTGTTGAGGCAGATGACCGGGGCATCATCACGGCGTTTCAGGAGAAGAAAGCCTGCCTTGCCGGCCGCATCAATGGCGGTATCTATTGCATCCACCGAACGGCTTTTCTTAACCGCGATTTTCCCGTCCGTTTTTCTTTTGAAAAAGACTACCTCGGGCAACATGTTGCCGAAGGCATCTTTCAGGCTTTTGAAAGCAAGGGCTATTTCATTGACATCGGCGTGCCGGAAGATTATGAACGTGCACAGCAGGATTTTCCACAATTATTTTCGCCCGCATGAACATCGGCATCATTGGGCCTGCCTGGCCTCTGCGCGGCGGTCTTGCCGACTTCGATGAACGCTTCGCCCGGGCCTTGCAGTCCCTCGGCCACGAGCTGAGCCTTTATTCCTATTCACTCCAATATCCTTCTTTCCTCTTCCCGGGGAAGACGCAACGTACGGATGCAGCGGCCCCTGAAGGACTGCGCATCCTGCCGCTGATTAATTCCATTCATCCGCTGAACTGGATAAAGGCCGGCCGGCGTATTCGCGATGAACGCCCCGACCTGCTGATTGTCCGCTACTGGATGCCCTTCTTCGGGCCGGCTTTGGGAACCATCCTGCGCATCGTCGCGAAGAACAAACACACCCGCATCCTATGCATCGCCGACAATATTCTACCGCATGAAAAGCGACCCGGTGATGCCGCCTTTACACGTTATTTCATGAAGCCGGTTCATGCCTTTGTGACCATGAGTGAAGAAGTGAACCAGGATTTATTGCGGCTCACCAACAAGGCTTCGCTTCGCCTGCAACATCCGCTCTACGACAACTACGGAAGCCCTATCCCAAAAGATGAAGCAAGGAACCGCTTAGGCTTGCCGGCAGCCGGTAAGTATGTGCTCTTCTTCGGTTTCATCCGCAAATACAAAGGTCTCGACTTGCTGCTCGAAGCCCTCGCTCAACCCTTGCTGGCGACGACGGATGTCCGACTCATCATCGCGGGCGAATACTATGGCGACGAGGATTTTTATGAAGGCATCATCGCCCGCCACAAGCTCGAAAAGAGAGTACATCGTTTCACAGACTTCATCCCCAACGATGAAGTGAAACTCTATTTCAGTGCAGCAGACTGTGTGGCACTTCCCTATCGCAGCGCCACCCAAAGTGGCATCACACAGGTAGCCATTCAGTTCGGGAAAGGCATGGTCGCCACACGTGTGGGTGGGCTGCCCGAAATGGTGGATGAAGGGAAAACCGGCTTGCTCTGTGCGCCCGAACCGGCAGCTTTGGCACAAGCTCTATTTGATTTTTTCAAGCCCGGCTCCCTGCCCGAATTAGACCTTCACTTAGCCCGCCTGCGCCAGGAACTATCCTGGACTCATTTCGCAGAGGCCCTGCTGACATTCGTCCAAGGGCTGCCTGCCTGAGCCATCCACCCCGCCTGAAAATGCGACAGAACTCAGGCCCGCAACTTGTTAGCAGGTTTAGGCAAAGCCCATTAGTTTTGTCCGACACCTTCAAAGCGCAAGACCTCTTTCCAATAAAACATGAGCAAATCCATTTTCGCGGCGGCCCTGTTCGCCCTCATCGCCCTCGGTGCTTGCAAGAAAAATGACGACAATCCGGACTTTCCCGCCAATTACTTAGAAAAGGGTGCCCTCACTTTTAAGAACAACAGCGCCGACCTCTACGACATTTACCTTGACAATGCCCGTTATGGCAACCTCTATGGTGGCGATAGCTCTACCTATCCCAACATCACCGCCGGGGTACATCAGGTAAAAGCCATCCAGGTGGAGCATATCTCCGGCACCCCCATCTTGCGGCAGATGAACATCCTCATCGTGAAAGACTCAACCACCCGTTTCGAGTTCCCGTAGGCGCTACCGGTCGAAGATTTTTTTAGGCTGTCTCATTTGGGCAGCCTTTTTCGTTTTTCTTTTTGCCCCCCGGCATTTAGCCCAGGATAAAGCATCCTTAAAGTCTATCCTGATCTTGTTTTCGGGTTCGTATCCTTCACCTGTATTTCGCCATGCTTCATTTCAAGGGGAATAGTTTCATTTAACCCTAACTTTATTTTTCACCCTTAAGAATTAATTGCCATGAAGCAAAAAAGTAGCCTTCTGAAAAACTGCCTCCCCCCCCGCGGGCGCTCCTGACTAAGCGAACAGCACGGCTGCTCTTGCTGCCACTCTGTTTGCTGCTGTGCCTTTCGGGACAGGCACAAAACACGAGCATCACAATAGACAATCAAACGGCATACACACTGGAGTACACCTTGGCCATGCCGTCGGCCCCTGGTGATACCGGTTGTAGCAATGTATATTCTCCCGACTCGGATGGCTGTAGAATGACTATAGCTGCAAATTCTTCCGTAACGTGGAATAGTTCCAACTTCACCGTTGGTATTATTTGGACAAGGGCTTCCTTATGCTCTGGGCTTGGCCTTAGTTGTAATGTCCCATCAACACCCAATTTCGTATTCTTCCAGTTGAACCCACCTGGGTGTACAGCCCACCCCTCGGGTTCCCCATGTACTGAATATAATATGACCCGCGTTGGCGAGGGAAGCTACCCATATAGTGATTGCCTGGAAGTGGACGGCACTTGTGGGAGCTTAAGCGGCAATCCACCATCAAGCACCATCATAAATGTGAATTGGACACACTCGGCACCAAATACTGTTACCGTCACGATAAACTGAGCAACCATGAAACATTGTCTATTCATTACGATTCTTTGTGCATGCTTCCTGGGTGCCGATGCTACTCCGCGAAGGGCGGACCACTTTCGTCACGCCTTTCTTTTTATGGAAAATAAAGGCCAGGTGCGGGAATTGGTTCCGATGCCTAAGGTGCTGTATCATCTGAGCACTCCGGGTATGAACATTTCTCTGACGGCGAACGGTATCTGCTACACCTTCCTCGCTCCTGTACGAAATGGGAATACAGACGGGCGAGACTGTCGTGCCGAAGGTCTTAGTTTGACGCTCGTGGGCGCCAATCCACAACCGCGCATCAGCACCGGGGAGCCATCAGCCTATCGTGAATATTTTGTACAAGGTAGCCGGCAGCTTGAGACGCAGGGTTACGGGCGCATTGTGTATCATGAAGTCTATCCGAATATTGACTGGGTAGTTTATGTGAGTCAGCACAATGGGGGGGAAGCCATCGAACATGACTTCATCGTGCGACCTGGCGGCAATCCTGCCGACATCCAATTAAAGTACACAGGTGCGCAGAAACTTCGTTTGAATGATAATGGTAGCCTGAGTACGATGGTTCATACAGGCACTTTAGTCGAGTCAGAGCCAATAGCGTATATGCAGGAAGACAAAGCAAAAATGGTTCGTGTCCGATATAGATTACAGGAAACAATGTTGGGCTATGAAGTAAATAAGCCAAGGCGCGGAACATTAGTAATAGACCCCCAAGTAGTTTGGGTTACGTATTATGGCGGATTCAGTACTACGGCCAAAGCTGTGGCCTGCGACACTTCCGGCAATGCCTACATGGCGGGTGCTACCGGGTCTATTGCTCAAATTGCTGTTCCTGGCGGTTACGATACTACGTATGGAGGGGGTAGTTCGGACGCATTTCTGGCCGTCTTTGCAAGAAATGGAATTCCAATTTGGACCACCTATTTTGGAGGAGGCGCCACGGACGATGGGACCTGTGTCGCTTTAGACAGGTTCGGCAACGCCTATCTGTGTGGAGCGACGATGAGCAGTGGTTTAATCACTACTACAAGTGCGTATCAAGCTAATTTAGGTGGGAGCATTGATGGCTTCATCGCAAAGTTTTCATCTACGGGAGGATTGTGCTGGGCCACCTACTATGGTGGTAGTAACCGGGATTTAATTCATGATGCGGCCTGCGACTCGGCGGGCAATCTATACGTGGGTGGAATTACCATGAGCACATCAGGAATTGCCACGGCAGGTTCGTTCCGAAGTATCATGGCATTGAACAATGAAGATGCATTTGCAGCCAAATTCGACAGTGCAGGCACCCGCATCTGGGGCACTTATTTTGGTGGCACTAAAGATGACATAATCCTCGCCGTCCGCCCGGACAACAAAGGTCATGTCTTCATAGCGGGTGCAACGCAAAGTGGAGACAGCATAGCCACACCGGGCGCTTTCAGATCAAGCAATCAGGTGTCACTAGGGGCCAATCAAGTAGCGCCTTTCCTTGCCCAACTTGATGCGACAAATGGCACACGTATCTGGGCTACATACTATGGTACGGCATCATCCATGATGGATGCCTCAGCACTGGCCTGCGACAATGCAGGCAATGTGTATTTCGCAGGCCATACCACAGATAGCAGCAGTGGCTTTACTACTGCCGGCTCCAGTCAACCTTCCTATGGCGGCATCTCCGATAATTACCTGGTAAAATTCGACGGAAATGGCAACCGAATATGGGCAACCTATTATGGAGGTAGTGATAACGAAGGGGGCGGAGCTATATCGAACAGTTTTTCTTCTGGCCTGGACAAAGTCGGGCTCTGCCTTTCACGCAATCGCCTTTGGCTATGTGGCTTCACAAAGAGTACCAATAACATCGCAACGGCCGGTAGTTATCAGGATAGTGCGATGTCCTCTCCTTTCTTGGGCGATGATGATGCCTACATGGCTCTGTTTGATACTTCGGGTAAGCGTACCTGGGCCAGCTATATTGCCAGCACGGGCGTAGAAGCCGCCGACGGTATTGCCTGCAACGCCAAAGGCGATGTGTATGTCTGCGGACGGGGCGTAGCACCCGCTTCAGGCAATGGCATTGCCACACCAGGCGCTTACCAAAGCAGTGGCGGGGGTGCCTTCCTCGCCTACCTCATAGACTCCACCAGCAAACTTTATATTCAGGACATTAGCCCGCAATGCGAGGGTGGCAGCTTCATGTCGCAGTTTTTTGTTACCGCTAACGGGGTGCTGCGGGGTAGTAATGTCTTCAAAGCCGAAATGGCGGATGCCGCAGGTTGGTTTACTGCACCCGTTGTGTTGGGAACGCTCAGCAGCCTAAGCAGCGGATTTATTCCTTGTACGCTGCCGTCCGGCGTTTCGGGTACCCGCCGGGTGCGCGTGGTCTCAACACTACCCCACATGGTTTCAGATACTACGACTGTCGCCATTAGTCCATTGCCGCACCCACCCATTAGCCAGAGCGGTAACCGCCTCAGCGTAGCAAGCTCTTTTCAAAGCTATCAATGGTATCGCAATGGAAATCCGATTCCCGGAGCAACGAGCTATTCCATCACTGCGGACTCAAACGGCAGCTACTCCGTAGAGGTTACCTCCTCAATGGGCTGCAAAGGCACATCACCTGACTACAACTTCAGTGTAAACGTGGGCAGCTTTGCTGGAGACCGCTTGCAGGTTTTCCCAAACCCTACTAACGATTTAGTCTTTATCATGGGCGCCCCCAAAGGAGGCCGGGCCATATTGTCTGATATGAGTGGTAGAAAGTTGGCGAGCTATATCCTTACGGGCAATAGACAAGCTGTTTCGTTGGTACCCTTTTCTCCGGGCATTTACCAATTCGGTTTATTTGACACGCAAGGAAACGAACAGACCATTAAGATTGAAAAGAAGTAGCAGAGATAGAAGTTAGTGACAGGCGCTTTCTTTATGGAAGCGCCTGTTGCTTTCACAACGGTTACCTGCACCGTCTGTACCTTTTTGCTTTAAAAAATTTTTGCCTGATGCCTTTGAGTCGTCGCTATTTCATTCGTGCCTCAGCGTTGTTGTCAGCCTGTACGTTGCAGGAACTGAGTGCGCTGGCTGCCCCGCTTCCAATACCGCCCCCGGGTGATTCCACTCAGGATGAACACTACTGGGTGGCAATAAGAAACCAGTTTCCCTTGTCGCGGGACTGGGCCTACCTGAACAATGGTACACTGGGCCCTTCGCCCCAGTCCGTCATCAAAGCCACGCAGGAGGGCATGATGGATACGGAGCGCTACGGGCATTATGATGGTTACCTGGATGCCCTCAAGAGCTTAGCCGGCTTTTTGGGCGCAGATGCGGAGGAGATTGCCCTGACGCATAACGTGACGGAAGGCATCAACATCGCTTGCTGGGGGCTGCCACTACATGCCGGCGACGAAGTGATTTTAAGTACGCAGGAGCATGTGGGCAATGCCTTCCCCTGGCTGAACCGACGCAAACTGCATGGCATCGTGCTCAAGGCGGTAGATCCTGCGCCCACAGCCACTGAAACACTTTCACGCATCGAAAAGATGATTGGGCCAAAGACTCGGGCGATTGCGGTGCCTCATATTCCTTGTACACAAGGCCAGGTGCTGCCCATTCGGGCGATCTGCCAGTTGGCCCGCGAGCGAGGTCTATTCAGCACCATTGACGGTGCCCATGGCCCGGGCATGATGCCGATAGACCTGCACGACATGGGCTGCGATACCTATGCGAGCTGCTGCCACAAATGGATGCTGGGGCCTAAAGGCACAGGCTTCCTGTATGTGCGTCGCGACTTTCAGGAAATCCTGCAACCTTATTTCGTTGGGGGTGGCGGCGACACCGGCGAATGGAACATGGCCACGATACCCATCAAAGACACGCATTATGCAGCGGGCGCCCATCGCTATTTCGGCGGCACACAAAGCCTGGGCCTGGCTAAGGGTATTCTTGCGGCGGTTGATTTTTTGCAAGGTATCGGGATGAAACGGGTGCAGCAGCGCGTGCACTATCTGGGGGCATACACACAGGCGCAACTTCAGGCACTGGGAGAACGCATAGAGCTGCTCACCCCTACGGAACCGGAATCTTACTGCGGTGTCAACGGGTTTCGCATCCGGGGCGTAGAGCGGATGGATTTTTTCAATCAGTGCATGGCAGCCCAGGTACGTATTCGGGCAGTGGCCGAAGATGGCCTGGATTCCTTGCGGGTGTCCACGCATATCTACAACACCCCGGCAGATGTGGACCGGCTCATCGCAGAAATACGGAAGCGACTGAAGTAGCAGGCGGGATAGTAAAGAGATTTATTCCATCAGGCAAGCTGCGACACACAGACCGCTGCACTCGTCCGAAATCCGTTTTCTTTGATAGAAATAATCTGAGCCTTTGTCCGATACCAACAGCCTTCAATTTGCCATCAATTATGTAGCCGATGCTGTCAGTCTCGCTGCATGTGTGGGGCGGCTGCGGCAACATCCGGCAATGGCTTTAGACCTTGAGTTTGATTCGCACCGCCATGCTTATGGCGTTACCCTATGCCTGATTCAGGTAGCGACTCCCGAAGGCTGTAGCATCATTGACCCTTTTTCCGTAAACGATCTGAAGCTGCTGTTTGAATTGTTTCAAGATGAGGACATTCAAAAGATCGTACACAGCCCCGGGGAAGACCTGCGCCTGCTGCACAGCTTAGGCTGCGTGCCGCAAAATGTTTTTGATACCGAGGTGGTGGCTAAGCTGCTGAATTATGAGCAGAGTTCTCTTTCTGCGATGCTGGGAGCCAAGCTGGGGAGTGTGCTCAATAAAGGGCAGCAATGCAGCAATTGGCTGAAGCGGCCCCTGACGCAAGAGCAGATGAACTATGCCGCTGCAGATGTCGGGTCCCTCCATCGCCTGAAAGAAGTGTTAGTGGCAGAGGCTGAGGCAAAGGGCCTGATGGCCTTTGTGGACGAAGAACAAGCGGCGCTGAGTACGACCATTTACCGCTCGGAGCCGAAAGATTCCTTTCTTAAACCCTCCGAGGCAGCGAAGCTCAGCCCCTATGATGGGCATGTGCTCAATGGCTTATTTGCTTTTCGGGATGAACTGGCTCGCGCCTTGAATCGCCCGGCCTTCCAAGTGATGAGCGAAAACTTGTTGCGCGATTTGTTTTCAGGTGCGGTCTCTCCGGCCGAGGCGCCCTTCCAGCCGGGGGTGTATGGCCGTTATCGTCATGCAGGGTTTGGCCGGCAAGTTGCCGAACGACTACAGGCCTTGCAGGAAGAAGCAGCCAGGCTGGGGCTTTCGAGGAAAATGGCACTGAGGGAAAAAAATGGAACCCGGCAATGGACCCGACAGGAATTGCAGGAAGCACAAGAACAGTTTTTTTCACCCGTTCAGCAGGTCTTAGAACAACGTTTCGGTACCCATGCGGCCCGGTACCTGCTGAGCAATTCGATGGTGGCCAAATTGCTGCGCCACCAAGCGCGGCTCGCGGACCTGACGCCCTACAAGCAGGCTTTAATTTTGGAAATTGCAGGGCAGCAAAGCATTGACCTGAGCGGGTTTCTATGAGCCTCGATGGCCTGACTACGGTGCTTTAAACACACACCTGCCGCCACTGAAAGTTTGAAGAACGCGGGCACCTAACAGCGCCGTGTCAGGAGCCTGCATCAGGTCGCGGTCGAGGATGACGAAATCCGCCTTTTTCCCGGCTTCGAGGCTGCCAATTTCTTTTTCCAGAAAGCTGGCTTTTGCCGCCCAGATGGTGATGCCCCGTAAGGCTTGTTCCCGAGTCAGTGCATTTTCCATCTGAAAGCCGCCGGGAGGGTTTCCGGCAGCATTTTTTCGGCATACGGCTGCGTAGAATGTCTTGAAGGGGGAGATGTCTTCCACCGGGAAGTCGGTGCCTAAAGGCAGCCATCCGTTTTGTGCCAGCAATTGTTGGTTGGCATAAGCACCCTTTACCCGAATAGGGCCAAGGCGGTCTTCTGCCCAACGCATGTCTGAAGTGGCATGAGTAGGTTGCACAGAAGGGATGATGGAAGATGCTCCAAAGAGCTTAAAATCTTCTGCAGCGATGACCTGAGCATGTTCAATCCGCCAGCGGCGGTCATTCTTACCATTAAGATATCGATTGTAAATCTTCAACATTGTTCGGTTGGCACTGTCGCCGATGGCATGAGTGCACATCTGGAAATCTGTGTTGATGAGCATGCGGGCGATGGAGTCGTAATGGGCGTAACTGCTCAGCATGAAACCCTGCCAGCCGGGTTTATCGCTGTAGGGTTGCAGCAGGCAGGCACCGCGGCTTCCTAAAGCTCCATCGGCATACACTTTCACACCTTTCAGAAAGAGCCGGTCTGTCTTGTAGGGGCCTCGGGCGAGGTAGCGATGAAAGTTGGCCGTATCGTCACTCATCATCAGGTAAAGGCGCATGAGGAGTTTACCTTGTCGCTGGAGGCTGTCCATGGCTTCGATATCATGATAGTTAAGGCCGCAATCCGAGACGGTGGTCAGGCCCTGCCCGAAACATTTTTTTTGAGCGGCATCCAGCCATAAGGCATATTCTGCTGGGGTAGGAGGGGGCACCCGGTTCTTCACTAAATCAGCCGCATTATCCAGCAGCAACCCGCTGAGTTGCCCATTCGCCATACCGATACTCCCGCCTTCAAGCTTCATTCCGGGAACGATGTGTGCAAGGGACAGGGCTTTGGCATTGGCCACTGCAGCATGGCCATCTACCCGCGAGAGCAGAACCGGGGTATTTGGGTAGGTTAGGTTTAGCGCTTTATTGTCCGGGAAATTTTTATCAGCCCAAATGCTCTGGTCCCAGCCGAAGCCCCGGATCCAACTTATACCCGGGTGGGCCCTGGCGAAATCAGCAACCCGGTTCAACACTTCATCCCAGCTTGAACACCCAAATAAGTTCACTTCAAAAAGGGAACGGCCATAGGCTAAGAAATGGGAGTGAGCATCCATGAAACCCGGGTAGAGGGAATGCCCGTTTGCATTTAGGATGGAATCGGCATGATAAGCATGAAGGATATCCTCATCACTGCCCAAGGCCAGGATTTTTCCATCGCGAATGGCCATAGCCTGGGCGGTATGGAAGGTGCTGTCTATGGTATAAATCCGGGCGTTGCGGACTATCAGGTCGGCGGCTTGCCGGCGGCTGCAGGCAGCAATAGCCAGCAGCAGCATCAGGGAGGCGAAAGAGCGCATGAGGATAAAAGTAGGAGGCGAAGGCAGCAAGGCGTGAGAAGCAACGCCCGGGCCGGCAAGCTTTAGCATTCAAATACAGTTCCCGGCGCTACGATTGCCTACCTTTGCGGCCCTTTTGAAATCCCAATCACACAGATAAATCACAGAACATGGCAACGATCACGCGCGAAGCTCTTGGATCGCTTCACGAAAAAATCACGGTAGCCCTCAGTAAGGACGATTACAGCCCGGCTTTCGAGCAGTCGTTAAAGAACTATGCAAAAAATGCCAATGTGCCCGGCTTCCGTAAGGGAAAAGTACCTTCTGGAATGGTTCGGAAGATGTATGGCCAGAGCGTATTTCAGGATGAAGTGTTGCGTTCAGCAGGTCAGCAGATAGATAAATACATTCAGGAACAGGATCTGGGCATCTTCGGGCAACCGATGATTCTGCCTCCCTCGGAGCCGCTGCGCCTCGATATGAATCAACCCCAGGATTTTGAATTTGCCTTCGAAATCGGACTGAAGCCTGATTTCGAGCTGCCTGCTCTGCAACAAGGCACGGCCCTCACGCTCTATAAAGTGCAGGTAAGTGATGAAATGCTGAACGATGAAGTACAGCGTATTGCACGCCGCAATGGCAAAGTGGAAAATCCGGAAGAAATCACCACAAAAGAGAATATCCTGTATGCAAATATTCAAAGGGTAGATGAGGCTGGCCAGCCCCTGGAAGGTGCAGCACCGGTTGAAGAAACCATCCTAATCGAAAAGCTGCCAGCAAACTTGCAGGAACGCCTGATGGGCCAGAAAACCGGCAGCAAGCTGGTGTTTCGCCCGGTAGATGTAGCCAGCGAAGAAGAATTGCCCGTTTTCCTAAAAGACACCCTGAAAAGCGATGCATCAAATGCCGGACAAACCGTGGAGCTGAGCATCACCAAAATCGGTCTGCTGATTCCCTGTGAAATTGACGCAACCCTGTTCAGTCAGACATTCCCCAACGAAATGATTACGGACGAAGCCGGTTTTCGGGCTAAACTGCGGGAAGAACTAAGCCAGCAGTTTGCCCAAGCGTCAGAGAACAGGCTGAATGACGAGATATATGAAATGCTGGTTCATGGTACGCCCATGCAGTTGCCCGTGCCCTTCCTGAAACGCTGGATGCGTGAGGGCGGCGAAAAGCCCCGTTCGGAGGCTCAGGTGGAGCATGATTTTCCCGGTTTCGACCATCAGCTCCGCTGGACATTGATTTCAGACAAGCTGATAAAAGATTCCGGAGTGGAAGTGAGCCATGAAGAAGTGTTGGCCAACCTGAAGGGGCGAATCCTTTCCCATTTTGGAATGGGCGCTGATGAAGATGCGGATTGGGTAAACGATTATGTGAAGAAACTTTCATCCGATGAGAAGTCGCTCAATGAAACCTATCAGCAAATGCTGTTTGGGAAGCTTTTTGCCTGGCTTCGGGGTAAGTTTGCGATCGAAGAAAAAGAAGTAGGTGAGAAAGAATTTTTCGCATTGCCTCACCCGCATGAGGGGCACCACCATCATTAAGTTTCAAACTGTCACTCTTCAGGCCCGTAAGCAGCAATGCCCGGGCCTGTATAGTTTCTAACAGAGCCGTTTTGTTCTTGTGAATTGTCCCCAAAATTCATACTGAGCCCTTATTCAAAAAGGCTATTCATGAGGGTTGATGAAATATTCAAAACCCGGAATACCTATAACGCCTGCTTCCCGTCCTTTGCAGCAGGTTCTGCACCAGATTACTTCCTGGAAGTAGAATACCTCAAAATTTTTTCAATAAAGAGCATATGTCCCTCTTTCCCCTCAATCTGGAAGGCCGTCATGCGCTGGTCTCTGGTTCAACACAAGGAATCGGATTGGCAGCTGCACAGGCACTGGCAACATTGGGTGCTACCTGCACCTTACTGGCAAGGAACGAAGCCTCATTAAAGGCAGCATTAGCAAGCCTTCCGCGGCCAAAGGAACAACAACACGGAATGTTGCAAGCTGATTTTAGTCAGCCTGGTCAGCTCCGGGAAATAGCCGGTTATTTTTTTGAAAAGCAACAGGTAGATATCCTGGTCAACAACACGGGCGGACCTGCGGCAGGGCCGGTTGCGGATGCTCCAACGGATGCCTTTTTAGCGGCTTTCAATCAGCATTTAATCTGCAACCACATCCTTACTACACTGGCCTTGCCCGGCATGAAAGCCAGGGGATGGGGCAGAGTCGTGAACGTGATTTCGACTTCTGTGAAAATTCCGCTGAAAAACCTGGGTGTTTCGAATACGATTCGCGGGGCGGTTGCTTCCTGGGCAAAGACGATGGCCAATGAAGTAGCATCGTTTGGGATTACGGTAAATAATGTGCTGCCCGGAGCTACCAGCACGGCGAGGCTGGAAGGGATTATTGCTGGGAAAGTGGCGAAAACCGGAGCATCAGAAGCAACAATTTCTGCTGAAATGCTGGCTGAAATTCCAGCACGGCGCTTTGGTCGTCCGGAAGAAATAGGAGCCGTTATTGCCTTCCTGGCAGGAGATGCTGCGGCATACATAAATGGGGTCAGTATTCCGGTGGACGGAGGGCGAACAGGAAGCATTTGATAATGTGAATTATTTGCCTATTTGTTATGGAAAGTGGCTGTGGGCAAGGCTTTCAACACTATTTTAGGACTCCCACATTCGGGAAAATTTTTTGCGAAAATGGGCATAGGTGAATCGTCACGTGGATGTATTTTTGCGCGGTCTTAGTTAAAGGCTACGTTAATTCTCAAAAGCTTCATTGTGCCCGCACTCAATAGACTGATGGCTCGTTATCCGCAACTGCTAGCAGGAATCTTTACCCTGTTTCTTCTTTCTCTAACTCATCAATCTTTTGCAGCGCCAGATGGCAAAGCGCTGTTTCAGAATAATTGTGCGAGTTGCCACAATCCTCTAAAGGATGCTACTGGCCCGGCCCTGCAAGGGGCAGACAAGAACTGGCCCCGTCCGGACTGGGTGTATGATTGGGTTCACAACCCATCGGGCATGATTGCCTCAGGCGACAAACACGCCAATGCACTCTTCGACAAGTTCAAGCCGATCGTGATGACGGCGTTCCCGAACCTTTCAAAAGAAGAGATTGACGCCATTATCAAATACGTAGATGATTATAAGGCGCCCGGATCTGCACCTGCAGCCGGGGCTACGGCAGCCGCTCCTGCGAGTAGTACAGAAGACAATACCTGGCTTTATACTTCCATTACGCTGATTCTTTTGGTGCTTGCCATTATCCTTTGGCGGGTAAATGCAGGCTTGAAGCGCGTAGCTCAGGAAAAAGAAGGCCAGCCGGTAGAAAGAGAAATTCCTATTTACCGCCACAAGTTTTGGATTGCAGTAGCGATGATTCTGGTTACGATTTTAGCGGGCTACTGGATAGTGAATGCGGCGATTGGTGTGGGACGCCAACAAGATTATATGCCCAAGCAGCCTATTTTCTACAGCCACAAAGTGCACGCAGGCATCAACCAGATTAATTGCCTCTATTGCCACTCCGGTGCTGAGCAAAGCAGGCATGCCATGATACCTTCAACTAATGTGTGCATGAACTGCCACAAGCAGATCAGCGAATACACCGGTGCAGCAGACCATAAGCTGGTTGATGCAGAAGGAAATGAAATCAACGGTACGGAACAGATTCAACTACTGTATAAGTATGCCGGTTGGGATCCTGCCAAGAAAGAATACCGTCGCGATGCCCAGGGGAATATTCTGGCTACTGCACCCCCATGGGTAAAGATTCACAACCTGCCTGCTCACGTTTATTTCAACCACAGCCAACACGTTAAGGTGGGGCAGATTCAGTGCCAGCGCTGCCACGGCAACATTGAAGAAATGGATGAAGTTTATCAGTTTGCGCCTTTGTCCATGGGCTGGTGCATCAACTGCCACCGCCAAACGGAAGTCCGTTTCAAGGAAAACAACTACTACAGCATTTTCGCCAAGTATCAGGAAGAAATCAAGCAAGGCAAACGCGACGGAATTACGGTAGCAGACGAAGGCGGCATCGAATGCCAGAAATGCCACTACTAATCAGAACTGAAGAACTTGAAATAAGCCTACGGCCCTTTCTTTTAGAAAAGACTCAGGCAATTTGAAATAGAAACAACCGCTCTAAAATCATTGCAAGCACAGTAGAATCCTATTGATGCCGCATTTAGAATATTCAACATCAAATGAGTCAGAATAAATACTGGAAGGGAATAGAGGAGTTGGAAAACACGCCGGCTTACCAAAAGTCAGTAGCTGACGAGTTTCCTGCAGAGCTTCCCTTTTCGGATGTTTCCGAAGGAATGCTGTCGGCAACGACCCCCCGCCGTGATTTCTTAAAATATCTGGGCTTTTCAACTGCTGCAGCGATGCTGGCAGCCTCTTGCGAAATGCCGGTTCGGAAAGCAATCACTTATGCGATTAAGCCGGACGAAATCATGCCGGGCGTACCCAACTGGTACGCTTCGAGCTTTGTAGATGGTGGTGATTATTGCGCCATCCTGGTGAAAACCCGTGAAGGACGCCCCATTAAAATTGAAGGCAATGAGCTTTCTTCCATCACTCGAGGAGGAACCTCTGCCCGGGTGCAGGCTTCTGTTTTGAGCTTGTATGATAATGCCCGTATCCGCCAGCCTTATGCCGATGGTAAGCCTGTGGATATGTTTGAAAAGATTGACCGTGAAGTGATGGCCGGGCTAAGCTCCGGAAAGCCTGCAGTACTGCTGACAGCTACGCTGCTTTCACCCACTGTCAAGGCGGTAATTGATCAGTTTATCGCCAAGTATCCGACGGCTCGCCACATTGTGTTTGATCCCATTTCGTACTCCGGAATGTTGCTCGCCAATGAAGCTTCTTACGGCAAACGGGCCTTGCCTTCTTATCATTTCGATAAGGCAAAGACCATAGTTTCTATCGGTGCCGACTTTCTCGGTACCTGGCTGTCGCCGGTAGAGTTTGCAAAAGGTTACGCTGCCGGTCGCAAGATGAGCGCTCAAAAGCTCGAAATGAGCCGCCACTATCAGTTTGAAGGCTTGCATTCCCTTACCGGTGCAAATGCCGATGTGCGGGCAACTTGTAAGCCTTCGGAATATGGCGCTGTGGCAGTAGCCCTTTACAATGCTGTTATGGCGGGCACAGCTCCTTCTTTTGCTTCCAAAAAGCTCAATGATTCCATCGTAAAAGCTGCGGAAGATTTGAAGAAAGGCAACGGTATGGTTGTTTGCGGTTCTAATGATGTTCAGGTGCAAACAGTGGTCAATGCTATCAACGCAGCCATCAATGCCAACGGAACAACCATCAACTGGGCCGTTAATTCAAACTACAAGCAAGGTATTGATGCAGATATGGTGAACCTGGTTGCTGCAATGAAAGCAGGCCAGGTAGGAACGCTGATCATGCACGGTGTCAACCCTGCTTATGAATATTATGATGGAGCCGCCTTTACCGAGGCGCTGAAGAGTGTGCCCGTAAGCCTCAGCATGTCCGACCATCTGGATGAGACGGCTACTGCCAGCAAGTTTATCCTTCCGGACCACCACTTTTTAGAAAGCTGGGGCGATGCGGAACCTAAGACGGGCTATTTCAGCCTGATGCAGCCCAGTATTGCTCCTCTGTTTAAGACGCGTTCTTTAGCCGATTCATTATTGACCTGGGCCGGTGCAACAACCACTTATGCTGATTTCTGGAAAGACTATTGGCTAAAAAAGTTAGGCTCTCAATCGGCATTCGACCAGGCATTGCAAGATGGTGTTGTTGAACCCGGGCTCACCAACTTCAGTTCTTCACTGATACCAACTGCCGGTGCTTTAAGGGCAGCAACACCCAATGATACCGCGGTGATTCGTTCTACCGTCCCCGCAGTGCGTCTGGAGATGACCATGAGCGGAGCCAGCTTTGCCGGAAACGTCAGTGCGGCGATTGCCGGAATTGCCGGCATGAAGAGCAGCGGTTCGGAACTAGCATTGTATGAGAAAGTAGCCATAGGTCGTGGTGGAAGCTGGAGCAACAATCCCTGGATGCTCGAAATGCCCGACCCCATTACCAAAGCAACCTGGGACAACTACGTATGTATTTCGCCCGCAATGGCTAAAAAGCTGGACGCAGGTGACCTCGACATGGAGCTTACCACCCACAACGAAATCAACCATTCCCGTCGGGTGATTCGTTTGACGGTGAATGGAAAGAGCCTGGAACTGCCCACAGTAGTGGTGCCGGGTATGCACAATGATGTGGTGGCCGTAGCGCTGGGTTATGGCCGGGTGAAGAGCATTGGACGCGCCGGTGGGGAAGTAGGCAAGAATGCATATCCCTTCATGACCTGGAACGGCACCACGTTCGGCATGGCCCAGGGGGATGTCAAAATTGAAAAGACAGACAAGCGCTACGATATAGCCCAAACGCAGACGCACCACAGCTATGAAGGCCGTGCGATTATTCACGAATACACCCTGGATGATTTTTCAAAGAATCCCAAGGAATTGCTGGAAGACCGCTTTGGTGAGTTTCATCATTTCGCCCACCTTCCCTGGGAAGAACATGGTGACGGTGCCGCGCAAAAGGCTGCTCTGATTGCCGCCGGGATGAGCGAGGTAGGCGCTGAAGCAGCTTCCTTTGAAGCAGCTTATCGCAAGAATGGTACTCTTTATGGAGTCTACGACTCTCCCGGCATACACTGGGGCATGTCCATTGACCTCAACTCTTGTATTGGATGCGGAGCCTGTGTGATTGGCTGCCAGAGTGAGAATAATGTCGCCGTGGTAGGGAAGAGCAAGGTGCTCATGGCACAGGAAATGTTCTGGATGAACATTGACCGCTACTTTGCGGGTAACCCGGATGACCCGGATACGATTCAAACGGTGTTCCAGCCCATGCTGTGCCAGCATTGTGATAATGCCCCCTGCGAAAACGTATGCCCGGTGTCGGCCACCAACCACAGCTCGGAAGGCCTCAACCAAATGGCTTACAACCGCTGCATTGGTACGAAATACTGCGCCAATAACTGTCCCTATAAAGTCCGCCGGTTTAACTGGATGGATTGGGATGATGCCGACTGCTTTGCCGATAACCTCTACGAAGATGGTCATCGTGAAACGATGGACGAAAACCTTACCCGCATGGTGCTGAACCCGGATGTAGTTGTTCGCAGCCGCGGTGTGATGGAAAAGTGCAGTTTCTGTGTTCAGCGTTTACAAGATGCCAAGTTGGTAGCTAAGAAGGCAGGCCGACCGATGCAGGATGGCGAAGCCAAAACTGCTTGCCAGACTGCATGCCCCACCGATGCCATTGTGTTTGGTAATGTGAACGACAAGAGCAGCGCCATTTTCGGTATGCGCTACCGGGACCAGCCGGAACGTACCTATTATGTACTGGAAGAGCTGCACACCATGGCCAACGTAAGCTACCTGAGTAAGGTGCGAAATAATGATTTGATCGTAGCCGGGAAGCCGGAAACGGACATCATTATGGATAAGAGCATTTAAACGTCAGCAAACCCTCTTTGCGCTGCGGACTCAATGCCGCAAAGAGACAAATAAAAAATAGATAGGACAGACACCCGCATTGAGTTCAGAGTAACAAACGACTATGCACTTAAAATACGAATCCACGGTACGCGAGCCGCTGGTGAACGGTACCAAGAACTACGCTCAGGTCACCGAAGACATCATTTCGCCCGTCGAAAGGAAACCCGGCCGCATGTGGTATGTGGGCTTCTTTTTCTCTGTGGCACTGCTATGCTTCGGTATTTTTTCTGTTACCTGGTTCGTTTATTGGGGCCTGGGCACCTGGGGAATTAACCGGACAGTAGGCTGGGCTTGGGACATCACCAACTTCGTGTGGTGGGTCGGTATCGGTCACGCCGGAACCCTCATCTCCGCCATCTTGCTCCTGTTCCGTCAGGGCTGGCGAACGGGTGTGAACCGTGCTGCAGAAGCCATGACCATCTTCGCGGTGATGTGTGCGGGTATGTTCCCGATTTTCCACATGGGCCGGGTTTGGGACGGTTTCTTCGTATTGCCTTATCCAAACACCCGTGGCCCTCTTTGGCCCAACTTCAACTCGGCTCTGCTGTGGGACGTATTTGCCATCTCAACGTACTTCACGGTATCGCTCCTGTTCTGGTACTCTGGTCTTGTTCCTGACTTCGCTACTATTCGCGACCGTGCCAAGACCAAATTGCGCCGCCTGCTATATGGTGTAGCATCGTTTGGCTGGACAGGTTCTGCGAAGAACTGGCAGCGTCAGGAAGCTTTAGCACTCGTCTTGGCCGGCCTGGCAACTCCGCTCGTACTTTCTGTACACACTATCGTATCCATGGACTTTGCCACTTCGGTTATTCCCGGCTGGCATACTACAATCTTCCCACCTTACTTCGTTGCCGGTGCCATCTTTTCCGGTTTTGCCATGGTGCAAACGCTCTTGGTGCTGGTTCGTAAAATCCTGCACCTGGAAGACTATATCACCATCGGCCATATTGAAGCTATGAATAAGGTGATTGTACTTACAGGCTCTATTGTGGGTATAGCATACCTGAGTGAGCTTTTTGTGGCTTGGTACTCTCAGTCATATGGTGAGCAGGACGCATTCAAATGGCGGATTATTGGTCCGTACTGGTGGGCTTACTGGGCAATGATGACCTGTAACGTAATCTCTCCACAGTTCTTCTGGGTGAAGAAACTGCGCCGCAACATCACCTTCACCTTCATCATGAGTATTGTGGTGAATATCGGTATGTGGTTCGAGCGCTTCGTAATCATTGTAACCTCGCTCTACCGCGACTTCCGCCCGGCAGCCTGGACCTACTATTCTCCCCAATGGCCGGAAATCGGATTCTACCTGGGAACCTTCGGCCTGTTCTTCACTTGCTTCTTTCTGTTTGCGAAATACTTCCCGACGATTGCCGTCTCTGAGATTAAGTTTATTCTGAAGACCAGCGGCGAAAATTTCAAGAATGACATGACCAGCATTGAAGCGCAGAGCAACGAAGAATTTGCAGACGAGCAGATGGCAGCACACCACCACTAAAACCTAATCACCCCCGGACGATGGGTGATAGACGAGAACCGACCATATTATTTGTAGTGAACATGAGATGATATCAACGCAAGTGAGCGCGTAAGCATCAAATTTTTCACATCATCAAATCAGCTAATCAAGAAAATGGCAATTAAGAAATTTGCAGTTGCAGCCTATCAGGACGAGGAAGTGCTGTTCCCTGCAGTGAAGGCTGCACGAAACAGCGGATATAAGCTACACGATGTGTACACTCCCTTTCCGGTACACGGATTAGACCATGCATTAGGTCTGAAAGACACAGATCTCCACGTAGCGGGCTTTATCTATGGCATTACCGGTACCACCACCGCATTAGGTTTCATCAGTTGGATACTCACTTCCGACTGGCCCCTCAATTTCGGTGGTAAGCCTCACTTTGCCTTAGCTGCATGGATTCCCATCACCTTTGAGCTTACGGTACTCTTTTCGGCAGTAGGCATGTTCCTGACCTTTTGTTACCTGAATCAAATTATGCCGGGTGTCAAGAAGCACGTGTTCCATCCCCGCCAGTCCGATGATCTTTTCGTCATCGTGATGGAAGTAACGGATGGCACAAGTGAAATTGAGTTGTTAGACTTTTTGAAGACTACTGGCGCCCTGGAAACTAAAATAGAAGTGGCCGAGAGTGAATGGTGGTATGGCCGTTGGGATCAAAAAGAACCCTATGAATTAGCAGGATAATTGGTTCTTTCCTCAGCTAAATATCCATTCTGACGAAACACACATAAACGCAGGTAGCCTTTTCGAGAATAAATACGCAATGATGCATCTCAAGCAAATTATCATAGCAGCGACGGCACTCAGCCTGGGCTTAGTCGCTTGCAATGAAGGCAAACACCGGAATCCCGGACGGATTTACGCACCCGACATGACCTATGCCCGGTCGTACGAGTATTATTCCGAGAACCCCAATTTCAGCGATAGTTCCAATGCAAGAATGCCTGTTACCGGCACCATCGCCCGCGGCCATTCGCTCCCGGACCACCTGATGGAAGGAGACACCAACGCCTACAAAACATTCACTACGCCCGAGAAATTCAGCGATGATGATTTGGAAGAAGGCAAGCGGCTGTTCAATATCTATTGTGCCATTTGCCACGGTGAAAAAATGGACGGTAATGGCCCCTTGTATGCAAGCGGAAAGTTTGCTGCGATGCCGGCAAACCTCTTAGGCCCGAATTACCTGCACATGCCTGTTGGTCAGATCTACTATACCATAAAATTTGGTAAGAATGCGATGGGCTCCTACTCTTCGCAACTGAATACCCGTCAACGCTGGCTGGTCATTGCATACATTAAGCAACACCAGGCCGGAAACGGCGGAGCCCCCTTCACAATGGGTCTTGGCTCCGGTGCTCCAGCTACTGCGGCTACTGCCAAAGCAAGCGATTCTACTGCCACCTCTAAAAGCGGAACTTCTGGCTCTATGTAATGCTGTATGGCAATACCAGGCCCATCCAAATTGATTTCCTACCCAGATTTTTCAAGAAATAATGAACGAACGTTTTTCCATATCGCCCAAGCTCAAAACCCTTAGCCTTTCCCTGATAGGCATTGGCTTACTGACGCTGATCATTGGCGGGATTGTGTTGCTCGGATCTTCCGATATCCACGCTAAAACCCGATTCTGGGAAGCTTTACTACACAATTCTATTTTCTTCCTGCTGATTTCGGTCGCCTCCGCATTTATCCTAGCGGCTTCTTCCCTGGCTCAGGGTGGATGGTTAGTAGCCTACCGCAGAATCCCCGAAGCAATCGGTGCCAATGTCTGGATTTTTGGCCTCATCGCTACGGTGATCATGTTCCTGATTGCATTTACGTTCCGGGTTCATACTCCGGAAGGGGACATCAACCCGATATACCGCTGGATGACGCCCGGTCATGATGAAATCTTACTGGGTAAACGTGGGTTTCTAAATCCTTATTTCTTCTCCATTTTCACCATCTGTGCCATTGGTGCCTGGTCATTCTTTGGTTTGAAATTTCGCAGGCTCTCTGCCAGCCAGGATCAGGCTGCAAAAACGGCTACTAAAAACTATTGGAACACCATTTTCTTCAGTGGTTTGTTTATGCTGGTGTATGCTCTGACACAAATGAGTGCAGCCCCCTGGATGTGGATCATGAGCATTGATGCCCATTGGTTCTCCACCATGTTCTCCTGGTATGTTTGGGCTTCCGCCTTTGTGACCGGAATGGCCTTTATCCTGATGTGGGTGGTTTATCTGAAGAACCAGGGTTACCTCGCCATTGTGAATAAGGAACATATCCATGACCTCGGTAAGCTCATGTTCGCGTTCTCTATTTTCTACACCTATGTTTGGTTTGCCCAGTACATGCTGATTTGGTACGGAAACATTCCTGAAGAAACGACCTATTTCAAAGTGCGTATGGAAGGCCCCTACACCCTGATGTGGTTCGGTGTGTTCGTCATTTGTTTCGTAATGCCTATTTTAATTCTGATGAGTCGTCCATCCAAGCGGAACTATTTCACCGCCATCTTCATGGCGATGTTCCTCATCTTCGGCCACTGGCTGGATTTCTTCCAAATGATTTATCCCGGCCCGATGGGTGCAAAGTGGGCTTTGAGTTGGTATGAGATCGGCATTGTGTGTGGGTTTATCGGCATCCATATCTATAGCGTTGCAACCTCGCTGACTAAGTATCCGCTCGTACCCAAGAACCATCCTTTCCTTAAAGAATCCATATTGCACGTCAGCTAATGAGCTGCGCGGCATCGTCTGCGGCAATTTCAATAGCAAGTAAACTGTCTCACATATCACGTATCCCGTTTTCCGAAAATGTCGTTTATCATATTTGCCTTAGTCGCCTTGTTCTTCGTAATCATCTATCAGATTGCGAAGGCCAGTGAATATGCCACTACCCTTCGCGGTGAAGACAAAGTCCGCGCCTCCACGAACAAGCTGATGGCCTGGCTCCTCCTGGCTTTCCTCGTGCTGGGCATGTATGCGGCCTGGCATTTTCATGAGAGCATTTTAGACAAGATGCTGCCTGTATCAGCATCTGCTGAAGGCCGCGAATATGACTCTATGTTTAAGGCAACGATTATCCTGACCGGAATCGTTTTCTTCATCACACAGACCTTGCTTTTTTGGTTCGCTTTCCGCTACCAAAGCACCGAAAAGCGCAAACCTTACTTCTATCCGCATAACAATAAACTGGAACTTCTCTGGACTACGATTCCAGCAATCGTGATGGCGGTTTTGGTCATGGTCGGTTTGAAAAACTGGTTTTTGATGACTTCACCTGCTCCCGCATCCGCACAAGTAGTGGAGATCGTAGGGAAACAATTTAACTGGCTCATTCGATACCCAGGTGCTGACGGAGAACTGGGGCGCCGCAACTTCCGACTCATCAATGACGCTAATAATGTGCTGGGACTGGATTATAAAGGGGATCCCCGTAATCTGGATGATGTAGTCAACCAATCCGGTGAACTGCATATTGTCAAAGGGCGCCCCGTGAAATTGATTATCGGTTCGCGCGATGTGATTCACGATGTAGGCTTACCGCATTTCCGATATAAAATGGATGCCGTACCTGGCATCACTACAACGATTTGGTTTACCCCAACGGTCTCTACAGAAGAGATGAAAAAGATTACGAAGAACCCCAACTTCGTGTATGAAATTTCTTGTGACCAGTTGTGCGGTAAAGGACACTACTCCATGCGCGGTACAGTCATTGTCCACGATACGCAGGAAGAGTTCAATGAATGGATGCGGAAACAGACACCGGACTACGTGACCAACTTTGCCAATAAGCCTGCCAGCCCTGCACCCGCAAATCAGGCAGCGCCCGTAACCGATTCCGCGAAGAAGACCGCAATGAAATAAACCCTGAATGGCTTACCCAGGCAGGACAGACGCAAACAGAATTCAGGAACAAGAAAAAATAGTATTGAAATGAGCACGCAGAATGAGCACATAGTAATTGATGGCCCAAACCTGGTTCATGGTGGCACCAGCGAAGTGGACCACAATGTGCATCCTAATGATCGGGACCGCCATGGCGCCGATGATGCCCTGCACGGACATGCACATCATGAGCCCCACTTTATCTTCAAATACATCTTTAGTCAGGACCACAAGTATATCGCCAAGCAGTTCTTGATTACAGGCATGGTTTGGGCTATTATCGGAGCCCTGATGTCAGTTTTCTTCCGCTTGCAACTGGGCTGGCCGGATAAGAATTTTGCAATTCTTGAAACCTTCCTCGGCCATTGGGCAAAAGGTGGGAAACTCTCTCCTGAGTTTTACTATGCCCTCGTCACGATGCACGGTACGATTCTCATCTTCTTCGTACTCACCGCTGGCCTCTCCGGCACTTTTGCCAACTTTCTGATTCCCCTGCAAGTGGGCGCCCGTGATATGGCTTCGCCCTTCATGAATATGCTCTCATACTGGTTCTTCTTTACAGCCAGTGTGGTGATGTTCTGTTCCCTCTTCGTACAAACAGGCCCCGCTTCCGGTGGCTGGACTTCCTATCCGCCTCTTTCTGCAATTCGGGAAGCTTCCTTAGGCTCAGGTACCGGTATGGACTTATGGCTTATTGCGATGGCCTTGTTTGTGGTTTCTACCCTCCTCGGCGGCCTCAACTATGTGAGTACCGTTTTGAATATGCGTACCAAGGGCATGAGCATGACCCGCCTGCCGCTAACGGTTTGGGCTTTGTTCTTCACGGCTATCATTGGTATCCTCTCCTTCCCGGTGTTGTTGTCCGGCTTTGTCCTGCTCATCTTCGACCGCAACTTCGGCACTTCTTTCTACCTCTCCGAAATCTTTATCAATGGCCGGGCATTACCTCATGTGGGTGGCTCGCCCATCCTTTACCAGCACCTGTTTTGGTTCCTGGGCCACCCGGAAGTATATATCATCATGCTGCCGGGTATGGGCATCGCCTCTGAAATATTATCCACCAACTCCCGAAAGCCCATCTTCGGCTATTTCGCGATGGTTATTTCGCTGGTGGGCATCACTGTGCTTTCGTTTCTGGTTTGGGCGCACCACATGTTCGTTTCCGGCATGAGCCCCTTCCTCGGTTCCATCTTCGTACTGATGACCCTGTTGATTGCCGTCCCCTCCGCTGTAAAAACCTTCAACTGGCTGACTACTATCTGGCGCGGTAAACTGCGCTTTAATGTACCGATGATGTTTGCCATTGGTTTCGTTTCTATGTTCATTTCCGGCGGTCTTACCGGGATTTTCCTCGGTAACTCTGCTCTGGACATTCACCTTCACGACACCTACTTCGTGATTGCCCACTTCCACCTCGTGATGGGTGTGTCTGCATTCATGGGCATGTTTGCCGGCATCTATCACTGGTTCCCCAAGATGTTTGGCCGCCAGATGAACAATACACTAGGGTACATCCACTTCTGGCTCACCTTCATCGGCGCTTACCTCATCTTCTGGCCCATGCACTATGAAGGTATTGCCGGTATGCCCCGTCGTTATTTCGACTACAGCGCCTGGGAAAGCTTCAAGCAATTTGAATCCCTCAATAGCTTCATTTCCATCTGCGCTATCGTTACCTTCTTCGCACAGCTCATCTTCCTAGTTAATTTCTTTGCTTCCATCTGGAAGGGGAAGAAGGTTACAGACCCCAACCCCTGGGGCTCTACAACCCTCGAATGGACTACGCCAATCAAGCCCGGTCACGGAAACTGGCCCGGTGAAATACCTACGGTCTATCGTTGGGCTTATGACTACAAAGACGATGGAAACGGAAATGATTTCGTGCCCCAAAATGTGCCCCTGCGCGAAGGCGAAGAAGCCCATTGATTTGATATTGACGCTCCCTTTTTGAGGCTGTCTCAGGCATGAGGCAGCCTCTCTTTTTGAAAGAGATTCATGGGCGGAACAAGCTCCCAGTCTTTTGTTGCTTGAAGTACAATTTTTTTGTTTGTCAGCCAGATTTCGCTATTCAGCATCCGTTGCGTCGCACCCTTCAGCTCGATTTCGCTGTTCAGCTTTTCCTGCAAGATCCTCCAAGTCCCTGGGAAAGCTTCCTGCTGGTATTGCTCCTGCCGAATGCGGTCAAGACTTTTCTAGGATTGCAGTAGTTTTTGAATTAAACCGGAACCTCTTTTTCAATTCCAAAAAGGATGAGAAATATTTTCTTCCTAAGCCTACTCTGTTTGCTCTTCCTGATTTTTTCCTGCAAGAAATCGGTAGATAGCAGTAATTCGCCCCCACCACCACCTCCACGGGATAGTTTTCAGGTGCTTATTTCCGGAGGCTACGGTTCGGGTGTATATAAGCCCGGCGATACGGTGCATATTTTCAGTGCCGCACTGGACGATTCCCATATTTTTCAGAGCTGGACAGGCGATGCCAGCACCTTATTGAATGCACCCAATGAATGGCATACCTGGTTCCTGATGCCTTCCCGGGATGTCACATTTTCAGCGAATCTCAGTGCGATAAGCCCGGTTCTTCTGAGCTATGAACAAATACAAGGCAGCCAGCGTTTGAAACCGGTATATTATTTTTTCCCGGCTCACCCACGAGGCGAAGTTTTTCTACTGCATGGCACCAATGGTTCGGCTGCGAATGTGGTTCAGAGTTTTGAATGGCAGCAACTAATCAAACAACTGGTGACGGAACAGTTTGCAGTCATCGTCACTGAATCGGAAGAATCTACGACCCGCACCGACTTGAATAATGATGGCAAAATCCGCTGGAATGCCTTGCCTTGGGATAGCCTTTCGAACCCTGATTTTGCAAACATCAATGCCCTGACGGACACGTTTCAGCAGCGCGGTTTCATGGCGACAAACATGCCGAGGTATGCTGTTGGAATGAGCAATGGTGGAAATTTCGCAGCCTCATTAGCCACGATGTTGCATTTCACAGCAGCAGTAAGCTATTGCGCCCCTGCAGGGGACCTGATAGCTGGGCGAACAACTACTCCCATTCAATTCTGTATGGCGCGATTCGATAACAATCCGAACGTAGGTACTGTAGGGAATGCCAGCGCATTTCAGGATGCGCAGACATTGACAACAAGAGGCATTTGCAACCGCTATTTGGTAAAAGAACGGGCGCCATTGTATCCTCAGCGTTTTGCCCGCAGAGGGGATATTAGCGACACCTTGTCGGCTGCTATTTTTTCTGAGATTAAAGCGCATGGCCTCTTAGATAGCCGTAACTATTTCCAAGGTTATTCAGAAACGCTTGATAGCGCCTTCTCGGCAAATAGATCTGGGTTCCCGGTATTGGCCAGCCTAAGTACCCTACAATATTTCTTCGTGGACCAGCAAATCAGCCTTTCCGTTTCGGACCACCAGATGTATAGCGATTACAATAGCGCTACCCTGCATTTTTTAGAACAGCCCTGCCCTTAATGAATCCGGAATCTGCCCTATTAAAAAGGGACTGTATGCCCTTGCCAAGACACGGGTTACGGCGAGAATAAATTCTAATTTCCTATTCAGTGGGTAATACTAATATGGCAAGCTACGAACGCCGATTTCGTTCGGGAGCCAAACTGCCATACCTGTGCTTCTCAATTTTTCATTTTCATCATTGGTGAGTTGTACCTGATTTTTGGGGAAAATTCTCAGTCATGGAAGTGTCTGATTTTGCAATGGACATACTACGAAATGCCCTGCATATAATCAGAATAGCATGGGTGAAATTTTTTTTTAAGGAAGGGCATACGCCGTTTTGCTGAGGGGTATTATTTTGTCGCGATTTAAATAGTTACCAGCTACACATTCAATGCTTTTGCGGCGAATGTGCGGCCCATTCTTTTTTAGCAACAAATCCTCCCCTCACATGAAGGCACTTTTTAGCAGGCAACTGGCCGCGTGCGCGCTTCTGGTTTTTTCCGCTCAGGCAGCGCTTGGACAGGTATCGTTGACAGCGACCGGCGGTACCAGTACCGGAAGTTTCACCACCTTAAACTCGGCATTCGCCGCTATTAACGCCGGTACCCACACGGGTAGTATTGTGATCAGCATCACAGGTAATACGACGGAACCTTCAACGCCCACACCCTTAGTCGCAAGCGGCTCGGGTTCGGCGAGCTATACGAAAATCCTTATCAAGGCAGCCAGCGGAAATGACACCATCAACTCGGCTTCTTCCCCTTCTAGCAGCCGGGGGATTATTGAATTGGCTGGTGCCAGTAATGTAACGATAGATGGGGACGACCCCAGCACAGCGGGCAACCAAAACCTAACCATAATGGCTGCAATGAGCAGCACTTCTGGGATTGCGTGTATTCGACTAGGCTGTGCAAACACATCCGGAACTGGGGGTGCCAGCAACGACACCATCAAAAACTGTATCATCATCGGTTCGCGGAATAGTGCAACTAGTACAACCACGAATTATGGAATTCAATACAATAATGCTTCATCTAGTAATACTTCATCCAGCGGTGCCTATGGAAACATAAATAATGCTTTCATCGGGAATACTATTTTGCGCTGCAAATATGGTATGTATTTATATGGAGGGTCAAGTTCCTATCCGAATACAGGCATATTAGTAGATGCTGATACGATTGGCTCTTCAACTGTTGCAAATAGTGTATGGTATGGAATCTATTTGTACTATGCATCTACAACCTCAAGTACGGGAGGGCCTGTTATTCGTAATAATGATATTCAAGCAGGTGGTGGCAGCGGTTTTTCAGGAAATATTGCCGGTATCTATATTTCATCTTATTGTGGAGGTGCTACCATTATCGGGAATAACATACATAATGTAGCTAATCCTAATAGTGGAGGATGGGGAGCGTATGGGATTGGAGTTCTTTCAAGTTCTGGTAATAATAATATGCAGATATACAATAACTTTATAAGGGATATTACTACAACTAATTACGACAATTATTTTATTTCTACGTATCAAAACTATGGAATCTATCTTACCGGAGGAACTGGCTATAAAATCAATCAGAATACCATCTATCTAAATGCACCTAACGCTACAAATTCATTTGCTACCAATGAGGTCTCAGGATGCTTGGCCTTAACTTCTACATCGGTGAGTATTTCGCAAATGTTGAACAATATATTCATCAATAATCAAGGCTCCGTTAGCTCCAATGCCTGTGCTGTTATTGCTTCTGGAACTTCTAATTTTTCAAGTGGCACTGTAAACTACAATAACTATTATGTAAATGGGAGTGGTAATATAGGTTATCTTGGAAGTACACAAACCACTCTTGCAGCTTGGCGTTCTGCAGCAGGCACTGATGCTAATTCATTGAACATATTACCTTCTTTTACTTCTTCAACAAATCTCCACATTCCCACTTCCACCAGCTCGCAACTCGAATCAGGGGGGGCATCCGTGAGCATTACCGGAATCAATAAAGACATTGATGGGCAGACTCGCCCTGGCCCAACGGGTTCTACCTATGGCGGTGCTTCTGCTCCGGATATTGGTGCTGATGAATTTGACGGCGTACCCGTTAGGGCACCTTCAGTATCAGGATTATCCGCTTCGGCTATCTCCTGCAATAGTAATATTTCGCACACCATCACGGCCACGATCGTTGCCAATTCAGGCACCATCAGTAGCGCGACGATTAACTATAATAATGGAAGTTCCGGTACGGCCACGATGACGCTGAGTTCGGGCACTTCTGCTAATGGTGTCTGGACGGGAACCATCCCCGCTGCATCTGCCGGAGGTACTACGGTCACCTGGAGCATTACTGCGACGAGCAGCATTCCTTTATCAACAATTACAAGTGGTGCCAGCTATACGGACAATCCGCTGGCTAATATGACAGCAGCAGCTTACGCAGCACCGGCAAATGTTTGTACGGGTAGCAGCACAAGGTTAAGTGCGCGTGCTTATGAAATAGCTCCGGTTCAGGTTGGTGCGGGGAGCACAACGTATCAATATGGCGGATCTCCTTTTTATCATGGCTGGGGCGGTGCTCGGGTTGAATACATCTTTACTGCTTCCGAGCTACATGCTGCTGGTTTGGATTCCGGAAATATTTCTGCCTTGAGTTTTGATGTGACGGGAGCAGGTGCCAGTGGTGGCTATGCCGGTTTTTCTATCAGTATGGGAACCACCACTACACAAACTTCTTATTCTTATCCCCCCAGTTCTGTAGGTGGTCTTTCTGTTGTGTACACTTCTACTTCAGATACCCCCACGGTGGGCATCAACACGTATAATTTCTCTACTCCTTTTTATTGGAATGGTACGGACAACGTGGTCGTTGCGGTTTGCTGGAGTAATAATAATACAGGGGGTACATCTGCTACTGTAAAGTGGGACTATTACTCGGTATCAAATGCGATGTATGTCTATGGAGACAATCAGACAGTTTCCACCATTTGCGGCGCTACAGGTGCAGGGTCCGGGTATTATGCCAGTACGACTTCTGGCCGTCCGGTAACCTACTTTACCGGTCCCAAGACTGTAGCTGTAACCGCTTATTCCTGGAGCAATGGTGCCAGCACTGTAGGCACAACCAATCCTCTGAGCCTGACCCCTGCTGCCAGTACTACCTACACGGCTACCCTGACTGCAACGAGTGGTTGTACAAAAAATACAAATGGCGTTGCGGTTACCCTGCTTCCTTTGCCTTCGGCACCCACTGCCACCAACTCACTCCAATGTGGGGTGCATGTGCCTACAGCGTCAGTATCCGGAGCCGCAGCAGACAGCACCTATCGGTGGTATGATGCCGCACTAGGAGGCAATTTGGTTCAGACAGGGGGCAGCACCTACACCAGCTTAGTGAGCAAGACCGATACATTTTATGTGTCCATTTTTAATGGCCAGTGCGAGAGTAGCCGTACCCCTATTAAGATTACGGTAACCCAACCAGATGCCGTGACCGCTTCTTCTCCCACAAATCCTTATTGCGCCAATGCTGCTGTCAGTTTAGTAGCAACCAAGGCCACCGGAACAAATACGTACACCTATTCCTGGGCTGCCACACCAACGGCAAATAGCGGCATCACAGGTTCCGTTTCTGGCGGCTCTATTTCGGTTACGCCGTTGATATCGGGCACCTTTGTCTATACGGTTACGGCTGTGGATGGCGCTTGTGTAGCCATGTCTAGCGATACGATTGATGTGCTGAACCCGCCACCGGCGCCCATCGTAACTCCTACAACACCTGATAGCTTCTGCCTCGGCGGCTCGGTCGCCTTAACCGCCTCGCCGGGAACTGCGGTTGCCTTTAGTGATATGTTTGAAAACTTCCCGCTGACCCAGTGGACTACTACCGGTACGGGGGTCACGTACAACCAAAGCACTACTTACTATCAGCAAGGCAGCAGTTCGATTTGGATGTCGTACAATACGAATTCTGATGCGAATCTTGAGATGGCCAACAATATCAACCTGACTCAATTCGGTAGCCCGGTGTTGTATTTCTATCAAATTTGCGCTACGGAAGCCTATTATGATTTCGGCTATATCCAATATTCTACGGATAATGGGGCAACCTGGACATCCTTCCCCTCTTCCGCATATTCAGGTTCCGGCTCGCTAAAAAATAGTGTGGTCAGCTTCGATAAGTCAAGCTACTCTGATTGGTCCTCGCAGTTTTCTGGCTCCACAACAAATCCAGGCTCTGGCCCGGCAACCACTCTTTGGAAAAAAGAAACCATTGACTTGTCCAGTTATGCGACAGCCACACAGTTCAAAATCCGATTCCACCTTACCTCTGATGGTTCTGTTAACTATTATGGCTGGCTGATTGACAGTGTTGCGATCGCTGCCACACCTGCAGTCACTTATTCCTGGACTTCCAACCCGGTTGGCTTCTCGGATACGGCCCATAACACAACAGCGACGCCTCCTACTGCCGGAACTTATGTTTATACCGGTTCAGCAATCGGAACGAATGGTTGCCGCACAGGAGCAAATACTGCGAACATCGAAGTACACCCCTTGCCGGCTTTCAGTTTTGTACCTGTTAATGCTGCTGTATGTTTCGGCCATAGCCGGACTATAACTGCCAGTGGTGCGGATAGTATGACCTGGTCACCTGCTACGGGCCTGAATACTACAGTCGGCAAAACCGTAATTGCTAACCCGACATCTACCACCACGTACAAGGTGATTGGCGTTACCCAGTACGGCTGCATTGATTCAACAAACAAGCAGGTTAAAGTCAATACGCTGCCTACAGTCACGATCACTCCCAGTGCAGATACTATTTGCTACGGCAAATTCACTTCCCTGAAAGCTTCGGGTGCTAATACTTATTCCTGGACACCAACCGTAAGCTACAGCACGCTCAGAGGCGATAGCGTCAGGGTGTCTCCCTCTTCAGACCAGAGCTATACGACTATCGGTACCGACACGAACGGTTGTGCCGATACGGTGTCCGCTAACATCAAAGTCAACACCTTGCCCAATGTCAGTGTCAGCGCTACAGACACGGTTATTTGTGGCAGCGGCAGCGTCAGCCTTACGGCCAGCGGTGCAGTCAGCTACACCTGGACTCCTTCTACCGGCCTGAGCGCCACAACAGGCTCCGGCGTGATGGCATCCCCCACCTCCCGGACTACATACATTGCTACGGGCACCGATGCCAATGGATGTCAAGACACCGGAAAGACTACAATATCCGTGTATGCCTTGCCCGTAATCGTAGCGCATCCTACTGCTGCAAGTAGTGTGTGTGGTGGCTATAGCATCAAGCTTTGGGCAACCGGTGCCAGCACGTATGCCTGGTCACCATCCGGTAGCCTGAACACTGCTACCGGCGATACAGCCGTGGCCACACCCGCTTCTACGACGACCTACACCATCACCGGAACGGACATTCATGGCTGCATAGACACCGTCCACAAAACAGTTACGGTGAACTATGGCCCGACAGTAAGTGTGACACCAACCAACCCGACCATTTGCGCCGGCGATACCGTCGTCTTCCGAGTGACCGGTACGGCTTCTGGTTATGTCTGGACACCGAGCACGGGCTTGGATACGAATAAAGGTACCCAGGTGGTGGCTCGCCCGAGTTCCACAACCACTTATTCGATCACGGGCTTAAGCTCCTCGGGATGCAACACTTTGGTGCAGGAAGTGCTCACTGTTCTTTCCGTTCCGAATGTGTCAATGTATGCTAGTAAGAACAGTACTCTTTGCTGGGGTGATAGCGTTCAACTCTTCGCTTTCGGCGCAGCTACCTATGCCTGGAGCCCCTCGAATACGCTCAGTTCCTCAGCCGGCTCTATCGTCTGGGCCTATCCGGATACGATTATTCGTTACCGCGTCATCGGCACGGCCAGCAATGGCTGCACCGATACCGCATTCCGTACGGTGAATGCCTACTCAAAGATTGATGCCAGCATTTCTCCAGCAGGCAAAAAGAGCATTTGCCAGAATGACTCCATTACCCTGATTGCAAAACCAGGATATGCTACCTACAAATGGATGATTTATGGCGTGCCCATCACCCCGCTCATCGGAAACAGCTTCACCACGGGCACCGGAGGTTTCTACACTCTGACCATCTCTGACTCCAATGGTTGCATCCGCAGCTCGTCCCAATCTACAGTCATCACCGTTGTGCAGCGCCCCTTCCCGGTCATCAATCAGGATGGAGCCTGGTTAGTTACCAGCCCGGGCTACCTGCACTATCAATGGTTCCTCGGAGGCACAGCCATCCCGGGGGCTGACAGCCAGGCCTACATGCCTACTAAGGGCGGCAGCTATACCGTGGAAGTAACATCGGACACAGCGACCAATTGCCCGGGCATTTCCGCCGCCTTCCTCTTCACGCCGGAAAGCGTGGGCAGCACCGCCCTGTCTGATGCTGTTCAGTTGTTCCCGAACCCGGGCCGCAACCTCGTCCGCATCCAGTCACCTGTCCCCGTCAGCCTGCGCGTCACCGGCATGGATGGCAAGCTTATCTTCCAGGGAAATGACCTGAAACAACTCTCCGTAGCCGGCTGGCCAGACGGTGTCTATCAGGTAATGATTCTGGATAAAGATGGCCGCTTCATCAAAGCTGTGAAACTGACGAAGCTGTCTCAATAATGGGTTTTTAGAGTGAACCATATGCAGGAGGCCACCATCCCGGTGGCCTTTTGCTTTTGCCGGAAAACGGCTGCTGCATAGCAAACAAAAAGTAGGGAACAATTAGGAAACCAGATTTTGGGGCTCCGTTCCAGGCAGGCCAGGCAACATACCCAGGCGCATGACGGGCAATGGGTCGGAGCAAGCCGCAAGCAGCTCCGCAATGCTGCATCCCGCTTCGGGGTGGATGTGTGCCGCAGCAATTTCGGCCAGAGGGGCCAGGGCAAAACGCCGCTCGGGCAGCCTCGGGTGGGGCACCTGCAAGGCTTCGCTGTGGATGATGCGTTGGCCCCAGAGCAGCATGTCAATGTCGAGTGTGCGTGGCCCCCAGACGAGGCTCCGCTGGCGCCCCAGCCGCTCTTCTATTTGGCTCATCTCCTGTAGGAGCACTTCAGGTTGTAGGCCGCATCTCATCCCGATAGCTATGTTGAGAAAGGAAGCCTGGTCTTCGATGCCCCAGGCAGCCGTTTCATACAAGGATGAGCAGCGGAGGGGGCTGGTACTAAAGTGAGACAGGGACCGGATAGCCTCAGTAAGCAAGGCTTCTCGCTGACCCAGGTTACTGCCCAACAGTAAAAAGACAGCTTCGTTCATCGGGCGGTGAAGGTATATTTTTGCCCGGCCCCTGGCTTTTGGGCCAGGCCATTGAAGTGCTGTGTCGGGTACATTTTTCTCAAAAATTTCAGGCTAAAAAAACTACTTCCTGTGAAGCAATTTTTCAAAATGTTTTTCGCCTCCATGCTGGGCGTAATTGTCGCATCGGTGGTGATGGTGGGTGTGGGCACCGGCATTGTGGTCAGTGTGATGAGCGGTCTGAAGTCGAGCCGCCCGGCGGGTCAGGCACCTGTGGAAGCATCCATTCTGGTACTGAAAACCGACCAGCAGTATCATGAGTTGGGCGCTGAAAATTCTATTGCTTCCTTTTCCGGAGAATCTTCTTATGAACCGGGATTGTATGATGTGCTGGCCGCCTTGAAACGGGCTAAGAATGATGATAAAATCAAAGCCGTGTTGCTGCGGCTGGAGGGCGGCGCCAATGGCTGGGCCAGCATGATGCAGCTCCGGCAGGCCTTACTTGATTTTAAGCAAAGTGGCAAGAAAGTCTTTGCATACGGCAACTCTATTTCGCAACGCGACTACTACCTCGCCAGTGCAGCCGATGTGCTCTACCTGAACCCTAGTGGTGTTTTGGAGCTGAAAGGCCTGGTGTCGCAACTAAGTTTCTTTAAAGGCACTCTCGATAAGTTAGGCATCGAACCCGAGATTTTTTACGCAGGAAAATTCAAGAGTGCCACCGAGCCATTCCGCGAAACGAAAATGACGGATGCCAACCGCATCCAGCTTACCGAACTGCAACGCGGCATCTGGAATCAGTTTCTGGAAGCAGCAGCCGAAAAGGCCCATGCCGACACAGCAGACATTTACCGGCTAGCCCGCGAAGGAGGGTATTATTTCGCTGCACAGGCAGTGAAGAACAAGCTCGTGGACGGGGCAAAATATTGGGATGAACTGGAAGGCCAGTTACGCCCCTTGGTGTCGAAGAAAACGGACGAGAAAGTGCCTTATGTCAGCATGGCCCGATATGCACAACCTGCCGCCGGTGATGGTTCTGAAGAGGCACGGATTGCCTTACTGTATGCAGAAGGCACTATTGTGGATGGCACCGCTCAGGACTATCAGATTGGAGCGGATGAACTGGTCAGCGAAATCCGAAAAATTGCCCGTGATGAAAAAATTAAAGCCGTTGTGCTGCGCATCAATTCACCGGGCGGTAGTGCCCTCGCCTCCGAAATTATCTGGCGCGAACTGGAGCTTCTGAAAGCCAAAAAGCCCCTCATTGTTTCGATGGGTGATGTGGCTGCTTCCGGCGGTTATTACATCGCCACTGCCGCCGACAGCATCTTCGCTTTGCCCAGCACCATCACCGGCAGTATCGGCGTATTCGGCATGATGTTCAATGTGGGAGATGCCCTCAACAGCAAGCTGGGTGTGACGTTTGACGAAGTCAAGAATGCACCCTATGCCGATTTCCCGACAGCAATGCGCCGAATGACACCGGATGAAAAACAACGTATGCAGTCCTTTGTGGACAGCACCTACGCCACCTTCAAAGGGCGTGTCGTTGCAGGGCGTCACCTAAACCCTGCCTTCGTAGATAGCATAGCTCAGGGCCGCGTTTGGACGGGTGAAGATGCCCTGAGTCTGGGCCTGGTAGATGCACCGGGCGGAATAGACCGGGCCTTACAGGCGGCAGCCGGGAAAGCCCGAATCAAGAGTTACCGCCTCGAAACCTTCCCAGAACCTGTGGACCGGTTTCGTTCCCTGCTGAAGCAACTGGGAAAAGGACCCTTCTCCCAGACGATGATTCAGGAAGCAATTAGCAAACAAGTTCAGGAGAGCCTACCTGCATACAAGCAAGTGCAGCAAGTACTGCGCATCAATGGTCGGGTTCAAATGCTATTGCCTATGGTGCCCGAGTTTTATTGATGTCGGAACCGTTTTTTTTAGTCGGATCTGTATCGCGCCCGGTATGTACTTCGTCCGCATTACGGCAAATGGACCGGTGATGAGCCGGAGGGTGAGTGTGGAGTAAGGAGATTCTTTAAAGAACATTCAGGCAAAGGCCGCATTGCAACCCAGTGCTGCCTTTGCTTTTATGGAGAGTTTACCCGGCACATCTCCCCTGCTGGTTACCTTCGCGGCCATGAATCTGGAATTCAACAAAAACGAAGATGCTATGAAGCTGGCCGTTTCTGCTATGCGTCAGCGGCATGCGCAACTGAGCCTGGGCGGAGGCAAGAAGGCGATGGCGAAGGCAAAGGAAAAGGGCAAGTTGAGTCCCCGGGAGCGTATTCAATACCTTATTGACAAAAACACAGAGTTCCAGGAAATAGGATCCTTTGCAGGCTGGGAAATGTATGAGAAAGAAGGCGGCTGCCCCAGTGGAGGCACTGTAGGAGGCATCGGTTATGTGAGTGGCCGCCAGTGTATGATCATTGCGAATGATAATACCGTGAAAGCGGGTGCTTGGTTCCCCATTTCAGGGAAGAAAAACCTGAGGCTGCAGGAGATTGCGATGGAGAACCACCTGCCGGTGATATACATCGTGGATAGTGCCGGCGTCTTCCTGCCGATGCAGGATGAAATCTTTCCAGACAAAGAACATTTTGGCCGCATCTTCCGCAACAATGCGGTGATGAGTGCGATGGGCATCACCCAAATTGCCGCTGTGATGGGTGCCTGTGTGGCCGGTGGCGCCTACCTGCCCATCATGAGCGATGAGACCCTGATGGTGGAGGGCAATGGCTCCATCTTCCTCGCCGGCCCCTATCTGGTGAAGGCAGCCATCGGTGAGGATGTGGACATTCAGACCCTGGGCGGCGCAAAGACACACACCGAAATTTCAGGCATCGCCGATTATAAGTTTGATACCGAACAGGAATGCCTCGACCAGGTGCGCCGTATTATGGACAAGCTCGGGCATCAGAAACAGCAGGCCGGATTTGACCGGATTAAGGCCCTGGCTCCCGCGAAAGATGTCAGCCAGATTTATGGCATTGTATCGTCCGAAAACAACAAACCCTATGATGTGCTGGATGTAATTGAATGCATCGCGGATGCCGGTACTTTCGACCAGTTTAAAGAAGATTATGGCAAGACCATCGTGTGCGGCTATGGGCGGGTTGATGGCTGGGCCGTGGGCATTGTGGCCAACCAACGTAAAGTGTTGAAGAGTGGAAAAGGTGAGATGCAACTGGGTGGTGTCATTTACAACGATAGTGCGGACAAGGCCGCGCGTTTTATCCAAAACTGTAATCAGAAAAATATCCCGCTCGTCTTCCTGCAAGACGTGACCGGCTTTATGGTCGGTAGCCGCAGTGAACATGCTGGCATCATTAAAGACGGAGCCAAGCTGGTGAACGCAGTGGCCAATTCCATTGTCCCGAAACTCACCTTCATCACGGGCAATTCCTACGGCGCCGGCAACTATGCAATGTGCGGAAAGGCCTACGACCCACGCTTCATCTACGCCTGGCCCAATGCCAAGATTGCGGTGATGGGAGGCGAGCAGGCAGCGAAAACGCTACTACAAATTCAGGTTGCCTCGCTCAAGGCAAAGGGAGAAACTATAGAGCCAGAGAAAGAGGCCGCCTTGCTAAAAGAAATTACGGATCGTTATGCCCGGCAAACGACGGCATACTATGCCGCTGCCCGGCTTTGGGTGGATGAAATCATAGACCCTGCTGATACGCGCAGGCTTATTTCAGAAGGTATCGCTGCCGCCAATCATGCGCCTGCCGGGCGTGAATGGAAGAGCGGGGTATTTCAGGTCTGAGGCTTGACAAAAAAGGTCAAGCTGGTAGGGCCTCAGGAAAATAAAAAAGGACGGAAGCCATCTGAGAAAGCCTTCCGTCCTGAGAAGTAGTCGCACCTGGATTCGAACCAAGACAGACAGAACCAAAATCTGTAGTGCTACCATTACACCATGCGACTGCCGTAAAGGGGCTGCAAATGTAAAGGGCGGCCCCTTTTCAGACAAAATGTTTTTCCTGCAATTCAGCCCTCATTTTTTCAGCCCTATTTCAGCCAGTCTTTCGTCCAAATAGGCTCCGGCAGTAGCGTCTTCATAGGCCTTGGGATGGGCGGCATCCACACAACTGTCTAAGCAGCGCAGGCTCATATTACTGCGTGGATGCAGGAAGAAAGGAATCGAATAGCGAGGCAGGTGCCATTGTGTTCGTGGAGGGTTTACCACACGATGGGTTGTGCTTTTCAGGCGGTTGTTTGTGAGGCGTTGCAGCATGTCGCCCACGTTCACAACGATTTGTTCTGGCAGGGAAGTCACAGGCACCCATTCGCCGGATTTACTCAGGATTTGCAAGCCATCGGCAGAAGCGCCCACCAGCAGGGTAATCAGGTTGATGTCTTCATGCTGTTCTGCACGAAGCGCACTGTGTGGTTCCTGGGTAATCGGAGGGTAATGGATGGCCCGCAATATGGAATTTCCGTTGTGGACATAGACATCGAAGTAATGCTCATCAAGGCCCAGGAAGAGGGCAATGGCTTGCAGCAAGGCGGCACCACTCAATTCGAATGCGAGGTAGGCACGGTGCAGTGTGGAATTGAAGCCCGGCACATCGTCAACCGCCACATTAGGCGGATAAAATTCGGCATTTGGGTCACCGTCTTCTACTTCTTGCCCAAACTGAAAAAACTCTTTCAGGTCCGGGGCATCAAAGCCTTTGGCATGCTCCCGGCCAAAAGAGGTGTAGCCCCGCTGCCCCGCTAATTCTTTCTTTTCATACTTCTTTTTTTGCAGTTCGGGCAGCGCAAAAAAGTCCTGAACATGCCGGTAGAGCGACTGAATCTCTGAGTCCGGTATCCCATGGTTTTTTATGGCAACAAATCCTACCGATTCGAACGCATGGCCTAAGGCCTGTACAAAGTCCGCCTTCTCTTCTGCACTGCCCTGAAGGAACAAGGCAAGGTCTAAAGTGGGTATCAGGTTTGGGTTCATGGGTTTTCCGGGTTTGAGAAACTACTAATCTACTTCATGACCATGCTATCATTCCATCAAAATAAAAAGGTCTTTCTCTCAGGTTTTTTCTGTTGAGCATAAGTTTCAATCGTTTTTGAAGAAACTCTATTTGCTGCTTCTGCCTGCGCTGAATAAATGTTTTTTCCGTTCTGTTTCCTGATTTTTTCAAAAAATTGTTTTGCCAGTAGCAGTTGTGATTGTGTGGCTTTCACTCTCGTTCTTGCTTCAAGGGAAATGGCGCAGCGTTGCTCAGACTGTACCTTTGCCACCGCCTTCCAAGCCCTTATTTCCGTAGCTGCTGTGGCTGTATCAGCCGTTTTATTTTATGGGGGAATTGGGCAGGCAGGCAATATTCAACCGAAGATTTTGAAAGCGAAAACACTCAAGAAAGACAAGGTCAATATCATCACGCTAGGCTGCTCCAAAAACTTAGTGGACAGTGAGGTGCTGAGTGGCCAGTTGCTGGCTAATGACATCCATACAGTTCACGAAAACCAGCGCCTGGACCATAATATCGTTGTGGTGAACACCTGTGGCTTTATTGATAAAGCGAAGGAAGAAAGCGTAAACACCATCCTGGAACAAGTGGCCCTGAAGCAGCAGGGCAAACTCGATAAGGTGTATGTCACCGGCTGCCTCAGCGAACGTTACCGGCAGGATTTAGCACTTGAAATTCCGGAAGTAGATGCCTGGTTTGGTACCCTCGAATTGCCGCTGATGTTGCAGCAATTCAATGCCGATTATAAGAAAGACCTGATAGGGGAACGCCTGCTGGGCACACCCTCACATTATGCTTATCTGAAAATTTCGGAAGGCTGCAACCGTACCTGTGCTTTCTGTGCCATTCCCCTGATGCGCGGCGGGCATATCAGCAAAAGCATTGAAGAAATTGTTGCGGAAGCAAAAGCGCTGGTGCGCCGCGGAGTAAAGGAAATCATGCTCATCGCTCAAGAGCTGACATATTATGGTCTGGATATCTATAAACGGCGTTCTTTAGCAGATTTGCTCCGGCATCTTTCCGACATCGAAGGCTTGCATTGGATTCGCTTGCACTATGCCTATCCTGCAAAGTTTCCTTTGGAAATTATTGATGTCATGCGCGAGCGGCCCAACATCTGCAACTACCTCGATATGCCGTTGCAACATGCCTCTGATGCCATGCTAAAAGCCATGAGGCGGAACATCACCCGGCATGAAATGGAAGACTTAATTGGCGAAATCCGCAGCCGCCTGCCCGGCATCTGCCTGCGTACGACGCTCATTGCAGGCTTTCCCGGGGAATCGCGCAATGACCTTGAGGAACTGAAAGATTTTCTCCTTGCGCAACGTTTCGACCGGGTGGGCATCTTCAGTTATTCGCACGAAGAAAACACACCCGGCTTCACGCTGGAGGATGATGTGCCTGCCGCAGAAAAAGCAAATCGGGCACAGGAAATCATGGAGCTTCAGCAAGACATTTCCTACCAAAAAAATCAGGAAAAAGTGGGCAAGACCTTTGAGGTGCTTATTGATAAAAAAGAGGCAGGACGATACATTGGCCGTACAGAATTTGACAGTGTGGAGGTGGACAATGAAGTGCTGATCCAATCGGTCAAAACCTTACCCATCGGCGAATTTGTTCAGGCCCGAATCACCAAGGCCTTTGATTACGATTTGGAGGCGGTCGTCGCAGAATAAACAGGCATTTACTACGGTTTGAATGGGGCCTGAGGCATCTTCTTAACCTTACGGGCTTCCTGCAGCATCACAGTTCTGAAATCTTATGTCCATACCGGGTGCTCCGAATTCAGGAACGGTTAATCGCTCCCACCGGTAGACTTGTTGCCGCTGCTATCGGCGGCAGTTTGTTCCAATTGTATTGCACGTTGCTTTCGTGCATATGCTTTCGAGCTTTGAAAAAATTCCGGTAAGGAATTGAAGGTCTTACGCCAGGAAATGCCAATGCCGGAGCGGGTGATATTCCCATTGTTGATGGCGCTCAGCACATCATAGTCCGTCGTCCTGAAGCCATTCAGGCGCAGCCTGCCATCCTTGCTCAACAGCAATTGAATCCGGAAATCATTCAGGAGGTTGAAATTGGAAGAGCTGCTGGCAGAACCTACCGGCCGCCCCCAGTCGTATGAACTTCCCACTTCCACAATCACCCGGTCATTCATCAGGTTCTTACGAATGCCCAGTTTGGCTTCATTCCGGTTGAGCGTGCTCACTGTCCCGGGTTGGGATGAACCATCGCTGACATTATAGTTTTTGTATTTGAAATCTACAGACAGCTTAGGGTCGCCCAATAGCTTGTTGACGATATTGGTGAGTTGCGCACTGAAATTGGTGCTCAGCACTTCGCTCAGGTTATTGATGGCACCGGTGGCTGCATTGGAGCCGGCAATGCCTTCCGGCGGAATAAAATATCCAATCAGCAGTAGTGAAGCTACCTGGTTAAACAAGTCCCGTTCATTTGCGTTCAGGCGTTCAAACTTGGAATAGGCATAGGTGCCTACAGAGCGTTTTTCAGGAAGGGCCAGCTTGAAAGAAATATCCGGGTGCAGCATGTTTCCGCGCATCGTCAGCAGCACATCCACATCCTGTTGCCGCTTGATGTCCGACATCTCACTGGCCGGGATGAAGGAGCTGTTTTTTTCCGCATCGGTGAGCAGGTCATAGAGGCTGGCCCGCGTCCGATAACTGGCCTGCACATCCATGGTTGTTTGTGCAATGGGGCCACTGAAATGAATGCTGCTGCCTGAGTTGAGCGAAAACTGCCGTTTGAAGAAGAGCTGCCGGAAGGTGAAGGTGTAGTCGCCGTCGTCAATCTGGAAATTGCCATACATGCGCAGGTCGCCGGAAGAGGGCGCTTCCATACGCAAGTGCCCATTCCCCCGGGCATTGATGGCATCGCCGGTGCTGGGGTCGAGGATGAGTGTAATCTCTGCCAGTGGGTTCAGGTCTGCGTCAATATTGATACTGAGCTTGCTTTCCGGCTCTGTAGATGGAGCCTGTTCTTCCCCGTAATTTTTGAACGTGATGTAGCTATATTTTCCAATGTCGCTGGTGCTTGCTATCGGCAGGTAGATATGCGATAAGTCGGCAGGAGAAGCATAGATATTCATCCGGATATCATTGAGCGGCCCGCGCACTGTAAGCGATTTTACATTAGCTACCAGATGCCCATAGAACAAGCTGTTTTCATAGTCCTGGAGGTTTAGCACTTCAAATTCATCGCTCTTCATCGTCAGCCCCAGCCGGAAGTTGCGGAAGCCTTCGTGGCTGATGTCACCATTCAATTCTGCATGATTGCCATTGACATCCAGCACGGGGATTTCATCAAACACAATCTTTGTCCGGCTCACCCCGATGCTTGCTTTGGGGATGGTGTATTTCGTGCCCAGATAATCCACCCGGAAGGCAGCTTCATCCAATCCAATATTTCCTTCGAGCCTGGGCTCGGTGCCCGTGCCGCTCAGCACCAGCCTGCCATTCGCATGCCCGCCCAACTGGCTTACATAGCCCGTCAGCAAGGGGCCCAACCAGCTCAGTGGTGCCTGATGAAGAGCTACAAGCCCATCGAGTTGTTGGGCGTTGGTGCTGTCTAAGCTTATATGCCCTTGTGCGTTCAGGGAGGCATCGCCCAGGAAGATGCCGCTGCCTTCATTCAGGTGGAGCATCTGCGAGGAGCTTTCATAACCTCCATCCAGAACCACCTCACCAATGGTGTCTCCGGAAAGGAGCAGGTTGCTGGCACGCAGGCTTGCATTAAGAGCAAGAGCACCGGTAGGTTCGCGCAAGCTGATGGTACCATTCAGTCGTCCTTCCGGCGAAAATTTTCCTACCGGCCCCAGGCTGGCTAAAGGGGCCAGGTCGAGGTTAGTGATTTGAATGGCGATGAGCTGATCGTTTTTACTGGCGGCCTCTATTTGTTGCAAGCCTGAATGCAGCTTCAGGCCATGAAGCAAGAGCTTATGGTCATAAATAGCGGCGGCAGCACCCCCGTCTATTTCCCAGCGTTGCTGGTTGAGGAAAAACTCAGAAGGGTCGAGGCTTACCACGATAGAATCACCTCGGGCCACCGCACGGCCATTGAGTGTAGCGGTGCCGTATGCATCCGGCGATGAACTGGTAATGTTGAACAGGGCCGAGTCGTTGGCCACTGTGGTGCCCAGCGTCAGGGACATACGCAGCAGCGTATCGCCCACCATGATGGATGCCACATCCCCTGAGAGGTTCATGCGGTTATAGTCGCCATCGCCATTCAAAACAAGGCCGGATATTTTTGTATTTCCAATCGCCCCAAACGGCACCTGAGCATGAAGCTTCAGGGCTTGCTGCCCGGTATTGAGCGAACCGGAAACGACCGTATTGTCAAAGCCCTTCACTCGTGGGGCCAGCACCATGAGCAGCGAGTCAATTGTTTTTGTAGAAGCCGAAAACTGAAAGTCCTGATTGGCTACCCGGTGTTTGGGAGGTGGGAAGTATGACGGCAGGTACTGACCCACGAAGTACTGGACGGAGTAGGGTAGTTGCGACAAAAGGAAGCTGCCTTCAATCTGTCCGGTAAAGTCATTACTCTCTATTAGTAGCTTTTTCCCGGCAGCACTGAGTGAAGATTCCAGGAAGATGGAGTCTATGTCTAAGCGGTGCCCGGCCCTGCGAACATCAATATTGTTGAGCAGGGCTTTCCCCAAAAAATCGTCTATCGAATCGCCTTGTGCATCCACGTCAAAATCGGCGGAAAAGCTGAAGGGATCGTTGGTAAGATGCAGCGCTTGCAGGTTGCTCTGCAACACGTGTGCTACGGCTTTAATGATGGGTTCTTTTCCGCTCAGGTCGGCGCTGCCGTCAAAGCTCATGGCGAGGTTGGGATCGTCAATCAGGATGCTGCCATTAAAACTCTTTCCACCAGCCAGCAGGCCGTCTGCCGAAATGTTCTGATAGTCGTAACCCAGCAGGCCCAGCTTGCTGATGAAGCCATTCACGCGCAGATTGGCCCTGCCGGCATCGAAGGATTTTCCGGAAAGGCTGCCTTTGAACGAAATGGCCCCAAGCGCAGGCTGGCGCAGCAGAGGCCCCAGGTAAAAATTATCTGCCGTCAGCTCGCTACTATACACCGCCCGACTGGTTTCAAATTGGGGCATCTCGAGCCTGGAATGTGCATAGATGCTGCCGAGATTGGTATGCAAGACACCCTCGGCGGCGAAGTTGTCTATATATCCCTGAAAAGAGCCCCGATAGAGGATTTGCCGCATTTGGCTCAGGTCAAAGCCGGGGTTGTTGCGCAGCATGGGAGCAAAACGATAAAGGGCTTCGCCCGAGGTAGCCACACTGCCGTTGAGGAAGGAGATATGGGTTTTGTAGATGTCGGGTAGCCCTTTCATGGCTACATCGCCGGTCAGTACCATCCCGGCATCGCCATAGCGCAGGTTGCGTACCCGGAAGTCGGCCACGGTACCATTGAAACTGCCCCCCAGCTTCATCATCGAAGGGAAATATTCCTTGAAAAGAGGCGCGAAGTAGGCAATGTCTTGCGGCGACACGCTGGCATCATCCAACTCGCCGGTCATGCGCACCTTGTCTATGTAGTCTAAGAAATCCGGGAAACGCCGGTAGTGCATGGCAAAGCTGCGCCGCAGGGTGCTGTGTTCGGTTTTCAACAACAGCTTATCCACTTTAGCCACATTGGGTGACACGGTTACCAGCCCGCTCATCGCCTGTACTTCCAGGCCGCAACGCTCTTTGGCGCGCAGCTTCCGGACGGTTGCCCGCAAGGTGTCTCCCCGGACGTTGAGCTGCTCTGCAACCAGATCAACCCGCGAGATACCCAGATGGGTTTCATCAAAAATCTTTGCCGGCGCCGGCTTGTCGGAGGAAGTATAGCGGAAGCCACAATCTTCCAGAGCCAGCTTATCTAAGTGAATCACCCAGGCATCGGGGTTGAAGGCGGTGGTGTCCACGATTGCTTTTGGCAAAGGCCCGGTGGGATGAGGCTTGCCGCCTTGATAATCGCGCATGACGATGCGTGTCTGGGCGATTTCTATTTCTTCCAGGTTGAGGATGCGGTGCTTCAGGTCGAGCGCATGTGCATCCAGGCTGAGGCTGCCCACATCAAACCCCATATCACTGCCCGACCAGGCATCATCAGAATGGAAGCGGACATTGCGCAGGTCTAAGTGTTTCAGGTCTATGTCGAAGTCACGCTGCTTATGACTCGTGTCCGGTGTTTTGCTGCTGAAGGCATCGGCGATGAACTGATAGTTCCAGACATCGCGGTCTGCCCTGCGGATTAGATGGACATAGGCATCATGCAGCCCGAAATAACTCAGTACCGGTTTTTCTTTTTTTAGATAAAACCAATCGCTTGTTTTTAGTTCGGCCTCGCCGGCATAGAGCAGTGTGTCGCCTTGCTGGTCTTCTACATACAGGCCCTGCAGGTAGATCCGGTTGGCAAAGCTGATGCTGACATGTTTCAGCGAAACCTTTGTATGCAGCTTTTCCGACAGCATCTTTACTGCCTGCTGCGCAATCATATTCTGCACCCCCGAAAGGTTCAAGAGTATCAGCAGCAGCACGACAAACCCGACGATGCCGAGCAATGTGTATTTCAGGATACGGAAGAAGCGTTTCAGGACTTGTGGGCTTGAATGCTGTCAAAAATAATCCCTTTGATAGTGGCCGTTTATTTATCCGTGGCGGAATCGGGAATCATTTTTTAGCCGGCTTTTGCAGCACAGATGTTGCATCTGTTGCACACACTTCAGCAATATTTCGCTACTCTGCTTTCCCCGGTAGAGCCAGGTATCCACTGAGCAAAGCTTAATAGTGAGCTAAGCCCCGCACGGTGCCAACGCCCTGAAAGCCTGATTAGGGTGCTGCTGCTGACCAAAAAAATATTCATCCTCTTTAGTTCCGCAAGGGTTTTCCGGTGGTCGGGATGCTCTGCAGTCGCTCTAAGGTTTTGCGTTGACCGCAGAGCGAGAGGAAGGCTTCGCGTTCCAGGTCGAGAGGTATTGCTCGTTCACGAGTTGGGCTGAGACAGGTCGCGGTCACACATTACTTAGGCTAGTTTTTCCGCTATGTGCTTGTCGTAATAGCTGATGTAATTGCCCGGATCAAGTATAACATTACCTCTTCGTTTGAAGTTGAGTGATTATGTCTCGTAAACATCCTAATAATTGTTCACTCTCAGCTGACTTTAAGCCATTAATTGTGTAGTTAACTACATAATTAATGAAAATATTATGCTCTCCAAGAATGTGGTTTGTATAACGGTCTATATCAAAATGCCGCAGCAAATCTGCATCAACTCCAAGTTCCTCTGCAACGGATTTCAAGGTTTTCTCAGAAACCTAGTAGCTATTTTCAATTTTTGATAGTGCTTGTTGTGAAATTCCAAGCCGGTGAGCTAAATCTTCTTGCTTAATATTCTTCCGCTTGCGAATGAATGCGATGTTCTCCCCTATGTGCATGTGTTAGATTTATGGTTGTAATTTACAATCGATTTGGGGGTAAAATACATTTTATTTCTGTCACTTCCAACCTTTTGTCCGACCAACCTTTGTTGTGCACTATTGCACATTTACCTTGGCAAAGCCAGAAAAATCATCAATTATGAGAAAAACTATTGTATTTGTATTTTAGCAGTATTATTTAATTCTTGCAACAAACAAACATCGTCAGTTGCAATCTCCCAGAATTCTTCACAACAAAAAATTCCTTACAGCCTCCATAAGAGCAAACCGTGGTGGGCGTATGCCTTAATTGATGCAGGCGGTGCATGGACTTGGGGTAGCAGAGGAAAAATACTAGGTACCACCGGAATAGCTACCGGGATTGTAATTGGTGGAGTTTGTACAACTGCTTGGGCATGGTATTGGGACAACTCGTCAAAGGCAAAGCTCGTACCCTCAAATACTGACACTACCGATAACAGTTACTATAACAAGTATGATCAAGTTGGCTATCTTCACAACAAATTCCTATTGAACACAGATAGCATGTCATTTATTGGAGATAGCATTATTAGTGTCGCAGATTTCGCTAATGCGATCTACGATACATTAACTCATTTTACGGCAGACGAACTGAACCTAAACGTTCAAGACATACGTTCGCTTTTTACGAAGCAAGATTTGATAGACAGGATACAATTATATAAGGATAGTGTATTGTCCGATCTCGGGAACGTGAGAGCTTTTCAAGGATGGATCGGTTCAACCGCAACAGACCCTGCACAGGTTACGAATTTTTATTCTCAAACGCAATTAGGGATAGATTCCATCGGGTCAGAGAATATAACAGGCATTATAGCCTATCTTAACCAACGGCAAGATTGGCTAGCAAACTCATCTTCATGGAATTCTGATGATAAAGAGGTTATGATGTACGCCTTATCTGTTTGGAAATACTCTTCAGTACTTTGGCATTAATAAAATTGACATCGGGTATGTCGTGGTACCAGATTCCCATCTATCTAACATTCATTTATGGCATTTTCTTAAGCGCCAGAGCCCTCTCTATATCTGTTAGAGGCAGTAGAAAATTTATTTGGAACATATGCGGAATTATTGTACTGGTGGTGATCTTGGGCATCACATTGTATTTTGATATTACATAGCCTAAAAGCCGCTGCGGGTCAATTCCGCAAGGGTTTTCCGGTGGTTAGAATGCTTTGCAGCCGCTCCAGCGTTTTGTGTTGTCCGCACAATGAAAGGAAAGCCTCGCGTTCTAAATCCAGCAGGTATTGCTCGCTCACGAGCGTGGGCTGCGAGAGCGTTCCCCCGCACATCACGTGGGCCAGTTTTTCGGCAATCAGCTTGTCGTAGTCGCTGATGTAGTTGCCCCGCCACATGCCGTGAATGCCGATGAGTAAAGGCCCCAACCCGGCACGGCCCTGCACCTTGATGTCGGTTTTTAGCGCGGGTTGTGTATAGCCTGCATCTGCCAGCGCCAGCACTTTTTGTTTTGCTTCGCTGACGCGCCGGTCGGGATTCATGGAGATGCTGTCGGTTCCTTTCCGGAACAGGCTCATGTCGAAAGCCTCCCGGGCGGAGGTAGCCACTTTGGCCGTGCCTACATTGATGAAAAGCTGTTGCAGGTAGTTCAGCTCGATGTCTTCTTTGATGTTGCGGTCGGAAGCACGCAGGGCCAGTTCCTTGGTGCCGCCGCCGCCGGGGATGAGGCCCACGCCTACTTCCACGAGGCCGATGTAAGTCTCTGCCGCCGCCTGCACCGCATCCGCATGAAGGCACATCTCGCAGCCGCCGCCCAGCGTGAGGCCATGTGGAGCGACCACCACGGGAATGCTGCTGTAGCGCAGGCGCATAGTGGTGTTTTGAAACTGCCGCACGGCGAAGTCGAGCTCGTCATATTCCTGCTCGGCAGCAAACATGAAGATGAGCCCGACATTGGCGCCTGCGGAAAATTTATCGGAGCCATTGGCGATGACGAGTCCTTTGAATTGCTCTTCGGCGAGGGCAACACTCTTCATCACGCCTTCCAGCACCTCGCCGCCGATACTGTTCATCTTAGTGTTCCAGCTCAGAGCTACCACGCCATCGCCGATGTCCACGAGGCGGCAGGCACTGTTTTTCCAGACAGTTTTCTCCGCAAAATTTTCCAGCAGGATAAACTTCTGGGCGGCCGGAATCGGTTGGTAGCTCTTTGATGGAATATCGTAGAAAAGCCGCTGGTTGTTTTCAGTTTTGTAGAAAGAGGTATTGCCATCGGACAGCATGTCTGACACCCAGGGTGCCGCTTCGATGCCTTCGGTTTTCATGGATTCAAGCACCGTCTTTACTCCCAGAATATCCCAGCTTTCAAAGGCGCCAGTTTCCCAGCCGAAGCCGGCCCGCAGGGCTTCATCAATACGGTATAGCTCGTCGGAGATTTCAGGAATGCGGTGCGAGACATAAGCAAACAACAAGTGGTGAAAGCGACGGTAGAAAGCTCCGGCCTTGTCCTTGCCGGCATACAAGGCACGCAGGCGCTGGCCGAGGTCTTCAATAGGTTTGGCTGTATCCAATGTGGCAAAGTGCGGCTTCACGCGGGGAGCATATTCGAGGGTCGAAAGGTTCAGGGTCAGGATATCCCCTTTCCGGAGTGTAGTTCCGGCGTTTTGGGGGATGTCTTTCTCGCTTCTGATTTTCTTGAAGAAGCCAGAACCCGTTTTGTCGCCCAGCATTTTGGCCTCAATCATCTTGTCCAAAAAGGGAGGCAACTTGAAGAGCGCGCGGGCTTCGTCATCCGGCACGGCCTCGTAGAGGTTGCGGGCTACGTGTACGAGCGTATCCAGGCCTACCACATCGGCGGTGCGGAAGGTGGCGCTTTTGGGCCGCCCCATGACCGGGCCGCTGAGGGCATCTACTTCATCTACGCTCAGGCCCAGTTCCTGCATAACTTGAAACACGGCCATGAAGCCGAACACACCCACTCGGTTGGCGATAAAAGCGGGCGTGTCTTTAGCCAGCACGGTGGTTTTTCCCAGAAAGCGGTCGCCGTAATCGAGGAGGAAATCCAGAATCTCTGGGCGGGTGCCGGGTGCCGGGATGACCTCGAGCAGGCGCAGATAGCGTGGGGGATTGAAGAAGTGTGTGCCGCAGAAATGAGCCTGAAAATCTTCACTGCGCCCGGCACTCATCAGGTGAATAGGGATGCCCGAGGTATTGCTGGTGACCAGAGTGCCCGGCTTGCGGAATTTCTCGACCTGCTCAAAAACACTTTGCTTGATTTTGAGGTTTTCCACTACCACTTCGATAATCCAGTCCACATCGGCGATGCGGTGCAGGTCGTCGTCAAAATTGCCGGTACTGATGTGTCGGGAGTCGGATGGATGGAAGAGTGCGGCGGGCTTGCTTTTCAGCGTCGCGGCGAGGGCTTCGTTGACGATGCGGTTGCGGACGGGCAGGCTTTCGAGGCTCAGGCCTTTTGCTTTTTCGGCTTCATTGGGTTCTTTGGGAACAATATCGAGCAGCAGGACCTTGACGCCAACTCCGGCGAAGAGCGCGGCGATGCGTGAGCCCATGACACCGGAGCCCAGAACGGCAACGGAGCGGATAGGACGATTCATAAATGCAACATATTTTGACTTACCTCACAAGGTAGGCGGAATAAAGGGATGCGCCTCTGACGGTACTTGTTGTTTATGAAAACGGCAAGCTTCAATAAGGCAGCTATCCATTCTTAAATGATATACCAACCAATTTCAGAAAATGGCTGCCTTGTGCTTTGTGCGCTCATGGGATGTAAGGCAACACTTTTCACACTTATTGCCAGCAATTATTTTCTTAAAAAGAGCTTTTGGTGTTGTTGCCTGCAGCTTTCGGGAGACGGCTTTTTTTGCTGGCTCAAAAAAATCAACGGTAGATGACCATTACTATTTTCTGTTTGCGGACAGCTTGTGATGCTTATCTCTTGGGGATGATGCAGTTTTGTTCGAGAATTCAGTACCTGAAAAAACAGGGCACTGGACTGCGATGTACACCCTAAAAAAGAGCTTGGGACAGCATTTCTTGCATGACGAAGGCATGTGCCAAAAGGTGGTGGACAGCATCAGTCGGCGGCCCGGGATGCAGTTGCTTGAGGTAGGCCCTGGAGCCGGTGCTATCAGTAAATACCTGTTTGAATGGGACGAAGTGGAGTATCGAGCTGTGGAGTTGGATGCAGAGAAGGTGGCCTTTTTAAGAAATCATTTTCCGGCTGCGGAGGGGAAGGTTTTGGAGGCAGATGTGCTGCGCGTGCCCAAACCATTTGAGGGGAAATTCAGCATCGTGGGCAACTTTCCCTACAATATTTCTTCGCCCATAGTCTTCCGGATTCTGGAGTGGGAGCAAGATGTAGATGAGGTTGTGGGCATGTTTCAGAAAGAAGTGGCACAGCGGATTGCAGCGGGCCCGGGTTCGAAGACCTATGGAATTTTGTCCGTGCTCACTCAGGCGTTTTTCAAAGTGGAATATTTGTTTGACGTGCCGCCAGGATGTTTTGTGCCACCCCCTAAAGTGATGAGCGGAGTGCTGCGTTTTACAAACATTCAGAATCCCTTTTCAATCGTGGATAAAAGGGCATTTTCCCGCTTAGTGAAATCAGCTTTTGGCCAGCGTAGAAAGACCTTACGAAATGCGTTGCGCGGAGTGTTGCCTCCTGAAGCCCTGGCTGAAAATGAGCTGATGGGAAAGCGTGCGGAGCAATTGTCGGTGGCAGAATTTGCGGGCTTATTTCACCAATATTTTCAGGTATGAACCAGAGAGGCATGGTGCTGATAGCAGCGCCGGTGCATGAAGTCTTGCGGGCAGGGCTTCGGAGTGAATGTTATGAATTACTGGAACTGCCAGACATCGGGCAGGAAGAGGCGGAGCGCGTGATTGGAGCTTGTGTTGGAGTTGTCACCTCAACCCGCCTGCGTATCAACAAAGCCCTGATAGATGCCGCGCCGCAGTTATGCTGGATCGCACGAATGGGCTCCGGGATGGAGCTGATTGACGTGTCCTATGCGGAAGCGCGGGGTATTGTATGCCTGAGTTCGCCGGAAGGTAATTGCAATGCGGTGGCGGAACATGCGATGGGTTTGTTGCTGGGCATCACAAAGCATATTGAAGAGAGCGCAGCGGAAGTGAAAGCAGGGCAGTGGCGGCGAGAAGAAAACCGAGGCATCGAGCTGGAGGGTCGCTGTGCCGGCATCATTGGATTCGGGCATACAGGGCGTGCCTTTGCAAAAAAGCTGCAGGGCTTTGACATGAAAATTCTGGCTTATGACCCTGCGGAAATAAAAGATGTGCCCGGATATGTGCGCATGATGCCCAGCTTAGAAGCTATATGGGCGGAGACAGAAATTTTAAGCTTTCATGTGCAATTGAAGGCAGACACGCATCACTATTTCAATCAGCAATTTTTGGAACAGATGCAGCAGCGATTCATTCTCCTAAACACGTCACGCGGAGCAGTTGTAGGGCCCGATGCTTTGCTGGCTGGTTTAGAAAGTGGGAAAATCAGGGGTGCCGGGCTGGATGTATGGGAAGAAGAGCCTTTGGGAAAAATGAGTAAGGAATCAAGGGAAAAATTTGAGCGGGTGTTGCAGTATCCGGGTGTGATAGGAACGCCACACATTGCGGGGTATTCGCATGAGTCTTTGCGAAAGATGAGTGAAGTGTTGAAAAACAAGATTTTGGCTTTGAAAATCAAGCGGTAAAACAGAACAAAAGCGAGAGGAAATTATTTGAAACAAGGGCATTGGCTTTAACAGAGTTTTTTACCTTTACCCGCTCAAAAGCTAAAAATTAGATAACATAGCATATGAATCGTATCCTACGTTCAGCGATTGCGTTGTTGATGCTTTGCTTACCAGGCGTTGCGCTGGCGCAAAACTCTGGTATTAAAGGCAATCTGACCGATGAACGGGGCAACCCGATCGTGAATGCCGGCGTTGTGGTGACAGAAGGCGGCATTTCAAAAGGCCAGGCACTCACCGACTTTGACGGAAACTATACGGTTCGACCCTTATCGGGTGGTCGCTATAGCGTAAAGTTCTCCTATCTGGGGCGCGACCTTACCATTACCAATGTAGTGGTAGCTGCGGATCAGATTGTAACCGTAAACGGTAAACTGGTTACTACTACAGAAGCCTTGAAGGGCAAAACGGTAGAAGTGCATGCTACCCGTAGTTTCCAGGCACCCATTATAGACCCGGAAAATCCCGGTGGTCGTCAGGTAAAAACTGCCGAGCAAATTGAGAAGGCGCCTACCCGAAATACCTCTGATATCGCTGCATTGAGTACTCAGGTCTATCAGGGTGGATCCGGTGGCAGTTTGAATATTGGTGGTGGACGTTCTTCCGGAACCAAGTATGTGGTGGACGGCGTGCAATTACCACCCGGAGCCTCCAATTTCACCAATCAGGCCCCCGGTTCTGTAGAAACGATTACTACTTTTTCTTCCGGGATCCCGGCACGTTACGGTGATGCCTCCGGCGGTTTGGTTACCATTACGACAAAAGGTGCCACTTCAAAGACGCATGGAAGCGTGATGTATGAGCATTCCATTGATGGCTATAATTCCAATGAATTGACCATTAATCTTAGTGGGCCATTGTTACGCAAAAAAGACTCATTTGGAAATCGTCGTCCAATCGTAGGGTATAATGTAGTAGGAGATGGGATTTTTTCTTCAGACAACGCCCCTACATACTACGACAATGTGTACGTGAACGGCGATAAGCTGGCCCAGCTTCAGGAGCATCCTCTGGTTGTCGTACAAGAGAATGGCGTTACCCGTACGGATTATGCGACTAACTACGTACATGACTCCGCCTTTCATACTGAAAAGCGCCATAAGAACTCAGATTTTTACCGGGGTCAGCTTAGTGGTAAACTGGATTTCAATCTGAACGAAAACATGAGCGTGCGTGTTGGTGCTAGCTATTTTGCCAATAAAGGAAATAACTTCTCCAGGGGGCTATCCCTTTTTGCTCCGGATAATTTCGGTGAAACACGTTCGCAAACGGGCCGTGGCTATATCCGATTTACACAGAAGTTTGGCAGCAAGCAGAATGCGGAACAGTTGAAGGACAATGTCATTACGAACGCATTTTACACAGTTCAGGCTGATTATTCCAAGGACTTTAGCACGACTCAGGATCCTAATAAGCAGCACAACACCTTCGAGTATGGCTATGTGGGCAAATTTGATGAGCTCTATCAGCCCATTTATGTACCGGGCAGTGTTGATGGTGCATCCGGTATAGTTGGAGTACGGCTATTAGGCTATCAACCCAGCGGAGTTGTTTTCACACCAGGTACTCAAAACCCGGTATTGGCTAATTATACAAAAGATGCGTATTCATTCTTTGCCAGCCAGACAGAAGGAATGTTACCACCGGATCAGACTACCATTCAAGCGGTACGAGGCTTGCGTAATGGTGACTTACCACCCAGTGTGTATAACTTATTCAGCAATCTGGGAGCTGCTTCCGGAGGATGGAGTAAGGCCAACAATGACCAGGTATCCATCGGCATTGATGCATCCTTTGACCTGAAGCATCGTAAGACTACTCACTCAATAGAATTTGGTCTTTACTACCAACAGCGTAATGAGCGCTCTTATTCGGTAGCAGGCGCTACGGGAGCTAGTTCGGGTGGTGGTATCTGGGGGTTGATGCGTCAATTGACCAATCGCGTAGTAGGACAGGAAGCAGGAACCAACCCTATGTGGGTAAAGAATGGTGATACGTTCACACTCGCTCAGGTGCGTGCAGGTGTATTCAACCCGAATCCTGCAGATACTATTTTTTATCAACGTAAGGTGGACAGCACCGCATTCAGTGCGTTTGACAAGCACCTGCGGGATAAACTATATGGCGAAGGGCTGATTAGTAATTACTGGGATTATATCAACACCGATCATTACGATCCATCTTTCTATTCCCTCAGTATGTTTTCAGCGGATGACCTCCTGAAAAATGGACAAGGGTCTCTAATCAGCTATCAAGGCTATACTTATGACGGCAAGCTCGTGACTGGAAATGTCAATTTTAATGATTTCTGGACTGCTAAGGATGGGGAAGGATATTTTACGCGACCTATAGGTGCTTATCGCCCTAACTACATAGCCGGCTATCTGTCGGATTATATCACGTACAAAGACTTTCGAATTACGCTCGGTGTTCGGGTAGAGCGTTTTGACAACAATACCAAAGTGTTGCGTGATCCGTACTCCCTTTACCCTGAACGTACGGTGAGCAGTTATCTGACGGACCAGAATGGCAACCCCATCAATCACCCGGATAATATCGGTGGAGACTATGTAGTGTATGTCGGAAGCAATTCCATCAGCAATCAGTTTCCCCGTATCATAGGATATCGTGACGGTGACACCTGGTATGATGCTTCTGGCCGCGAAGTACAAGATCCTCAAGTGTTGAAAACAGGTACCAATAGCGACCGCCTGGAGCCTTTCTTACAACTGGATCCTACGTCACACTCACTGACAAACATCAAGGATTCTACATTTAATCCAGATAACAGTTTTACGGATTACAAGCCTCAGGTGAACGTGATGCCCCGCATCAATTTCTCCTTCCCTCTGAACGAAAATGCCCTGTTTTATGCACACTATGATGTGCTGTATCAGCGTCCTTCCAGTGGTGAAGCTTATGGTGTTCAGACGGATTATTTCTTCATGGATCAGAATCCAACAGCCATTTATGGAAACAGCAACCTGAAGCCAGAGCGCATGATTGATTATGAAGTTGGTTTCCAGCAGCGCCTGACAGAACGTTCCGGTATTACTATTTCCGGCTTCTATAAAGAACGTAAAGACCAGATTCAGACTCGCCCTTATCTCTATGCATACCCGATTACGTATTATACTTACGGGAACAGGGACTTTTCAACGTACAAGGGTATATCTCTTGCCTATGAATTACGTCGTTTGGGTAACCTGAGCCTAAACATCAACTATACGCTCTCATTTGCAGAAGGTACCGGTGCCAGCAGTACCTCATCCAATGGTGGTTCCAGCAATATCTCATCCAGTGGTGCACTACAGCAGTTTATTGCAGCCGGCCTGCCCAATATGCGGATGCAATACCCAATGCCTTGGGACTCCCGCCACAATATCAATGCTCAAATTGACTATCGCTTCCTTGGTGATAAGAAAGGCCCCATGATTGGCGGTATTCATCCTTTCGAGGATGCCGGTATTCAGTTCATTTTTACTGCAAGAAGCGGAGAGCCCTATACGAAGTATGCTAACCCTCAGAACATCCAGAGTGGTGCTGCCAATTCAAGTGTGATTGAAGGAACGATTAACGGCTCCCGTCTTCCCGGTCACTACAATATTGACATGAACATAGATAAGACTTTCCCGCTTCGTTTCCACAAACCCAAGGAAGGAGAGTCTGTTGGCCAAAGAAGTTTGAAACTAAACGTTTATGCATACGCCAGGAATTTGCTGAATACACGTGACATCCGCGGTGTATATGGCTATACCGGACGCGCAGATGATGCGGGCTTCCTGACATCAGCTCAAGGACAATCCACCATTATTACTCAGGAAGATCAGGCTGCATTCTACAATTACTACCAAATCGCTCAGAGGAATCCTGGCCTGATTGGCCCTCCCCGTACGATTATCATTGGCTTGAAGCTGATCTTTTAACGACAATCCCAACTATTCAACTTAAGTACTCATGAATACGACTTCGAAGACGCTGTTGTCGGCAGCGCTTGCCATAGGCCTGACCGCTACGGCTCAGATAAGCCAGGCTTTGCCGACAATTGGTATGGCTAAGGGAGAACGAAAAGTGATGACCACGCTGAAGACCACAGCAGCGGCTTGTAATCCGGCAACGGCTACAATTGATTTGGACATCAACAATGTACGCGCACGCCTGATGACGGGTGGTGATATGTGGTGGGATCGTGGTACAGGAACTGCCAAGTATGAAGTGCCCAAGGGTAGTGGCAAAAGCTCACTCTTCGCCGGCTCCGTATGGGTAGGCGGGCATGACGAGCAAAATATCCTCAAAGTTGCCGGTCAACTTTTCCGGAATAAGGGTAATGACTATTGGCCTGGCCCCACACAAGTGGACCGCTTTGGTGTTAACTCTGCCCCTGATCAAACGATTTGCTCCGATTGGGATAAGTTTTGGAAAGTAGATCGTTCCACCCTAATTGAATTTCGCGATTTGCAGAAACAACATCAGGGAGAAACCGGATGGACTACAGGACTCGATGAAAAATATCAGTCCATCGTTCAGTGGCCGGCTACCGGAAACTCTAAGGCACTGGGCACAAGTGGCTTGGCATTGCCTCAGTTGACCGATTCTAACTACATCGCCTATGGCCGCAATTATGCACCTTATGTTGAAGTAAACGGCAAACCCGGCTACCAACCCGAAGAAGGAGATTATCCGGACATCCTCGGTGACCAGTATATCTGGTGGGTCTTTAACGATATGGGTAACGTGAAGCTTCAGTCTGAATCTGTTTCAATAGGAATGGAAGTTCAGACCAGCGCATTTGCCTTTTCTTCGAAAGACTTCTTAAACGATGCTACGTTCGTCTTTTACAAGCTCATCAACCGGGGTGTACTGAATCTGAATGATACGTACATGGCTACCTGGACAGACGCGGACTTGGGTTATGCATTTGATGACTATATCGGTTGCGATACCTCGCGTTCTCTGGGTATTCTTTACAATGGTAAGAGTGTTGATGGTAATGGAGCCCCTACAGACTATGGTTCTGAAGTTCCTATGATTGGCGTTGACTTCTTTATTGGCCCCAAAAGGCGTACTTACGGAACGGTAAGTGCATTGCAAGAGCAATTTCCAGGACATTTATTCCATCCTGCTCCTTCCAAGGGCCCTGGGCAGTACTTTAACGAGGATACCCTCGGTATGACGGTATTCAATTATTTCAATAATGGGGGTGGCCCAATAGGTGATCCAAACAATGGCTTGGAAATGTATCGGATTATGACGGGTTACAGCCGTACCGGACAGCATCTGAAAGATGACCAGGCCTCTTGCCCCAATTCAACCTGCTATAATGCCGGCCCTGAAATCAACTATGTATGGCCAGGAAATCCGGATCGTAAAGGTGACTGGTCCGAATGTCAATGCGGAACGCTGCCGGGCGACCGCCGTTTTGTACACTCTTCAGGCCCCTTCCGCCTCGAAGCAGGGGGGATAACCAACGATATTATCATAGGTGCATGTTGGGTACCAAATGTGGGTGGTTGCCCCAATGCCAGCTTCTCCCGGATTCGGGCTGCTGATGACATGATTCAGGATTTGTTCGATAACCACTTCCGCACCATTGAAGGCCCTGAAGCGCCCCGTCTGGTTGTTCGTGAAATGGATCGTAAGCTGGTCTTCTATCTTGTGAATGACCCCAACAGCACCAACTTTCAGGAGCAGTATGGCTATTCCGATTCAGCAAAATACCGTGTATCAACTCCTCGCACCCGCCGCCTCGCTACGAACGGAGATTCGCTCTACAAATTCGAAGGCTACAGGGTATTCCAATTGAAGAATTCCAACGTTTCAGTAGCCAACATTTTCGGGGATAATGGGGAAGTTGACCCGACCGTTGCCCGCGAAGTATTTGAAACCGATATCCGTAACGGAGTGAAAGGGAATATCGTGAATTTTGTTTCCAACCCCGATGTGAAACAAGGCAACTATGATGCTCAAGTGAAGGTGTTTGCCAAGGATAGCGGCATTCAGCATTCATTTATGTTGAACCAGGATGCCTTTGCAACCGGGCAAGACAAGAATTTTGTCAACTACCGCACGTACTATTTTGTAGCTATTGCCTATGCTTACAATAACTACAAAGACTTTAGCTATGCGTCGGCTGATACAGCTCAATTGACCCCTTACCTCGAAAGCTCACACGCAGCCGGTGGAAAAGTAATTCCCATAGTAAGTGCTATGCCTAATCCTGCCAATGGTAACATGGGTACTGTGATTAATTCTGACTTTGGCCAGGGCGTAATCATTAAAAGAATTGAAGGAATTGGTAATGGTGGCCTGGCTACAGCCTTTGATACTACAACGGAAAATCTGGCATTAAACGGCCCTGATTATCAGGCAAAAGAACCTGTTTACCGTGCTGGCGAAGGCCCCATTTCAATTAAAGTTATCAACCCTGATTCTTTGAAAGAAGCTACTTGGCAGCTCTTCATTCAGGGGGCTAGCAATATTGATTCTACTGTCGGTATTGACTCCGGAGGCCGTTGGTTCCTTATCGGAAGCCTGAACCCTACAGATACCATATTCAGTGAGCGCACCTTTGTCAATGAGAACGAGCAAATTTTAGAGAAATATGGATTTTCTGTAAGCCTGAGGCAGACAGCCCGTCCCGCAGACGTTTACGCCCAGAATAATGGGCTTATTTCCTCTGACATCAGCTTCGCTGACCCTAACGACCTATGGCTTTCTGGTGTTCGGGATGGAGAAGGTGAAGTAGTTACAAACTGGATTCGCTCCGGCACCTTGGAGCAACCCAAAACAGCAACCTGTAATTATGGTGACGTTAATGCACCTTCCGCCAACCCGGATGAACAACAGGTGTATGAAAATCTGATTCCTGGATCAACCCAAAACCAACGAACCTGGGCACCGGTTATGTTGGGGGCTGTAGAAAACAATGGTAACTGTGGATTTGGTGTAGTGAACCCCACCATGCAAGGTTCTTTATCTACCCTACAGGGCGTAGATGTAGTTTTCACCAGTGATCAAAGCAAATGGACTCGTTGCGTGGTATTAGAAATGCAAGATGACCCCAATCTGGCCGAAGGTCATGCCCGGAAATTCTTCCCCCGTAGCCACCGTTCCTGGAATTTGCAAGTAGATGCAAATGGTAATCCTGTTTACAGTTCCGATCCTAAGGACACTGGTTTTTCATGGTTCCCAGGTTATGCAATTAATCAGGAAACGGGTGAGCGGGTAAATATCGTTTTTGGTGAAGACTCCTACCTGAAAGACGATAATGGACGTGATATGATCTGGAACCCAACAAGCCGGGTTGTTGATGTTACGGGTGGTGTGATTTTCGGTGGGAAACACTACATCTATACGCTCTCCAGTCGCTATGATCAGGATGCAGAATTTGTTGGTTCTTTCGACCAGACCAAATATTTCGTACCTCTTTACCGCCAGTTCCGCTGGATGTCCGTTCCCTTGACTGTGCATTTACTCCCGCTCAGTCAAAACCTGATTCCTACCGAGACTCGTGTACGTATCCGTGTAACAAAACCGTATGGCCGATATATTGCTAATGGAAGTACACCGGGTCAAAACAATGGCTTCCCCCTATATACTTTCTCTACCAAGGGAATGGGCCCTACTCCCTTAGCCGATGCTTCAAACCCGTATTACAACGACAAGCAAGCATTACTGGATAAGATTGCAATCACTCCCAACCCTTATTACGGATATACGGGCTACGAAAACAGCCGTTTGGATACTCGGGTTCGTATTGTCAATCTACCCAAGACAGCTACAATTCGCATTTACGCTACCGACGGTACCCTGATTCGTACACTTACCAAGGATAACCCCAACCAATCATTCATTGATTGGGATACCCGCAATCAGAAAAACCTCCCAATAGCCAGCGGCATGTACCTTATTCATGTACAAGCGGAAGGCATTGGCGAAACCATTCTTCGCTGGTTCGGTGCTATGCGCCCCATTGACCTCACTTCCTTCTAACTTTCATTCTTAGTCCGTCGGAAAGAATATATCCGACGGACATTTTCCCACCACGAATCTTTTTGCAAATGATCCCAACTATAGCCAAGAAGGTACTGGCGGCCACAGCATTTGCCGCGCTCAGCATACCTGCATTTGCCGGTAACAAAGACCGTAGCGGCCAATCTGGCGCCCCAGAGTTGTTGATTAATCCCTGGGCTGCCAGCACGGGTGTCTTTGGGGCTAATACCGCTTGCGTCACAGGTATTGAAGCCATGAAAGGAAATATAGCGGGCCTTGCCTTCACCGATAAATTTGATATCGGTGTGTCCCATACTACATACCTGAAAGGCTCTGGTATCAGCGTCATTGATGCTGCTATCGGGGTCAATCTGGGTGATGCGGGTGTCGTGGGGCTGAATATGCAGGCGCTCAACTTTGGAGAAATTCAGGTCACCGATTACAACCACCCTTATGGCGGCGAAATCGGAACGTATAAACCTTCATTCTTTAACGTTGAGATAGGTTATGCGAAGGAATTTTCTCACAGCATCCATGCAGGTGTTGCAGCCACTTTTGTGAGTGAAAAAATCACGAATGCCGGTGCCATGGGCGCTGCTTTCGAAGCAGGTGTTCAGTATGTGACCGGACTCCAAGACAATTTCCATTTTGGAGTTACTCTTCGAAACATCGGGACTAACATGAAATTCTCCGGACCCGGATTCTCTTTTGATAGCGAATCTCCTGACGGCACTTACGAAATCAGCCGTCAAACACCCAGCGAGCGCTTTGAAATGCCTACATATCTCAACATTGGAGCTGCATATGATTTCTACTTAGACGGGAAACACCTGGCCAAAGAAGATGATAAGCCTAAGCAACGCTTGACCGCCATGCTTGGTTTCACATCCAATTCTTTCAATAACGACTACATACATGCCGGTTTGGAATACAGCTTCCGCGAAATGGTCATGCTTCGTGCTGGCTATCGTTATGAAAAGGATATTGCCAGTGACGAAAACACAACAACATTCTACACTGGATTTTCCGCAGGCGCTTCCGTAATGACTCATTTGGGCGCCAATGGCCCCAAACTCGCTATTGACTATTCTTTCCGTCCGACTCACCGTCCGGATAATGGTGTACATGTGATTTCCCTACGCTTTATGTTACCTAAAACCGGCAAGGCCACAGATGCTGCCGAGTAACAGGCATAAGATTTAGGAAACCAATAATTACATTTGCTAACAACGCTTCTGCAACGGCAGGAGCGTTGTATTTTTTTCATCTTTCCCCTAATCCTAAAAGTTTCATCTCATGTCCATCAATTACGTGAGCCAGGAAACACTGGACCAATTAAAAGAAGAACTCACTCAACTCAGAACAGTGGGTCGCGCAGAAATAGCCCGCCAGATAGCCGATGCCCGTGAAAAAGGTGATCTGAAAGAGAATGCAGAATATGATGCCGCTAAGGAAGCTCAAGGGCATCATGAAGCACGCATATCCGTTCTTGAAACAGCCATCGCCAATGCGAGAGTCATCGAAGCAAAAGATATTGACACCAGCAAGGTCTCTATTCTTTCTAAGGTGAAAATGCTCAACATGAAGACCAAGAAAAGTGTGGAATATCAACTGGTTTCTGAGACAGAAGCGGACCTAAAAGCTGGGAAAATTTCCGTTACCTCACCCATTGGAAAAGGTTTGTTAGGCCGCGCAAAAGGTGAGATAGCTGAAATTCAGACTCCGGGAGGCATTTTGCACTTTAAGATTGAAAAAATTTCAGTGTAATAAGATGCCCAGCATTTTTACGCGCATCATCCGGGGAGAAATTCCCTGCTGGAAAATCGCAGAAGACGACCTTTTTTTTGCCTTCTTAGATATTGCGCCCATGGCAAAAGGCCACACCCTCGTAGTGCCGAAGCAGGAAATTGATAAAGCTTTTGACTTGCCTTCAGATTTGTTGGGAAAGTGGATTGTATTTGCACAACCTATTGCAAAAGCTATTGAACGCACTTTCCCTTGTGCTCGTTGTGGTGTCGAAATTATCGGCTTGGATGTACCACATGCGCATATGCACCTCATACCCATCAATAGTGCAGATGACCTAAACTTTACAAGGCCCAAGCTGCACTTGAATGATCAAGAAATGCGGGCTTGCCAGGAGCAGATTTTGAGTCAATTGATAGAGCCCTAATCCCTCTCCAGTTCTGCCTTCATCCCCCCCTTCAGTTCTGATAACG
>JAFDYC010000067.1 GCA_018267625.1 Bacteroidota bacterium
AATAGCTGTTATCTAAATATGAGCCGCAGCAAACCTAAAGGACGCAACAAAAGCTGCATCAGGGAACCCAAGCAGGTAACAAAAAAGTACTTATAGGCTACTATTTTTTTGTGGAGCTTCTGGACCATCTTGAGCGGTGATGCAAGGAAATAGGGTTTGGGAATGCGCGGGCCTCTTGCTGGAATAGTTGAAATAACTGAGCTTCACGATTGCAGATGATGAACGATTTGAAACGAGCCACTGCCCTGTTTTTTTGCATAGGGTTAGCGTGTTCGGTGAAGGCACAAAATGCAGAAGTTGCTGAGCTGGCCAGGCAATACCAGGGGCAGCAGGCAGTAGTCCTGAACAACTCTGAAAAGCTGAGTTTGCAATTTGAAGGGGGGAGGCTGGTGGGGCGTAGGGATGTGCATCGGGAGGTGTTGTTGCTTTCAGATCAGGCAGTGGCCCAGTATGCCACGGATGAAGTGTATCATGGATTCCAGCAAGCCTTGACGAGCATAGATGCCGCTACGCTGGCGCCGGTAGGCAACCGGTATAAGACGATTCAGGCTACTGATTTTAAGACGACTCAGGTTCAGGATGACAATATTTTTTACAACGACACGAAACAGACGGAGGTTCGATTTGCCAAGCTGGGCAAGTATGCGCGTACCCGCCTGGATTACTCGCTGGTGGCTCATGATGTTCATTTTTTGTCTCCCTTTTATTTCCAGTCTTCGATTCCTCAATACGAGTCCCGCTTTGAGCTCCGGGTACCTCGGGGTGTGGACATAGGATTTCTAGTCTTTGGTCTATATCAGGACCGAATCCGGATGAGCCGGGAGGAACGCCGAAACGAAACGATTTATTCCTGGACGGCGACCGACATGCCGGCGCTGAAAGCCTTCGACAATGCTCCTTCGCTGGCGTATTTTATCCCGCAGGTGTCGGTGTATGTGAAGTCCTATGAAGACCCTAAGACTGGGGCTGTAAAGCCGTTTTTGGCTTCTGTTGATGCACTTTATCACTGGTATTATGGCTTCATCAAAAACGTAAACCTGAAACCGAATGCTTTTATGAGCAGCCTGGTGGACAGCCTGACGAAAGGAGTGACGGCCCCCCGGGAGAAGGCTGCGCGTATCTATGGCTGGGTGCAAGACCATATTCGCTATGTGGCTTATGAAGACAGCTTAGGTGGCTTTATCCCTAGGGATGCTCCTGTTGTTTGTACCCGTCGTTTTGGGGATTGTAAAGACATGAGCAATTTGCTGGTTTCGCTGTGTCGTTATGCGGGTATAGATGCCCATGTGGCCTGGATTGGCACCCGCGATATCCCATATCGCTACGAAGACTTACCCACACCCATGAACGACAACCACATGATTTGCATGGCGCGCATGGATGGAGCGTGGTTGTACCTGGATGGCACGGACCGTGACATCCCCTTTGGCATTCCACCTAGCGCTATTCAGGGGAAGGAAGCGCTCGTGAGCATTGATGCCGGGCATTTTGAAATTGTAGAAACACCCGTATTATCTGCAGGGCGAAACCTCATTGCTGACACTACTGAAGTAAGCCTGGAAGGAGCGGATGCAAAGGGGCGTATTTCTATGCATCTTTCTGGTTATCCGGCCCGGGACCTGGCTGCGGTTCTGCGATATACCCGTGCATCAGAGCGTCAGGAAGCCTTGAAGAAATTTAGCCTTCGCGGCAGCGGCAGGTATATCCTGAAAGATGCGCAAGCTGAAAGGGTGCCGAACGAGGAGCAGTCCTTGCTTATTCGTGGAGAAATTAAGTTGCCCGATTTCACCCATCCGGCGGGTGGTGATGTTTTTCTAAACCTCAACCTTCAAAAAGATTTTGAAGACGAATATGTGGACACTTCGATCCGGAATGTGCCCATCAGTCATGACTACTGCCAGACGATTCGCCGGGTTGTTGCCTTGAAAATCCCGGATGGCTACAAGCCGAGCTATTTACCCCCTGATGTTTCGAAGGAGGGGGCAGGACTATGGAGCGTGAAAATCCATTATGAACTACGTGGGAATACTCTATGGCTCACGAAGGAAATGGTAGTTGAAACCCTAAGTGTACCTCGCGCTCGCCTGGCTGCCCACAACCAACTGGTGACCGTTTTAAACAACGCCGGAAAGGAATCCGTGGTATTATCTCAAACGAAATAAGGTTCCATTTTTTTAGAGAAATGTTCGCAACAAAAGTTGTCGCCCCAATCATCAGTGTCCTGTCCGTACTTGCCTTCAGCCCCTTATTGGCGCAGCCAAAGCATCCGGTGATCTGGGCTGAATCTCCCGTCTTGGCACCTGTTCAGGATAGCTTCCGGAATGCGCCGGCAGTGTTTATCCTGAATGAAGTAGTGTCGCAGACCCAAAAATCTGATGATGGCGATTATGTTCAGTATTACACCATGCATTGGAAGATTCATCTGAATGATGAGCTGGGTACAGAGGCGTTCAACACCTTCCATATCCCGGTTGGTCTGGGTGCTAGTTTGTATGAGATAATGGCCCGCAGCATCCAGCCGGGAGGTAAGGTTGTGCAAGTGGCCCGAGATAAAATCCGGAAAATAAAATCTGAAGGTGGCGGGTATGAATACCTCGTGGCGATGGAAGGTGTTTCGCCCGGCGCAGAAGTGGAAATGCTGTACACCCTGCGGCTTTCCGGAACGGCATCCGGTTCAGAATGCTTTCAGTATCGGATACCCATTCAAACGGCCGTATTCCGGCTCATCGAACCGGAACCTATGGTGTATGATTGTAAGGGCTATAATGGCTTCCCCAATCCAATAGATTCTTCGCTGGGCGACCAGCGCTGTTATTCCGCCATCGCTTACGACATACCTGCACTTGATGAAGAACCAAATAGCCGGTATCAGGATGCCTTGCGACGTGTGGACTACAAGCTGAGCTATGTGCTGCGAACCATAGACGAAAAAGACCGAAGGCAAAGCTGGGATGATATGGCACAAGCACTTTGGCAGCGCTACGTAAACCTAAGTGACCGGGATATTCAGAAGGCCAAAAAATTTATGAAGAAATCCGGGCTGGAACTTTCAGGCAATGAAGAGCAGCGCGTCATCGTCATAGAAGATTTTTTGAAAAAGAATTTCATTCTCGCAGCAGCAGCAGAGGATGAGGATTTGGAAACCGCTATCCGAAACAGGCAGATTTCAGAGCGGGGCCTTGTTCGCCTGTTTGCCGCATGTTTCCAGGCAGAAGGCATCACTTACGAGATTGGGAAAGTGAACAACCGCTTTGATTTAGGCGTAGATGACAGCCTCGAAATCTGGAGCCGGTTCAGTGAGTATTGTTTCTATCTGCCAGGTACGAAAAGTTATCTGGCACCTGCAGCTACGTTCTACCGCTATCCCTTTTTGCCCTACCCGATTTGCGGAGCCCAGGCTGTATTTGCCAAACAGGGCAATTCCGGTTCTGACATCTTTGCAGCGCATCGGCTCACTCCCCAGACTCGTGCTTCGCAGAACAGCATCAGCATCCTATCGAATGTGCGGTTTGAAGGAGAAGCTTTAGAGCCGCTCGTGCAGGCAAGCTGGAGTTTTAAGGGCCAAAGTGCAAGCGATTTGCTGCCTCAGTTTCTGGCCATGACCCAAGACAAGGAAAAAGATTTTGTCCAATCCCTGATAGGCCTGGGCGGGAAACCGGATGACCTGGAACGATTTGACATCAAAAATATTTCGCTAAAAAATTTTTCGGACGATTCCGCACTCATTATCTCAGCCACCATGAGGGCAGCCGACCTGATGGAAAAAGCAGGCCCAAAATATCTATTTCAAATAGGGGCACTCATCGGTGAACAAGTGACACTCTACTCCGAGAAACCCCGCCATCTCCCAGTCGTATTGGACTTTCCTAATGAGCAAGTCAGAACCTTACGCATCATCATCCCCAGCGGATACCGGATTGCCAACCCCGATCAACTTCGCAGCAACAAGACCTGCATGAGCGGTAGTCGGGAGCTTTGTTCATTTCATTCAGACTATAAAATGGAAGGCAAAGTGCTCGATGTTCAGATACAAGAAAGCTACCGGCAAACAGATATTCCGCTGAGTCAGTATGCAGCCTACTGCGATGTAGTCAATGCCGCTGCAGCATTTAGCAAACGCAGTATCGTACTCGAAAAAATTTAGGATGCAGATACCCTTCTCACTTATCTTTGCCGCCCTCAAATACGGAGGCTGTAGCTCAGTTGGTTAGAGCGTCGGATTGTGGTTCCGAAGGTCGTGGGTTCGAGACCCATCTGCCTCCCCCCTTCAAAAAGTTCTGAAGCCATTCAGGGCTTTTTTTTTTCGATAAAATCAATCTTCAGACTGCCATTTTGCCCATTTCAATTGGCTATCTTTGGAGTTACTCTTTTATTCACTGTATCAATTAAATGTAGATTCGCCATGAATTTAGAAATCACCGGTAAACTGCTCGAAAAGTTTGACACTCAGGTCGTAAGCGACCGCTTTAAAAAGCGCGAATTTGTTCTTGAAATTTCTGATGAAGTAAACGGAAACGTATTCACCAACTACGCCAAAATGCAGCTAGTTCAAAATAAAACAGAAGTCATTGACCGGTTTGAAATCGGCGATATGCTGCGCGTCAACTTCAGCATCAAAGGCAACCGATATGAGCGGGATGGAAAGGTTTCTTATTTCAGCAACCTCGATGCCTGGCGCGTTGAAAAAGCCGACGCCAACGCTCCTCAAAACACAGGCTATAGCAACAATCAAGGGGGATGGAACAATAACCAGAACCCCGCCCCTAATAACTGGAACAACAATGCTGCACCCAGCAACCCGAGTTATCAGCAAAGCCCCGCACCTTCAAACACTCCGGAAACAGCAGACGATCTTCCTTTCTGATTTTTTTTAGAAAGAAATTTTTCTATCGAAGCCGCCTTAAATGAGCGGCTTCTTTTTTTTTCAGTCGTTGATAACTCAGAATTGCATGATGGAATATGAGTTTTCTCTGAGCTATACGATCCGGGACGGGCTCATTGTGTATTATCCTAAAAAAAAGTTGCCTCCAGAAAAGAGACAACTTCATTTTTTGCCTTACCGGCGCTAAGAAAGTTCCGTTTCGTTATTTGCCTTTTCCAGGGCCTCCTTGTTTCGTACGTGCGGCCTGAGCTTTTTGTATCTCTTCAATTTTTGATGCCCATTTACTGGGTGTTGCCGGTTTTAGCCGAGCCTCTTTTATCTGGCGGTGAATTTTCTTTTCGTCAATGATGAAGTTCTGGATGATATACTGCTGGGCAATCGTAACCAGGTTAGAAAAGAAATAGTAGAATGTGAGCGCCGCAGCCATCTTATTAAAGATGCCCAACAGCACGATTGGGAAGATGTAAGGGATATACTTCATCATCGGGTTGTTCGGGTCCTGAGGCGTCATGTTCTTGTTGTAGAGTGCCAGGAACAGTGACGATGCCGTCATCAGCAGGGTGAACAGGGAAATATGGTCAAACCAGGAAAAAGGTAAGCGTGCAATGCTGTCATAAGTGGACAAGTCATGAGCCCAGAGGAAGGATTGCTGCCTGAATTCAATCGCACTGGGGATGAATGAATACATCGCAATCAGGAAGGGCATCATAAACAAAGTAGGCAGGCAGCCCCCCATTGGGTTAACGCCAGCTTCCCGATAAAGCTTCATCTGCTCCATTCCCATCTTCTGCTGGTCGCCTCCCACCTTCTTACGCAGCTCGTCCAGTTCCGGTTTCAGGACCCGCATCTTCGCCGAGCTTAAATAGCTTTTATAGGTGAAAAAAGACGTAAGTAGCTTGATGAAAATCGTCATAATGATGATGATCAGCCCGTAATTGCCTACGAAGCCGGTCAACAGGTCAAAAACGGGTACAATCAGCCACTTGTTGATGTAACGGGTGAAGGCAAGAATACCCACGCCCATAGGCACCATTTCATCCAGCCCAATACCGAATTGCTTCAGTGTATTGTATTTGTTTGGACCGATATACCATTTCAGTGAGGCAGTGCCGTCTTGCTTTATAGGCAGGACAGCCGCAGCAGCCTGCGTTGCTACAATATTGGTGTCTTTAGCATTGAATTGTGCGCTGATATCGGGTTGGGTAAAACCAGCGTCCTGAATGAGGGCAGAGGTGAAATACTCGGCACGGAATCCCATCCAATGCAGCGGCATTTCATTGGGCGTCTTGTGGATGCCTTCACTTTTTACCGTGAAATAATCATGCTTTCCATCCTTGTACTGAAAATGGATTTGTGTCTGAATCCGCTCCGCATGGATATCCCTTTCAGTAGGCAGTGGGGCAATATCCCAGCGCAGGGGCAGGCTGTTGGCAGCAATCCCTTTCAGCCGAAGCTCGCATTGCATCATATAGCCCTGCTCCGGAAGGGAATAGACGAGGCTGATTGCCCGGCCTGCCCCAAGGTCGGCTACAAAATCAATCTTATTAGGTGCAAGCTGATTGGCGTGGAAGTTTAATTCTGAAGTTGCTACCTGTGCATTTCCTGTCGGCACATTCAGCGAAAAGGAATTGCCCTTACCCTCAAAAAATACCAGCGGCTTCCCGCTATACGTCTTGTAGTCTTTCAACAAGGCACGAACTGGGTATGCGCCCAGAGTAGAAAACTGCAGGTTCAAATCTTTGTTCTCCAGAGTCACCATCTGAGCCTTTTGAGGCCGGAGTGCCGGTGCCAGGCTGGCGATGGCCGAGTCGCTCAAAGGAGTAGCGATGGCAGTGTCTTTCGCTGCTACGAGTTTACTGCTGTCTATCGGTGGTGCCGGATGCAGCTTTGCCATAGCAATACTGTCCGCCAGCCTCTTCTGCTCGTATTTGTTTTGCGAGTAGTTATTGTACGTGAAGTAGGCAATGACGAGGACGGCCAGCAGGGCAAAGCCGGTGATGGTATTACGATCCATGAATGATTTTCGAAACGGGCGCAAAGGTAGGTGAATGAGGCTCAGTTGCCGGAAACTCCACCACCTCAATTGCATAGAGATTGAATCAAAACGAACCTCTTATTCTGCAATTTTTGGAAAATTTTTTCTGAAACGGTTACCCGAAACCCGGAGGAACACGTGGTGAAGTGTACCAGCTGAGCTCCATTTTTTGAATCAGATGCAGCTTTCCCCTATCTTCGCGCTCCTTTTTAAAGAAATCTCCCGCCCCAAAGGCGTCGTTCAACACGCATCGTAGTATATGAAACGTACATTCCAACCGCACAACCGCCGCCGCAAGAGTGTTCATGGCTTCCGCAAGCGCATGCAGACTGCCAATGGCCGTAAAGTGCTCGCTTCCCGCCGCGCCAAAGGCCGTCATAAGCTCACCGTCAGCGATGAAAGCAAGCTGAAATAAGAGCCGCCAAGCTGCTTTTTCTATGGCGAAAGCCACTGCTTTAAGCCTCGGTGCCCCTCGCCGACTCAAGCGCGAACAACAGATTGAAACGCTTTTCCGGGAAGGAAAGGCGTTTTCTGTTTTCCCTATCCGTTTTGTTTGGAATCAGGCTGTGCGGGGTGGAGAAACAGAACCGCTGCGCGTCGGTTTTTCTGTTTCTAAAAAGAAGTTTAAACGTGCCTTGGACCGGGGCCGAGTCAAGCGCCTCATGAAAGAAACCTTCCGCCATCACCAAAGCCAACTCTGGCCCCTGATTGCATCAGACACACAGATTCACCTGTTCCTGATTTACACGGCCACTGAACTTCCCGACTTTCACAGTCTAAATCATACGATGCAATCGGGAATTGAAAAACTGAAAAAGATGCTGGGAAATGCGTAAGCTGATGGCCTTGTTTTTTCTGGGGGCTATCCGAGCTTATCAGCTCATCTTATCTCCACTGCTGGGCGCAAACTGCCGGTTCACGCCCACCTGCTCTGCTTATGCGGCTGAGGCAATCCGGAAATGGGGTCCCTGGAAAGGAGCCTGGTTCGCCATCAAACGTATTGGCCGTTGCAGGCCGGGAGGCGGTCATGGCTATGATCCTGTGCCCTGAGTGGCGTTTCTGTTCGTTTGTTCCTCAAGAAAAAAACGAAGTGGCTCCCTGCTGCCATATATTCCATGATAGTATTGCTTGCCGGTGCAGCATGTCTAATCCATTTTTTACAAATAATCCCCGCTGCAGGCCTTCATTCAGAAACGGGGTCAATGGAGGATTGTACACGAGGTCATACAAGATTTGACTGCTATGCAGCGCTTCATAGGGCAGTTCCGGTTTGCCTTCGTTCAAGGTGCCCAAAGTCGTAGCCTGAACTATAAGCTGCACTTGCTTCAGATGGTCTGCCTGGAATTCTTCAAAACTAAAGTCGCAGGCTGCGGGCTTGCGGCAAAGAGTGGTGCAGGATGCCTGCATTTGCTCCAGCCCGTAGCGAATAGCTTGTGAAGCACCTCCGTTCCCGATGATCAATGCAGAACGGATTGCAGGGAAGCCTTCCAGAGAATCCATGAATGCTTGCCAATCGGTATTGAAACCATACAACTTGCCCTTCTCAATCAAGATGCAATTGACCGCCTGCAACTTTTTGGCATCAGGACTTAGCTCATGCAGGTACGGGATAACGGCTGTTTTGTAAGGTGCCGTCACGTTTAGCCCGTGTAGCTCTGGATGTGCCCGTAGTAAGGCAGGCAAGGCTTCGATCTCATGAATCGGGAATGCATCATAGCGAGCATCAATAGCTTCCTGCTCAAATTTTTGACGAAAAAATGCCGGTGAAAAAGTGTGGCTGAGCGGGAAGCCGATGATGCCGAAGCACTCAGTCATGGGCCGGAGTTTTGACCTGATCGTTGAGGTACAGATGGAAGGTGTCGCCACGCAGGCCGATGCGCATGGCTTCGAGCGGGATCACCTCTGCGGGTGCCAGGTTGCCAAGGTTCACATTTTGCCCCAGCAATTCCATGAAATAGACTTGCTGTGATTTCTGGGGTGCTTCCCAAATGATTTTTTCTGCTGGAATCTGTGTCAGAATTTCCTGGACTAAGCCCTGACGCACCTCGCCGGTACCGCGGTAAATACCAACATTACCTGCTTCACGGGCCTCTGCTATTACATAGCTGGAACCCGCTTCCAGTTCAGCACGCATCAGCTCAATCCATTTGTAAGGTGGCATAATGTTCGTCTCATCCTTGGATCCAACTTCTGAAAGCACCGTTACCTTCTTTGCCAGCTTCTCGATATACCCGCATTTTTCAGCATGAGGGATGATGATTGAACCATCGCTCACTTCCACATGCGTGAGCTTGTAGTCTTCGATAACACGGACGTAATCATCGAATTGATTGCGGATGATAAAGGCTTCAAAAAGGGTTCCGCCGAAGTAAACAGGGATGTTATGCGAGCGATAGAGTTCAATTTTTTCACGAAGACTACCGGTGACCATTGCCGTTCCGAAGCCCAGCTTCACTAAGTCAACATACGGCGCTGCTACGGACATGAAATTGCGCACATCATCCATGCCCATGCCTTTGTCCATGACCATTGTCAGGCCGTGCTTGCGGGGTTGTTGTGTGCGATGCGGGAGGTTATTCAGAGGAAAATTCATGATTGTTTTTTTGACGGGCGCAAAGGTAAACCCTGCTCTATCTTCGCCCCTATGCAATTAAACAAGGCCGTCATCGGCTTCGTCATCGGCCTGTTCATGCCCCTTCTGGGCTTCCTCATTGTTTACCTGATTATGGGCTCGGGGCTGGGATTGGATGCTTTTGTAGGCAGCGTGCGCAGCTCTGGAGATATGGCAGGGAAAGTGATTACACTTTCAGTACTTATCAACTTGATTCCGTTTCTCTTGTTTAACCGCAAACGAATGGATCTTGCAGTGAAAGGTGTGGTGATTGCCACCATGCTCTATGCCGTCCTGTTTATTTACGTGAAGTTCATCGCCTGAGCTGATGATTTTCATTTTCTCTTCGTAGGTCTAAGTGCTTGCACGATATGTTTCGTGCCTTCCCAGGTGAACAGAAGCCTTCAGGTCAATCCATGTTTGGGAAGAAGCTTTTTCGCAGCACCAGCTTTCGGAAGCAGCATGCCAGCAACGCCATTCCAGCTTGTGCGGCAGCAAAAACACCCAAGATGCCGATATAGCTTTCGACACCCAGCCATTCATTGATTAGGGTGCCCACAATACCTCCCGCAAACGAAATACAGAGCAGGAAGATGAGAGTGAAGGGCTTCATTTTGATTTCAAATTTCCTGAAAAAGATTCTACTGAAAACATACAGTATGTTGATCATCATTGCAGGGCTGCAACAAAATCAAGCAGCAGTTTCAGCACTCCGTCCACATGGAGCAGCGGAAGTGTTTCAGGTTTGTCAAAGACATCATGATAGTATCCCGGGCCTCCATTGCTATAGAGGAAAATAGCGGGTACGCCGGCTTGGGTAAAAGGATAATGGTCGCTATTGGCAGCATTGCCCCGGCTTCTGATTTCAGGCAGGTAATTCTTTTTTTGGTTCAGGCTTTTCAGTAAAGAAAACTCGGATGGATGATTGGTTGCATTCACTACCGTCACACCTTGGGCTGCATCACCCATAATGTCGAGGTTGACTAAAAACCGGACCTGTTTCAGGGGAATCGGTGCATGTTTCACAAAGTAACTGCTGCCCAGCAGGCCTGCTTCTTCCCCACTGAAGGCCACGAATAGCATGGAATACCGCTGAGGTTGTTGTGCATATCGAGAGGCCAGCCATTCAATGCATGCGGTGCCCGAGGCATTGTCGCTCGCGCCAGGGAATGTAGCATCCCATCCCATCTTGCCTAAATGGTCATAGTGTGCGGTAAAAACGATAAACGAATCGGGTACTGATAAACCGGGCACATAGCCCATCACATTCACGCTTTCAGAACGCTCCAGCCTGCTGTGTAGTGCCAGGTTTGCGCGACGCGGATGGCGGGGCAGCACACTGTCCTGCACATACAAAACCGTCTTGCCGCTATCCAGTTTCGTGGCTACAGTCCAGGTCATTTTTCCTTGCACCGGGATGATGAAAACTCCTTTAGGAAGTGCTGCCGTCAGGTGCCTGAGAGGGATGTGCAGGAGTCGGGCTAAAGAATCGCCGCCACGAATCAGATAGATAATCTTGTTGTGTAATGAAGCACGCAGTCGCTGCCAGGCTGCAGAGTCGGGTAGGGCACCCACATCGAGCTTTTTGATTTTTACATGCCGTCCACGATAGCTGTCTGCAGCCGCATCCACTAAAAAATCCACACCGGGTATCAACTCTTTCCTACCGATGCGCAGCATCACCGTATCTGGGAAGCAGACCACCGGAAAATGATAAGCTTGCCGATATCCAGAGTCGGGTAGAATGGGCTTTAGTCCGGCATTTTTAAAGAAGCGTTGTATGTGTTGTGCGGCGCGTTGCTGCCCCTTTTGCACGTAGCCTCTGCCGGCCATTGAGGGAGCACACAAGGCTCTTATTTCACGCTTCAGCCAGCGCGTATCCTGAGCGGCAATTGGGTTTGAAAAAAGGAGCAGCCAAGCTGCCAGCACGATACCCGTCAGAATACGCCCCATATGGCCCACGAATGTAGCAAGCATAGGCTGCCACCTTTCCAAACGCGGACAGAGATAGATTTGCTCCATGCGCTCCTTAGCCGAAGAAAATTATCTCAAAGGGCTTTTTCAACTTGCCAATGATGCCGGCGAAACAGGCGTTCAGGAGCTGAGCCGGCACTTGGGGATTAAAATGCCAACCGTCAACAGCATGGTGAAGCGATTGGCGGAAAAAGGATTGGTGCATTATGAAAGCTATCGCCCCCTGCGCCTCACAGAATCAGGCCGTCAGGAAGCTGCCCTCATCATCCGCAAACACCGCCTGACGGAAATGTTCCTGGTTGAAAAAATGGGCTTCGGCTGGGAACGGGTACATGAAATTGCGGAGCAGGTAGAGCACATTCAGGCCCCTGAGTTCTTCGACCGAATGGATGCCCTCCTGGGCTTTCCCGACACCGATCCCCATGGCGCACCCATACCAGACCCCGCCGGCAATATGCCCATCCTAAACCGGATTCGGCTGAGCGAATGTCAGGCAGGCGATCAGGTCCGACTGGCTATGGTTACCCATACCCCTACCGAATTTCTTCGGTTTTTAGACCAAAAGGGTTTGGCCATTGGATCCTTGATAAGGGTCAAAAGCTTCCTGCACGAAGGAGCGGGCCTGATAATTTCTTATACCGGCCATCCCTCCGAGCGTTTCGAACAGAAGCACTGCGAAGTATTATTGGTAGAAAAAATTTAGACCTTCCAGTTGCTTGTCGGACACTACCTCTCAGCCCGGTTCTTCAGGAAATCGAGCAACATGCGTAGGCCATAGGCGGTTCCTCCCAAAGGCAGATAGGGCTTTTTAGTCGTGGCAAAGGAAACCCCTGCAATATCGAAATGCATCCAGGGATAATCAGTGAAATGCTGTAGGAATTTTCCCGCCGTAATCGCTCCGCCACTTGGGCCGCCCACGTTTTTAATGTCAGCGATATCACTCTTGATTTGTTCGCCGTATTCATCCCATAGCGGGTATTCCACCAGCCGTTCATATTGCCGCTCGCCGGCAGCACGGAAGGCTGCTTTCTGCTCTTCAGAAGCCGTACCCATGCAGACGATGCCGTGCTCGCCAACAGCTACAGAAGCGGCCCCGGTGAGGGTAGCAAAATCCAGAACCAGCTCGGGTTCATAACGCTTTGCCCAATGCAGGGCATCGCCCAGCAGCAACCGGCCTTCGGCATCGGTGTTCAGCACTTCTACAGTCTTACCGCTATACATTGTGATCACATCACCGGGCACATAAGCATTTTCGCCAGGACGGTTGTCAGTTGAAGGCACCAATGCTACTAAGTGCAGCGGCAGCTTCAGTTTGGCGGCGGCATACATCGCAGCGCTCACCAGGGCGGCGCCACTCATATCGCTCTTCATGCGGTCCATCGAGTTGGCTGTAGGTTTCAGGCTCAGTCCCCCCGTATCATACACCACGCCCTTACCCACCAGCACAATGGGCTTTTCATTGCGGGCATGTTCCGGCTTGTATTCCAAAATCGAGAACGTTGGCGGGTCTTGTGAACCACGATTCACCGCCAGGATGCCGCCCATGCCTTCGCGCAAAAGGTCTTCCTTGCCCAGCACCTCTACCCTGAATCCGGCGGACTGCCCCATTTGAAGAATCGCAGATGCCAGCCCTTCGGCAGAAAGTGCATTCAGCGGTTCATTGACTAAGTCGCGGGCACGATAAGCTGCATCACAGAGGATGTGTAATTCCGTAAGCGCAGCTTCACTCATGCTTTCTTCATGGAAGTGCAGCGCCTGCAAGGGATGGCGGATTTTGTCTGCATCACTGCGGTATTTTAAAAACTGATAGGCTCCCAGCATCAGGCCTTGTCCAAAGTGAAAAGCAGCGTCGGGCCGGACGGAATGGCTGACTATACCTGCCTGAGTTGCCTTTATGCTTTTCAGCCAGAGGCCTGCTTCTGCCCCCGCTTTCCGCAGCGCCTCCCTATGGGCAGTATCCGTACTCTTTTGTTTCGTCAGCACCACATAATGTCGCTCTGCATAACGATTGATGAACACGGCGAACTGCTCTCGGTCAAAGGCTTCGCGCAGGTAGCTTTCTTCAGTGGTGTCAAATGACAAGGAGGGTATCTGGCTTTCGTCGTCGAGGAGCTGAATCAGCACTTGCCCCGCAAGCGCCATTCCTATGTTTAGTGAAATCATTGACTGTTTTTTGCGGCGCAAAGTTTCGGGAAAAGCCCGGTCCCTGTTACAAATTATTAACCCCTATACGCTGTTTCATTGGCATAAACTCTGAGCCGTTGTGCAGGAATATTATGTTGCCTTGTATGGGAGGTAAGATGATTTTTTGTTTGTCTGCTTCAGCCCTCCGATGCGTCATCCGTTGCGTCGCACCTTCAGCCGTATTTCTCTGCTCGGCTTGTCCGGAAGGTAAGTATGAGATTCCGCTCAGGAACCCGACAGGCTGCACCCCATCTGCAACCACCTTTCCCCAACAAATACCGAAAATAAAAAGTGGCTGCTCCTGGATTTGAAGCAGCCACTTTAATACTTGTTTGCGGGGGTACTTATTCCAGCATCACCCGTTGCAACGCCTGTGCCACATCGGCTTGCACCCGCAGCAGGTAGATGCCTTTGGGCAGGCCCCGTAGGTCCACATTTGCGGTGAACAGGCTGGCCTGCACACCCTGATAGCTGCGCTGCCACACCTGCCTGCCCGCCATATCAGTTACCGAGACTTGCACCGTGGCGGCATGGCCGCTCCAAGGCTCAAAGCCTACCGTAAACAGGCCCTCGCTGGGATTGGGATAGGCATAAAAACCCTTTAGGTTGACTAAGCCCCCCACAGTTGTTGGGGCATCATCGAAACCGATGTCCATTAGGCCGACTCGTAAACTAACTATTTTATCACCACCATTAGTCCAGCCTAATCCCATCGTGTATATATTATTATATCTCCAAGTAGTACCATGCACCATAATACTGATGCCAGTATCAAGCACTTCTGGTATAGTATTCGGCCCCCTGCCCAACTCCACCACAAGGTTCATGTTCGGATTATAGCTGAATCCAGCAGAAATAGGGAAGCGAAACCAAGTACCTTCCGAATCGGCCCCAATAATCGTATAATTACGCTGAGAGAACACCAAGGTTAGCCCGGCCCGGAACCATAAACTTGGTTTGCCAGCTATCATTGTATCAACAAAATTTGAGTCCTGAATAGGGGTTAATCCCATCTTCACCCACACGCTGTCATAGGTGAGTGCGTGATGAATCGATTCAGTTTGGCCAACTCTGAAATACACTGAATGCAGGGGGCCGGCAGGCAGATTCGGCAACTGATAGGGCCGGTATATCGTTTGGTATTGGCACTCAATTTTACCATCAAAATGTATATATGTACGTATATCTTGGTCAGTGAAAAAGTGAGTGTACGCATACTTTGGCAAGGTTTGCCCTTGGGTTTCTGATACCGTCAAAACACCCACCAGGCAGAGTACCACAATAAATATCTTCTTCATAGTTGAGTTATTTTATGGTGAACTTATAGGTGGACTCAGAGCCATTTTCATGTGCTGCATGAAGCAGGTAGAACCCGCGAGCCAGGCCACCCAGCCTGATTGCTTCACCAGCAGAGAGCCTGCTGCCTTTTCGCAGCTCCCGTCCGGTAGCATCACTGATTGTGTAGTCACGGAGCACTTCATCGCCGGCCATCCTGATCCAGCTTCCTGCCGGGTTCGGATAAATGCCTGAGTTGCTCTGGGGCATGCCTGGTTTTATCATCCGCCACACCGTACCGGCATTGCTGCTGCTGTGCTTGTACATGATGCCCAGGCTATCTGCCCACATCGCAAACAGGTCTTTACCGCTGTTCGAGCAGTTGGCTAAGGACAAGCTTTGGTTTA
>JAFDYC010000068.1 GCA_018267625.1 Bacteroidota bacterium
AAGCCGAGCAGCGAAATAGGGCTGAAACGTGCGACGCAACGGATGCTCAATAGCAACCCAAAAGCCGGTTAAAAAAGAACGATAATACCCGGGTACGCTGTCTTGTAGGGTGCACGGCGGTTGCCCGAAATCGGGCGCATGATTGTCGTCAACCTGCTGCTTGCAACATGGCTTCGGTGCCCTTTCCCCTAATTTTGCGGCTGCTTATGAAAATCCTCGTTTGTATCTCCCCCGTTCCGGACACGACGGCCAAAATCGCGTTCACGGATAACAATACCCAATTTGCTACCTCCGGTGTCACCATGATCATCAACCCCTACGATGAATGGTATGCCCTGGTGCGTGCCCTGGAACTTAAAGAAGCCGGCATCGCTACGGCTGTTCACTTAGTTACCGTGGGTAAGGCCGAAGCGGAACCAATTATTCGTAAGGCCCTGGCCCTGGGTGGTGACGAAGCCTTCCGTATTGATTCGGACAGTAACGACCCCAGCCATACCGCCTCCGAAATCGCAGCCTTTGCCCAGGGTAGTAGCTACGACCTGATCCTCACCGGTAAGGAAAGCATTGACTACAACAACGGCATCGTAGGAGGCATGATTGCTGAGCTTTTAGATGCTAATTACATTGGCTTTGCCACCAGGCTGGACCTGAATGGCAACACCGCAACCGTCAGCCGCGAAATCGAAGGCGGCGAGGAAGTGGATGAAGCCAGCCTGCCCTTAGTGCTGTCCTGCCAGAAAGGAATGGCCGAAGCCCGCATCCCCAACATGCGCGGCATCATGGCGGCCCGAACCAAGCCCCTGAAGGTGGTTCCTGCAAGCGGTGCTGCTTCGCTCAGCGAAATCGTTCACTACGAATTGCCCCCTGCCAAGACGGGCGTGAAGCTCTTCACCGAAGACCAGGTGGATGAACTCGTACAGGCCCTGCACAGCGAGGCAAAAGTGATTTGAGCTTGCTAAACGGATAACCGTTTGCCAGCCCTCCATTCACTTCCTTCCGGAAAACACCCCATCTATCCATCCGATAATTTCAATAGTTCATGTCTGTTATCGTTTTCGCCGAACACTCCGACGGCGTTTTTAAGAAAAAATCCCTCGAAGCCGTTCAATATGCTACCGGCATCGCTCAGGCTACGGGCAGCACTACCACTGCCGTTGTGTTGGGTCCCATGCCCGAGGCTCAGTTAAATGAGCTGGGAAAATATGGCGCTGCCAAAGTCCTTCATCTGGCCGACGAACGGCTGGATCATTTCGCCATCCGTGCTGCGGCAAAAGCCATCATTGCTGCCGCAAATCAGGAGGCTGCCAAGGTGCTCGTCTTCACCCACGACGTGACGGGCCGTATGATTGCCGCCCGCGTTGCTGCCCGCCTGAAGGCCGGTCTGGTAGCCGGCGCTGTTGCCCTGCCGGATTTGAGCCAGGGTTTCGTAGTACGCAAGGGCGTCTTCGCCGGCAAGGCTTTCGCCGATGTGAAGCTGAACAGCGAGGTGAAAGTGATTGCCCTCACGCCCAACACCTTCCCGCTGAAGCCCGGCGCAGGCACTCCAGCCATCGAAAGCCTGTCTGTCACGTTTGACGACAAAGACTTTTCCGTAAAAGCCACGGCGACCAACAAAGTGAGCGGTGCCGTGCCCCTGAGCGAGGCCGAGCTGGTGGTGAGTGGCGGCCGCGGCATGAAAGGCCCTGAAAACTGGGGCATCCTTGAAGACCTGGCCGCTGCCCTCGGCGCCAGTCTCGCCTGCTCCCGTCCCGTGGCCGACAGCCATTGGCGCCCCCACCACGAGCATGTGGGCCAAACCGGAGGCACCATCCGCCCGAACCTCTACATCGCGGTAGGCATCTCGGGCGCCATCCAACACTTAGCCGGCGTCAATGGCTCCAAGACGATTGTGGTCATCAATAAAGATCCCGAAGCACCTTTCTTCAAGGCGGCAGACTATGGGATCGTGGGCGATGCCATGACTGTGGTGCCCAAGCTTACCGAAGCGGTGAAGAAGTTCAAGGCTTCGTAGCATCAGACCCACACAAGCATTCAAGCCCGGCAGATGATGTCGGGCTTTTTTTATTTGCAGCAGGAGTAGGGCAATTTTTTTAGCCGGCTTTTGCAGCCAGATTGAGCTGCCGTTGCGTTGCACACGGAGGGTTTCGTGCTACTATCAGGCTTTTTCCGGTATCCGATTTAGGCCTTGCAGCTATGCCTGTCCAGGCAACACAATCCAGCCGATAAAAAGATGGGTACCCATTTTTTTGAACAATGGCTTCAAAGGGAAAATAAATGCTTTCGAGCTTTTAGCCTGCGGACATTCGCGGCCTCTGTTTCATGGATCATCCTGCTCGTCTTCCCGCCTCGTTGAAGTATTTCATGGCACTTGCCTGCGGCGTGGTGGTGGCTAACCTATACTACTGTCAACCCTTGCTGGGGCGGCTGGCCGATGCTTTTGCGGTGCAGGATACGGCTGCTTCCTGGATCAATATCTGCTGCCAGATGGGCTATGGCCTGGGCCTGCTGCTCATCGTGCCGCTGGGAGATATGATGTCGCGGCGGCGCCTGCTGTGCGGAATGCAACTTGCAGCGGCTCTGGCGCTGTGCGGTGCGGCCCTCTCGAAGCAAATTGGCACACTCTATTTCTTCAGCCTGGCAATCGGTGTGGCCACGACGGCCTGCCAGGTGTATATCCCGCTGGCGGCACACCTCGCCTCGGATGAAGAGCGGGGCAAGGTGATTGGAACCCTAATGGGAGGCTTACTCACTGGCATCTTGTTGTCGCGCACCCTAAGTGGCTTCATCGCTGAGCTGTGGGGCTGGCGCAGCATGTATTGGCTGGCGGCGTGCATGATGGTGGTGCTGGCGATAATCACGCTGCGTGTGATTCCGGAAGAAGAGCCTGAATTCAAAGGCAGTTATGGCAGCCTGATGCACTCGTTGCTGGACCTCATGCGCAGTCAGCGGGCGGTACGGCAGAGTGCCTGGATGGGTGCTTGTTTGTTTGGGGCCTTGTCCGTGTTTTGGTCCACGATGGCCTTCTATCTGGAAAAGCCGCCTTATTCGTATCGCCTTTCTGTGATTGGCATATTTGGATTTGCGGGTATGGGTGGGGCGCTGGTGTCACCCTGGATAGGAAGGGCAGCCGACCGAAAAAGTCCGCTGGTGCCGATGCGTTGGGGGCTGGTGGCCATGCTGGCGGGCTATCTGATATTATTCAAAAGCAGCAGCGGCCTGTATTTTCTTTTGGCAGGGATCATCCTGATAGACGTGGGCATGCAGGCAGCGCATGTGCCGAACCTCACGCGGGTGTCATCGCTGGTAGAGGGGGCGCGCACGAGGCTGAACACTATCTACATGACTTCGTTTTTTATAGGTGGCACGATGGGTTCTGTGCTGGGGAGCTATGCCTGGTCGTTTGCGGGCTGGAAGGGCGTGTGCCTGGCCGGCCTGCTGATGGTGGTGCTGGGAAGCCTCCCCATTTTTTCTATGCAGCGGCTGGCTGCCCGGGCTGAGTAGCAAAATCCTGATGATTTGGGCGGGGCAGGAATGGTCATACCGGCTTTTTTTTCAAAAGATCGATTTCAAATTATTAACAAATAGCCTTGGTTTTCAAGGATTCGCTACAAAGGCTAACCTCAATATTCCTGCGATTCACCGGAGCAAAATCTTAAACTGCTTTTTATTCAATCCGTAGCGATATAATTAATTGCTCTCTACGCTGGGACTATTGCTGTTATTGGTTTTCATCGTTTAAATACGGTGTTGCAGCTCTTGGAAGATTGCCTCAACTTTATGATAGTCCGTTGCGGCCGCAGGGACTTTTTCGTTCACTATTAAATTCATCTTATCATGAATCAAAGAACTAGTCTTCCCGAATGCTGTCTGCCAGCATCTCCACACACACCACACACACACACACACACGTCAGGCGTTTACGCATAGTAATTACAACAGCTATGGCGTCCGTATGTTTGTTCCTTTTTTTGCCACATGCTCATGCTCAGTGGGTGCCGGTACCCTGTGCTGGTTCGGTTCCTGAAAATCATGTGGCCCCCTTCCCAGCTACACTCAATGAAGATGTGGTGGTAAACGCTGACATGATTCAGGTGGGACGTGGCGGCCAAACCTTAAAGGCCATCGCCTATGCCAAACGTGGCAGCAGCCCGCAAGGCTACGTTTATGCAGAAGATTTTGCAGGCCATAGCGTCAACTTTGCACTTGCTACTTCGGGCGCATGTAAGGCGGACATTGCGCTCGGCGCATCAGACGCGCAGGGCGGGGTAGCCTCCTACCGGGCCGTCATCGCCTATCAGGCCAATAACCAGCTCTACTATGATATCTGGTCCTTTAAGGATGTGGGCCTACCTACGTTTGCGGCGACTCACGTTTCTACAACAGGTCCACTAAACCAACCCGGCGATTTATTGGACGACTACCACAACGACCCGCATGTGGACATGTGGAGTGACCTGAATGTGCTTGACCCGGCAACCGGCCTGCCTACGATGCACAAGTTTGCCATTGTGTGGACCGAGGGTATCCGCAAATGGCCCTGGTGTGTGCCGCCCGATATGATTAATGGGGTTCCTTTTTACCCAAACCCTTTACCCATCTATGCGGACCAATTGTACATCACCGTAGGTGATTTAAATGGCGCTGTGTATGTTCCACCGTTACCAATTGACACCGGTTTTTACCAGCCGGATGTAGCCTGCGTTACCGACAACAGCAGCGGTACGGCAGTGGAAAAGGCCGAGATTGTTCACAGCTACATCTGCAATGGCAGCTTTCAGGTGGTAGAGTTCGATGTGCCTACCAGAACCACAACTATGGTTTGGAATGCAAGTGTCGGCGGTTTGTTTTCGCCCCGCATTGAGGCCATGAGCCAGTATTACGGCACCGGCGATTACAAATGGATGGCCGTTTCCTCGGTCAGCAATATTGGCCTGATTCCCCAATGGCAGGCCTGGAATTTCTATCCAAACCCCGGCGGCGGCGTTACCTGGAATTGGGTTTCAAGCATGTATTCGAATCCCACTGACAGCGATATGAAAGCGCCCTGCATTGCAGCGGCGGTGGACCCGGGCATGTCATCGGACCTCGGCAACCAGCAATACACCATCGGCTTTTTTCCGCGCACCAAGACGGACTTGACGGAGATAGCCTGGACAACAAATGCCGGCCTGGTCAGTAGCAATTATTACATTCCAAACTGCGGGATGGTTAATTATCCCTGGGATGCTGCCCGCAGCATGGCGGTAACAAGTTGCTCCAACAGCGGCCTGAACCTGCTGACGGCCTGGTACGATGGCATGGACATCGTGTATAAAGAAAGCCCCAATGCGATGGTCTTTAAGCCGGGGCAATCAACCGGCGTCGGCTACACTACCAATTCGAGCGGAACGCTGAGCATCTGGCCCAACCCGGCTAATGACGAGTTGCGGCTGGGCGGCGCCAGGGCCGGATCAGCCTATCAGATTCTGGACCTGAGCGGGCGGCAGGTTCAGGCGGGAAGCGTAGGAAAGTACCTTACCGTGTCGGTCCATTCGCTCGTACCCGGCAGTTATCTCTTGCAGATAAGCGGAGACGCCCGGCGCCAAACCACTCGATTTATCAAACAATAAAAAAACCAACAGCCATGAACAGAATCCTTCTTTTCACGCTGCTGCTGGGCTTGTGCTGCCACACACCTGTGGCGGCACAGCAGCC
>JAFDYC010000069.1 GCA_018267625.1 Bacteroidota bacterium
GAGGCCTGTTTTTTTGTATATACCCTTGCCACTCAGCAGCCCGGGCGCTTTGTGGCCTTCCCGGGTTTCTGCCCGGGCATACCGACCCCCTACCCATGGGCATCAGCCCACAGGCACAGCTTGGGGTGTAAGCGTCCCTAATACCATTTAGACATCTAATTTTGGCATGATATTTGCGGTATGTAAATCATGGTTATCAGGTTAATTATTACTGTCAAAGAAAGTAAAGAGGCGCTCAAGGCATTGCTGGGCAAAGCCTCAGTCATCTTCATGCCCTCAAATGAAAAGCCCCGGAAGATTAGACTGCCGGGGCTTTTCGGGTGTAGGAATCGGATGACTATTTGCCGGTTTTCGCTTTAAACGCACTGATGGCATTGCGGGTAAAATCACTCAGGACGAGGCGCCCACTGATAGCAGCGCGTTCGGCCAGGAGGCTGTCCCAATGTTCTGTGCCTTGCCAGAATATCTTTTTGAGTTCCCACATCGCATCGGGCGAACTGTGAGAGAGGCGGTTGGCCAATGCATTTACGGATTCGTCCATATCACTAAGGCTGCCGTGGATCTCGGCATAGAGCCCGTGCCGTTTCGACCATTCGGCGCTGCGCCATTCACTGGCATCAATGGCGAGTTGCGAGAAGGAACTGCGGCCCATTTTTCGTTCCACGGCAGGTCCTACCACAAAGGGGCCAATGCCGATGGCCAGTTCGCTGAGCTTTACCGATGCGGCATCGTGCGCAATGGCATAATCGCAGGCGGCAATCAGCCCTACGCCTCCACCCACGGCCTTACCCTGCACGCGGCCAATAATGAGCTTGTGACTCTTGCGCATGGCATTGATGACTTCAGCAAAGCCACTGAAGAAATGCTTGCCTTCTGCTTCATTACTGATAGCGGTAAGCTCATCGAACGAAGCACCAGCGCAAAAGGCACTCTGACCCGCACTGCGCAATACAATTACGCGCACGCCGGCATCAATGCCGAGGTCGTTGATGCTGCGAGCCAGGTCGTGCAGGATGTCTGCCGGAAGGGAATTAGAAGCGGGGTGGAAAAATTCAATGGTAGCGATGTTGTGCTCCACCTCGTGGCGGACGTATGCTCCTTCTGTGTGCTGCATATTGCTGAATAGAGTATGTTTTGGAGAAAGGCGGCGAAATTAATGGGATTTGGCAGGCTGATGGCCGCTCAAGGTGACTATTGGTTTCCGGGCAGGAGGCCAGCGATGCTCTGGGCAATCAGGGGTGTAATTCTTTATATCGTGCCTTGACGGCATCCAGATGAGCGACAAATCGGGCCACATCGGTGTTGGTGCCATAGCCTTTGTCAGCAAGTAATTTCCCATCAGCATCAACGAAAAAGTAGAATGGTTGTGAGTTAGAATTGAACTTGCTGATCTGAAGGTCTAAGGAGCGGTCGCCGAGGGTGGTCACCTGGGTGCCTAGTACCTTGGAATAGTATTGTTCGTCTTTGGGCAGGGGCACCTGGCTGGCATCGCAATAGAGCGAGGCTACGATGAAGTCTTCCTTCATACGCTTCATTACTTCAGGTGCAGACCAAACGTTGGTCTCCATGAGCCGGCAATTCACACAAGTGATGCCTGTAAAGTCCAGCATGACGGGCTTGTGTTCCCGCCGGGAAGCGGCTAAGGCTTCATCATAATCGAAGTAGGTGACCAGCCCATTATTCTTGACCACATTAGGTTCATACACGCGCATCGCATCCACATATTTCACAGGGCCATTTCCGGGTGTTGCTGTATGTGATTCGCTGTTTGCTGAGGCCAGGCTGCCACCGCTGCTCACCACATAATCCTGAGTGCCCATTGGGGGCAGGAATTGGCCTAAGCCTTTCAGCGGAGCCCCCCACATGCCAGGCATCAGATAGACGGCAAAGGCAAAGGATGAGAATGCCAGGAATAATTTGAACAAGGAGACATACTCCTGCCCGTAAATATTCTTGGGATTAGCATCATCGTGGGAGAGCTTCAGCTTGCCGAGGAGGTACAAGCCCAGCAGGATGGCGATCACGATCCACAGGGCAATAAAGATTTCCCGGTCTAAAATGCGCCAGCCCTTGACGAGGTCGGCATTGGAGAAAAATTTTAAAGCCAATGCGATTTCGACAAAACCTAAGGTCACTTTCACCTGGTTGAGCCAGCCGCCGGCATTGGCCATCTTGTTGATTAGGCCGGGCGAAAAGGCAAAGAAGGTGAAGGGGAGCGCGAGGCCCAGAGAGAAACCGAACATACCTAAGGCTGGCCCGACTAATCCTCCGCGGCTGGCAGCGACCAACAGAGGGCCAATAATGCCAGAGGTGCAGGAAAAAGACACGATGACCAGCGTGAGGGCCATGAAGAAAATACCCTTGAACGAACCCGTACCGGCCCGGGAGTCGGTCTTGCTGGTCCAGGATGAGGGTAGTGTGATTTCAAAAGCTCCGAGGAAGGAAATACCAAACACCACAAACACGGCAAAGAAGAAAAGGTTGGCAATCCAGTTGGACGAGAGCTTGTAAAGTGCCTGAGGCCCGAATGCCGCAGAGATAATCACGCCCAGCACCGTAAAGATGATGATGATGGAAAGGGAATAGTAGATGGCGTTGCGGATAGCCTCTGCTCGGGTTTTGCTGCGCTTGGTGAAGAAGCTTACCGTGATGGGCACCATACTGTACACGCAGGGTGTGGTGATGGCGAGCAAGCCTCCACCCAGGCAGAGGGCGAAGAGCAGCCAAAGGTTTGTCGTGGGCGCTTCCGGCTTGGCTGGAGTAACAGGTTCCGCTGAAAGAGCCATTTGGCTACTGTCGGGGTGGGACTTGACGGTCGTGTTGGGTGCAGCAGCCCGCGCATTACTGTCTTTTGTACTGGTGTCGCCGGAAGGGGATAGCGCAGCCTCCGTTCCTGTGGGAGAAGCGTCTTTGATTTCAAAAGAAAAAGCCTTGTGCTTAGGGGGCAGGCACATGGATTCATCACAGACCTGATATTCCAGCGTGCCGGTAATTTTTCCATTGCCCGTCACGGTGATGTCCTGGGTATAGTCCACCTTATTGTGGAATTCGTGAACGGCACCATCTACACCATCCCGCACTTTTGTTTCGAGCTTTCCGTGTTCCTGAGTCTTGCCGTTTTTCTTGAAAAAAGAAGCCGGGTCGAAGCGGAATGAAGGAGCAATCAGGGTGCCGTCGCCACCGGGATTAAAGGAGTAGATATGCCAGCCTTCTTTGAGTTTCAGATGGAAGAAAAGACGGTAATGGTTGTCTCCGGTTTTCTTCAGTTCATAAGTCCAGGTGGTGGGGTCCTGAATGATTTGGCTTTGGGCAAATCCGGCATGAAACAGGATCGTCAGCAGCAGGATGAGTCGTGATAGAAATCGCATGAAATATTAAGGAAGCGAGATAGAGAATGTTTTGGTTTTCGGAGGCAGGCACATGCGGTCATTGCAGGCCTGATATTCCACAGAGCCGCTGATTTTCTGACCAGAATTGCCCCGGATGAGGGCACCGATTTCTGCCTGTCCGGTGTGCAGGCGCACATGCTCATCCAGCATGACTTCTTCATGTGCGGGGCTACGTTCTTCCGGGCCTTTGATCAGCTTAGTTCCCTTATCGAAGCGGAGGGTAGTGCCAATCAGTTCACCATCGCCGCCGGGGTTCATTGCATAGATATGCCACTGGGCGGCAATCTGTGCTTTCGCAATCAGGGAATAGGTGCCTTTGCCTGTTTTTTTTACAGAAAATTCCCATTGGACAGGGTCCTTTATGGTTTGTGCAAAACCGGTCTGGCTGAAAGCCAGCAAGAGGGCCGTAATTGCCAGGGCGAAATAGGTTCGGGGTCTAAAAATCATACTCATCAGAAAGAATTTTTGGGCCTGGTAGTCGCATCAGGTTTCGGCAACCTGCCAGAGGGTTAATTCATGTAGGTAAAAGCTTCCAGGATGCTACGCCCATCCATATTGCCCAGAACCTCGCTGGTGGCCCGTTCGGGGTGGGGCATCATGCCATACACATTGCGGCGCACATTGCAGATGCCGGCAATATTATCGGTTGCACCATTGGGGTTGGAGCTCAGGTGCACTTCACCTTCCTGATTGCAATAGCGGAAAATAATCTGACGGTTTTCCCGCAGGCTCTGCATGGTTTTCGTATCGGCATGATAGCGGCCTTCTCCATGAGCCACGGGGATTTGCAGTACCCGTGCGCCTACATTGTCGCCAATGATATTGTCGGTATGCTCACTTTTCAAAAACACATTTTTACAAACAAACTTTTGATGGTCGTTTTGGAGCAGTACGCCGGGCAGCAGCCCACTTTCGCAGAGGATTTGAAAGCCATTGCAGATGCCCAGCACTTTCCCGCCCCGTCCGGCGAAATTGATGACCTGTTCCATCATGGGGGAGAAGCGAGCTAAGGCACCACAGCGCAGGTAGTCGCCGTAAGAGAAGCCGCCTGGCAGCACAAGGCAATCGTCCACATCAAAGGCGCTCAGGTCCCGGTCTTTGTGCCAGAGCATGACTACGTCCTGCTCTAAATCGTCGCGAAGTGCATGTTCCATGTCACGGTCGCAGTTGGAGCCGGGGAAAACAATGATTCCGAATTTCATTTAATAAAAAAAGTTCGTGCTTACTAAGTAGGGAGTGCAAGTTGGCAAAAGACCAGCAGTGCCAGAAATAAATAAAAGGTAAAGGTAGCGAAGCGCCCACTGCGCCTGCGCCCAGTCTGGTTCTCCGCCAGCAAGGGTGGTGTAGTTATCAGTGTCAGGCAAGGAGCCACACACAGCCATATTTCCGGTTGTTGCTTTCCGGAAAACAATCCGGAACCGATAGCCAGTACGAGCATGAAACAAATCAAGGCCCAGCCTCGCCTCAGCGTCACCGTCATTTGAAATAAGGTGCGCACCAGGATGAGCAACCCGGCTCCTAAGAGGAAGAGCAACACGAGCAATAGGACTAAGAGGTAAGCACCCGGTTTTTCAAACGGAATATGAAGCAACGACCAGGCGGGCCAGCTTGAAATGAAACTGGTTTTCTCAAAGAGGAACAGCAGACCCAGTGAGAAATAAAACGGGCTCAGGATGCCCAGCAGTGCTACAATCCATTCCCCTGGCCGGAAATGCCGAAGCCACAGCAAGGCAAGTGGAACCATCAGTGCAAAGACTATTGCTGGAAAATGCACGATGCCGGCACAGCCAAGCAAAAAACCCGCATTATACACGACCCGGTTGGCGCCCTCCCTCCGGCCAAAGCGCAGCAAAGCATCCAATGCTCCCAGCAGCAGCCAGTTCATCAGAAGCGGGGCACTGAACTGCCCAAAAGCCGGATGCAGCGAACTGAGTACGATATAGATAAAAGCCGGCAGGTAGGAAGGACGGGCAAACATCCTATGCTTTGCGGCGATGGCTTTCAGATAGATGCCTTGCAGGAAACACATCAATACAGCAAGCATGCTGAATGCCGTTGCGCTTTTCCCAAAGGCCCCGCTGAGCAGCCAAACCAACCAGCCAAACAAGGCATGGCCCGCATCCGGTATGGGCAGTAAGGGATGTGCTAAAGCTTGAAGCTTGAGCAGTAACGTGAATATGGCAAGGATGAGGACGGTGTAAGGGCTATTGCCCCGAACCAATTGCAGCACCGGGCTAAAATACGATTTTGGCAAAGCAGAGCCGACGGCCTTTGAGGCAAGGCACAACCAAATCGCGGCCAGAGACTTGCTTACCCGCACGGGGCTGCCAGTCGGGCTGAGTTGCCATCATGTTGAGCTGTTGAGCATTCGTTTTGCCGCCCGCTTCAATGGTGCTTAAGGTGATGTGTGAGCTCCGGTTGTCGAAGTCATTGTAGAGAAAGCCCAGGGAGCCTCCCGTATTGATAAATGCATAAGAAGAAAAGACACCTGCATCTTCCTGAGAATATTGATCCTTGCGAATGAAAGCATGCCACAATGGATGCCCCAGGCCATCGTAGCATAGCGCCATGATGTCGCCATAGTGATACTCCCGGATATTCTGAGTGGTCATAAAGGGGTAGTAAAAACTGCTGTAATAGCCATAAGGCGACAAACCCGAACGCACACTCATGTAGTAGTCTTCGGCGATTAATACAAAGCCCCCATCGTTGCGGATGATGAGTTGCCGTGTCAGGAAATCATTAAATGCCCGTTGGCTTTTTCGGCCTGTAGCATTCAGCCGGATTTGCTCGTCAAAAGGTAGTTGCCGGGCACTCACGATACTTCCTGAATCCATGTTGTATTGCGCCAGCAACACACCATCGAAGTTGCCCGCCTTCTTTTGAGAATAAAAGCCTCCGGCATATATGCACCGATTGAGGTTGTCGGCTTTTAAATAAAGGCCTGCCGCAAATTTCCTTCCCAGAGGAATTTCTTTTGCCACCAGCTTGCTTCCGTCAGCCGGTCGTTTTAGCAGCCAGATTCCATCGGCGTAATCTTTACTGCCCAGAGCGGTGGCAATCGGCAGGTAGAAGTCACCTTCATTGTTCAGCATGGCCGGCATCAGGCTCAGGTTATTCTCGCCCCGGTAGCTGCTTTCAGCCCGTTTCAGGATGTGAAGTGAATCATCTAAAAGGGTAGTACGCAGGTTCACACTGGCACCTTTCAGAACGGCATCATACACCATCAGGCGCCGCTTATTTTCCGAAACGGAAATGGAGAAATATTCATTCCGGCTGCCGAAAAAACCAGCCTTTGCCTGGTCTATGTTGAGCACGCGTCCCTGTAGTCTTCCCCTTGCATCCAGCAGAGCCGCCTGTTGCAGCACATGGCCGCCATCGCTGCCCTGAAAGAGAGCAATGATTTTGTCGGGATAGGCGATGAATTGGGCATCGTACAATTTTTTTGGAAAGAAATCCAGTACGACCGTTGCCTGCAGCGTCATGCTGTCGTCCCAGATATCCAGATAATGTTCGCCCTGGTTTGTCCGGTAGGTAAAGAGCATCCCACCCACCATTCCGACCACGCTATAATCGGGGTCTCTGCGGTCAATATCCTGATACTCGCTGTAGCGGATATCCTGAGCGCTTCCTTGCAAAGTCAGACACAGCAGCAGGAAGCTGAAGAGGTACTTCATCCTTCAAAAATAGCCCTGGCAGAGTGGCATGAAATGCGAAAATGCTGCAAAGCTTACCGGCCTGAAAGGAGCAGCTTTTGTTGCGGATGACGGAAAAATTGTTCAGGAGCCTTGCGTAGAGCGTTACGGTCTCATTCAGGAATTTTGGAGCTGTTTTTCGCGCAGCAGGAAAATCAGCTTTTCCTTTTTCTCCGGCCACTCTTCCCGGATGATACTATACACCAGAGTGTCGCGCACGATACCATTGGGCATGATGCGATCATTTCGCAACCTGCCTTCATAGCAGGCCCCAATTTTCTCAAGGGCGGCCTGGGAGCGCAGGTTTGTATCGCGGGTCTTGAATTGAACCCGATTCAATCGGAGTTTTTCAAAAGCAAAATCAAGAAGCAAGAGTTTGCATTCGAGGTTAAAGCCTCTTCCCCAGCAGTCGGGATGATACCAGGTCCAGCCTATTTCCAGCTTTCGATGCTCGGGCAGAAGGTCGAAAAATCGTGTAGATCCAATAATTCGGTTTCCCGCTTTCGCGAAAATGGTAAAGGGATATTGGGTGCCGGAAAGTCGGTTCAGGATGGCCTTGCCTAGTTCTTTGCGCAAAGATTCCGGCTGCCCGGCGGCCAGGGGGAGGTGCTCCCAGATAATCGGAGCGGCCCCGCAGGCAGTCAGTTCATCGAGGTGGGCTTCTTGTAGCGGTTCTAACCGAAGCAGGGAGCCGGTCAGGGTGATGGGATGCGGTAGCCAATACATAAGCAACGTGCTTCCTTCAAACTTAGTTATTTCGTTGCCCCATGAGCCAGCAAGCTATACTGGAATGCGTGCCCAACTTCAGCGAAGGCCGGCGCCCGGAGGTTATTGAAGCCCTTGCCGATGCGGTGCGCAGCGTGCAGGATGCCTGCCTCCTGCATGTGGATCCCAGCCCTGCAGCCAACCGTACGGTACTCACTTTTGCAGGGCCTCCTACTGCCGTTACAGAAGCCGCTTACCGCGCCATTGCAAAAGCAGCTGAGCGGATAGATATGCGTAGCCAGGAAGGGGTGCACCCCCGTATTGGCGCTACCGATGTTTGCCCCCTGATACCCCTGACCGGCATGAGCATGGAGGAGGCCGATGCCTGCGCAAGAGCCTTGGGGCAAAGAGTTGCTGCGGAGTTAAACATTCCGGTGTACTTGTATGAACATTCCGCTACAGCACCTTATCGCCGGGCATTACCCGATATCCGAAAGGGGCAATATGAAGGCCTCGCTGAAAAAATGAAACGGCCAGAGTGGAAGCCTGATTTTGGACCTGATGTTTTCAACCCTGCATGTGGAGCCACAATAATTGGCGCCCGGAATATCCTTGTGGCGTTCAATATTTCCCTGGAAACGGCAGAGGTATCCACAGCTTTGCACATAGCTTCCAGGCTCCGCGCATCAGGGCATCTGCAGTCCGGTCAGCGCATACCGGGCTTGCTCCCCATGACACGTTCTATTGGTTGGTTTATGGCGGACTATAATCAGGTTCAGGTTTCTTTCAACCTGCTCGATTATACAGTCACATCGCCCCTTCAGGCTTTTGAAGCTTGCAGGCAGGCAGCAGCCGAGCTGGGTGTCCGAATTGCAGGTAGTGAGGTGATTGGCCTGATCCCCGAAATCTGCATGCTGGAGGCAGGGCGTTTTGCTCTGCGCCATCAGGGGCTTCCCAGCGATGCTCCCAAAGAGGTACTAGCCGAAGAAGCGATTCGATATCTGGGGCTGAACCGGCTGAAAGCCTTTAATCCCCAGCAAAAAATCCTGGAGTGGTCGCTGGCTCATGCCGGCCTGTACCTTTGAGCGATGCCGCCCGGGCCTTTCCATTTCCTCTCCCTCATCCGATTTCTGCTGTATCCATTTGCACTCATTTATGGGGTCGTAGTGTGGCTGCGCAATCGTTTGTATGATTCCGGTTTTTTCTCTTCGGTGGAATTCAGCCTGCCTGTGATTTGTGTGGGAAACCTTTCAGTAGGCGGCACGGGGAAGACTCCCCATGTAGAATACCTGCTGCGTTTGCTACAGTATCAATACCGGGTGGCCACGATGAGCCGGGGATACAAACGCAGCACTCAGGGCTTCGTTCTGGCCGATGAAAACAGCAATGCCTTGCGTATTGGAGATGAGCCCATGCAGTATCACCTGGGGTTCCCGGAAGTGGCGGTGAGCGTGGCAGAAGAGCGAATGACCGGTATTCCGTTGCTGCTGCAGCATCGCCCGGATGTGGAAGTAGTGTTGCTGGATGATGCCTATCAGCATCGCTCCGTAAAGGCGGGCCTTAATATCCTCATCACGGATTTTTCAAAGCCATATTTCCAGGATTTCATTCTTCCTTATGGTCGCTTGCGGGAGGGTAGAAGCGCTGCCCGAAGGGCCCATACCATCATCGTCTCAAAATGCCCGCCCGGGCTGCCGCGCAAGGAAGCGGACCAGATTGTAGCTGCCATCAGTCCGTTGCCTCATCAGCAGGTTTTTTTCAGCAGCATCCGCTATGGGCAGGCATATGAAATGCTGCAGCGCACTCCTGTGGACATTCAGGGGAAACAGGTCTTGCTGGTATGCGGCATTGCCCGTCCTGAACCTCTGGCAGCGCACCTGAACTCTGTATGTAAAGGACTGCACCTACTCCGCTTTTCAGACCATCATTATTTCGGCTCCCGCGACCTGGAAGAAATTGCAGCAACCTATAAAAACTGGCAGCAGGAGGATAAAATCATCCTAACAACAGAAAAAGATGCTACACGCATGCTCTTACATCGGGAGCGACTGGTAGAAATGAACCTTCCAATTGCTGTGTTGCCCATAGAGATTTCATTCCTGTTTGATGCCGGGAATACGTTCAATGCACTCATTGAAAAGAACATCAACCAGCAGCGGGCTGAAGCTATGGATGATGCCTTTCCTGCCGTTCAGGAAGCGCCGCCCGGAGAATATTAAGATGTTGTAAGCTCCTTTTACAGCAGCGGTTTATCGTCCGTTCAGCGCCTACCTTTGGTTTTCCTCTTTATGTTTTCCTTTAGCCGACTGCTGCTGTCGCTATCAGCTTTTTTCCTGTTTTTTATTTCCTGCGAAAAAGAAGTGCATATCAACATGAGCAGCGGCGCTCCGCAGCTTGTGGTGAATGGCCAGATAGATTTGGGAATAAACCCCACGGTTATCCTGACCAATTCGTTTGGTTACTTCTCCAAAGTGGATTTAAGTACGCTACAAAATGCATTTGTGCATGGTGCCTATGTGCAGGTGAGTGACGGCAGCAAGAGTACCCGACTGAGAGAATATTCGATGGACAGTGGTTTTGCCAAGATTTACTACTATGGCATTGACACCACCGACCCCGATGCACGCAACTTCGTGGGCCAGGTGGAGAAATTCTATACGCTGAGTATTGAGTATAATGGGAAAGCCTATACCAGCGTCACGAAAATCCCGAACCCTAAACCCATTGATTCGTTTGCGGTCATCCCGCCGGGTGCCACATTACCAAAGGCTCCTACGGCGATGCAACTCAGTGTCTGGTATTCCGACCCGGACACTTTTGGCAATGCAGTTCGCTATTTTACCCGCCGTAATCACGAGCCTTTTTACCCTGGCCCCAACTCGGTGTTTGATGACCAGGTGGTGAATGGCACCAAGCATTTCCAATTCCTGTTGTCGGCAGGTACTCCCCGCAACAATCTGGACCCCACAGACAGCACCGGCTACGTGTTTCCGGGAGATACGGTCACCTTGCGTTGGGCTGCAATAGACCGGGGGGTATTCAACTTCTACAGCACACTGGAATATTCTCTGGGCACGGTGGGTAATCCATTTTCTTCGCCCATCAATGTGATGAGCAATATTTCTGGAGGTGCCCTGGGGGTCTGGGCTGGCTATGCCTCTACTTACTCCACGATTGTTGTCCCTAAATAGGGCGCTGATAATCGTCAGGTGTTTTTCCAAACAGAGGCCTTTTTTTTGAACGGGTTCCGGCAAAGCCTGTTTCAGTTTTGAGAAAAGAACCCCCTTGCTGATAAGCCTATAATTGCGGCCCCATGTTGAGGTCGTAACATTGCGCCCGCAAACGAAAGCCTTCACAAAGGAATTACCCAGCACAAGCAGTTCAACCTACATTTTTGATATGACCGAGAAAGTTCATTGCCTCATTATCGGCTCCGGCCCTGCCGGCTACACGGCAGCCATCTATGCGGCGCGCGCAAACCTGAAGCCTATACTTTATCAGGGCCTGCAACCCGGTGGCCAACTCACCATCACTACGGAAGTAGAAAACTATCCGGGTTACCCGGAGGGAATCATGGGGCCACAGATGATGATTGATTTTGAAAAACAAGCCACCCGAATGGGCGCAGATATCCGCTGGGGACTGGCTACTAAAGTGGATTTTTCACAAAGCCCACTGAAGGTGGAGATTGATGAAGAAAAATGGATTGAAGCCGATTCCGTCATCATTGCTACGGGCGCCTCTGCCAAATGGCTCAACATAGAAAGTGAGCAACGCCTGAATGGTCACGGGGTCAGCGCCTGCGCGGTCTGTGATGGCTTTTTCTTCAAGGGCCAGGAAGTGGCTATCGTTGGTGCCGGTGATACGGCCTGCGAAGAAGCACTCTACCTCTCTAAAATTTGCAGCAAGGTGCACATGCTGGTACGCCGGGGTGAAATGCGGGCCAGCAAAGTGATGCAAGACCGTGTATTGAAGACGGAAAACATCCAGGTCTATTGGCATTCTGAGACAGACGAAGTGCTGGGTGACAAAACGGTAGAAGGCCTGCGCATCCGTAATGTTCAGACGGGCGAAAAACAAGAAATCAAAATCAAAGCCTTCTTTGTAGCCATCGGTCATGAACCCAATTCCAGCATTTTTAAGGGCTGGCTGGATATGGATGATCAAGGCTATCTCATAACCCAGCCGGGTTCCACGAAGACCAATGTAGAGGGCGTATTTGCTGCCGGCGATGTGCAGGATAAAATCTATCGCCAGGCGGTGTCGGCTGCGGGCAGCGGGTGTATGGCGGCCTTAGATGCTGAGCGGTATCTGGGTGCTAAAGGCCTGCATTAAGCCTGTCGGCTTTTAATGGTTTTTGAAATGGCCCTGTTTTCGCATTTGGCTGCGAGCAGGGCTGTTTTCATTTTGGGAAATCAGTCCAATTGCGTTTTCCTGAAAATGCTGCGTAGAGAAATTCTGCTGAAGTGTGCAACGCAACGGAAGTTGAGTAGCGGTATCCAGCCGACTAAAAAATATTGTTTCAGAATGGTACAGTAACCGGGAAGAACGAAAGGATTGTGTGTTGGGCGGACCTGAACCTGTTACCAGCTTCCGCTGGCACCGCCACCACCAAAGCCACCGCCACCAAAGCCGCCGAAGCCACCGCCGCCACCACCTCCACCGCCCCAGCCTCCGCTACTGCCTAGGCCGCCCAGCATGCTACCGGTGAGGAAGCCACCGCCGAAGCCACCAAATCCACGCCGGCTGATATAGCCGCCACTGCCGCCACCTCCTCCTACTTTTTTGAGGATGATCAGGATGATGATGAAGACGATAATGGCAGTGAGGATACTGCCGCTGCGGCCTTTAGATTTCGGTTCGGCCTGATACTCGCCACGGGTAGCCGCTTCAACTGCATTCAGAGCGCGTTGGAAGCCGAGGTAGTAATTTCCTTCCCGGAAGGCAGGTGCCATTTCGTTTCGGATGATGCGGCCGCTGACGAGGTCGGTCAGAGCGCCTTCGAGGCCTTTCCCCACGGAGATATTGACCCGATGGTCGTTGATGGCTGCGAGGATGAGTACTCCATTGTTTTTAGATGCTTTGCCCACACCCCAACGGTTACCTAATTGGGTGGTATAGTCTGCCACATCATAGAGGCCGATACTGCGTACGGTGACGATGGCAATCTCATTGGAGGTTGAGTCTTCGAAAGCTTCTGCCTGTTGCTCTAGCAGGGCGCGTTCGTCCGGGCTGAACACACCGGCGAGGTCGTTGACGAGCTGTGGAGGATTGGGGCGGGGCGGGAAGTCCTTATCATTTTGGGCCAGCAGGGGGCCTGTGCTCATGAGCAGCAGGGATAGCAGAATCAGGAGCTTCCTCATTTTCCAAAAACAATTTCGTCGGGCAATTCGTTTCGTTCAATGTTTGGATTGAATGGGAAGTGCTGTGCCAGGGCTTTGCCCAATTCGGTGATGCAACCCAACATGCCTTCTTCAACAGCACCTGTCTTTAGGCCCGCCCGAAGCACTTGAGCTGCGCGTTTCCAGAATTCGGGTCCGCCAGCCCGGTGATATATTTCTATGTCGCCGAAGAGGGCAAACTGTTTGTCCGAAATAGCGAGGTAGATAAGTATGGCATTTCGTTCCTCGGTCTGGTCCATTCCTAATTGGGCAAACAATTCCCGGCAGCGGTCCAAGGCATCCATGTATTGGCAATGGGGCTCCATGAACACACGGATTTCGCCCGTAGTCAGCGCCTCAGCCTCCCGGATAGCCGACACGACCGCATCTTGTACGGTCTGCGACACCAAGGTTTTCTTTTTCCAAAAAGGCATGATTGCTGGGCTGGGATAAGGAAGGGAAGGGAGGAGTCATATCCGGCCATCCGGATGAACCAGAAATTAGAACTGCACTTTTGGGGCATGATCAGCACCGGCATCTGCCTGGAACATGGGGCGTTGCTTGAAGCCAAACATGCCCGCCATCAGGTTGCCCGGAAAGTTGCTCACCTTTTTGTTGTACTTCAACACGGCATCGTTGAAGCCGTCACGGCTAAACTTGATTCTGTTTTCCGTGCCTTCAAGCTGGTTCTGGAGATCGGTGAAATTTTGAGTAGCTCTGAGTTGTGGGTAGGCTTCAACTGCTATGTTGATGGCCATCCGCATCGCCTGACCCGCCTGAGCGCTGGCATTCTGAATGTCTTGCAGGCGCTGTGGAGTTAGGTTTTCGGCAGTGGTTTGAGTCAGGTTACGCAGCTGGCCGGCACGGGCTTGCGCCACTTGCACATAGGTGTTTTTCTCAAAGTCAGCAGCACCTTTGACAGTGCCGACTAAGTTAGGAATTAGGTCGGCGCGCCTTTGGTAGTCACTTTGAACCTTAGACCAAGCGTTGTCCACGTTGAGGCGTGCAGAGTTCATGCCATTGTAGCTACAGCCGCCAATGGCTACGATGATGACGATGATGATGAGGATAGGCAGGGCTTTTTTCATACTTCTTAGGAAGATTTCAGCTAAAATACAGGGAATAAATAGTACTGCCTGAAGGCAAAAAGCCTGATGAGTGCTGCCTGTCGGTAATTGCCGGGCTCCCATCGGTGATTGAATTATCTGAGAAGGAACATTGTTTTTTCAAATGCAAGCAGGGGGGATTGCTTTTCTTCGAAAAAGAGGTACGCTGCTACCTTTGCCCACTTACAAAAAAGCGCCCTGCATGACTGAAGTCTTTGAGGCTACCGCCGAATTTGCCCGCAGCTTAGACCAAACCGACACTCTCTATCCGTTCCGCGAACGATTTCTCTTTCCTCAGCATGAAGGGCGGGATGCCCGTTATTTTTGCGGCAACTCGCTTGGCCTTCAGCCCAAAAGTGTCAGCTACCTGATGCAGAAAGAATTGGATGATTGGGCTTCTTTTGGAGTGGAAGGGCATACTCAGGCTCGTAATCCCTGGCTTTTTTACCATCATTTATTTTCGGAAAGCCTGGGGCGGATTGTTGGTGCCGAAGCACATGAAGTAGTTGCGGCAAACACACTGACCGTGAACCTGCATCTGCTGATGCTTTCCTTTTATCGCCCCAGCAAAAAGCGCTATAAAATCATCATGGAGGCAGGCGCCTTCCCTTCGGACCAATATGCGATGGAGACACAGGTAAAACTGTGGGGTTTTAAGCCGGAAGATGCCATCATTGAAGTGGCTCCCAGGGAAGGCGAGCACACGATTCGTGAAGAAGATATCCTGGCACAAATTGAAGCGGCAGGCTCATCCCTTTCCTTGTTGCTTTTTGGTGGGGTAAATTATTATTCTGGCCAGCTTTTCGACATGAAGCGGCTCAGCGAAGCAGCACACAGAGTAGGTGCCTATGCGGGTTTTGACCTGGCGCATGCTGTGGGCAATGTGCCCCTGCAACTTCATGACTGGAATGTAGATTTTGCCTGCTGGTGCTCCTATAAATACCTCAACAGCGGCCCGGGTGGTGTAGGGGGCATTTTTGTACACAGCCATCATGGCGATAATCCCCGCACCTTCCGGCTGGCGGGCTGGTGGGGTAATGAGGAAGACACCCGCTTTCAGATGAAAAAGGGTTTCTATCCACAGCGCGGTGCGGCCAGTTGGCAGATGAGTAATGCGCCGGTTTTTAATATGGTGGCACATAGGGCCGCACTAGATATTTATGACAAGGCAGGAATGACGGAACTGTGCAAGAAAAGCTTGCGACTGACAGCTTATTTCGAATACTTGTTGCTCCAATTGAAGGAGTTGCCTTTTACCATCATCACACCCAGAAATTCCAACCAACGTGGTTGTCAGCTTTCCCTGCTGTTTCAGGAGCGGGGGCGCGAGGTGTTTGAGGCACTCAGCGCAAAAGGGATCATCGCTGACTGGCGCGAACCGGATGTGATTCGTATGGCACCCGTGCCGCTCTACAACACGTTTGAAGATGTGTTTGCCGTGTATGAAGCGATGAAGGAATTGTGTTAGCAGGCATGGGCCAGAGCCTTTTCCCCGGCTTATTTACGATCAGTTCTTGGTACATCCGGGCCTTGGGCATCACCTTGCGGCCAAAGGAGCCGTAGGCTGATGCAGATCCATCCCACCCAGAATAAATAGACACCGAGATGAAAACGCTCCTTGAGGATGCTGTGTGAAAAGTCAGTCTGAAAATCCCGGAACGTGAGCCATAGGCCGGCCAAGGCAGCGATTATTGCAAGGACTTGCAACCATTTTCCCTGGCGGGCTGAACATTTCTTTTTCATCAGGCTTTGCAGGCCATACAGGATTATGAGCAAGAAAAAGATGAGGGCCGCACCTTTGTACCAGACTTTCAGGAAGCGGAAATCACGATGGAAGAGCGTGATACCAATACGCCCCAACCAGGACATATGACTCATCAGCCAGCCGCTCAACAGCGATAGTGCCGCAAGAAAAACAACAAAAATCAGGGGGCCTCGCTTCATGCAAACCTGATTATGAAATGCATTAGTTGATGCCTGCTGTCGTAACCTCAGCCGTAATCTTCCTCACCAGTCCCTGCAGCACATTTCCTGGACCGACTTCCGTAAACAAGCCAGCACCATTCGCTGCCATGTGTTGGATGCTCTGTGTCCAACGGACCGGCGACGTGAGTTGATTAATGAGATTTTGGCGTAAGGAGCTGGTGTCTATGTAAGGTTGTGCATCCACATTTTGATACACAGGACAAGTAGGATTGCGGAACTGAGTATTCATAATGGCAGCTTCCAGTTCTTCACTTGCCGGCTCCATCAATGGTGAGTGGAAGGCGCCCCCTACCGGTAAGGGTAAAGCTCGTTTGGCGCCGGCTGCTTTCAGGGCTTCGCAGGCTTTTTGAATGCCAGCAATGCTACCCGATATGACGAGCTGACCGGGACAATTATAGTTGGCGGGCACCACCACTTCGTCCTGGATTTGAGCTAATACTTCTTCCACCTTTGCATCTTCCAGCCCCAGCACGGCAGCCATTGTGGAGGGATTGCGCTCGCAAGCTTTTTGCATGGCTGCTGCACGCTTGGCTACCAGTAAGAGGCCGTCTTCGAAGCTCAATACCCGGGCCGCAACCATTGCAGAAAATTCCCCCAGAGAATGCCCGGCTACCATGTCGGGTTTCAGGTCGGGCGTGGTTTCAAACAGGATGACGGAATGCAGGAAAATGGCTGGCTGGGTGACGCGGGTCTGCTTCAGATCCTCGGCGCTGCCGTCAAACATTATGTCGGTAATCCGGAAGCCAAGCAGTTCATTGGCTTGTTCGAAATATTCCTTAGCTCTGGGCTGCTCATAGAGGGTTTTGCCCATCCCCGGAAACTGAGACCCCTGACCGGGGAAAATGAATGCGTGCTTCATAAAGTATCTTAATTGAAATTTTGATTGGTGGGAATAAAGTTTCCGGCGGGCGAATGTCTGTTGCAAACTGGAAACACGTTTCAGATTGTTTTTTTACTGCGCCGAAAGGATCTGAATGCAAATGAAAGGCTGATGATTTCAGAACGGAAAATAGGGGAAAGCAGTTTTTGCATTTACTGAAGAATCCGTCTCCCTGTGGCAACAGAACTTTGCGGCATGGTATGGAATGAACTTATCAGTGAAGCACAACTTGCCGAACTGAAGCAGCAAAGCATGAAGCAGCCGGTAGTCATTTTTAAACACAGCACCCGTTGCGAAATTTCTAATATGGCTAAAAGCAGGTTGGAGCGAGCCTCAACGCCACAGGGAGTCACGTTTTACTACCTTGATTTGCTCCGTCACCGCGCGCTTTCCAATACGATTGCTTCAGACTTTCAGGTAACCCATGCCAGCCCGCAAGTGCTGCTCATCCGTGATGGTCACTGCGTGTATGATGAGAGCCATAATGGCATCAACATGGGTGAAATTTCGGAGCTGGCTGCTGCCTGAATGTGCAGGAAGCGGGTCGGTGTCCAAGTATCTTTGCGCGCATTATGCCGGTCATTTCACACCGCGGCGCACATATGCCGCCCTCACCTATCCGCAAGCTGGTTCCTTATGCAGATGCCGCCAAACAACGGGGCATTCAAGTGTATCATCTCAACATCGGCCAGCCAGATATTGAGACACCCAAAGCCATCCTGGATGCCGTGCGCCATGCGGATATTCAGGTGCTGGAATACAGCCACAGTGCAGGTTTTGAGAGCTACCGCCGGAAGCTGGTGGAGTATTATTCCCGCAATGGTATTGCCATCAATCACAACCAAATTATCGTAACGACAGGAGGCTCCGAGGCTATTGCTTTCGGTATCCAGTCCTGCCTCGACCCGGGCGATGAAATCATCATTCCGGAACCTTTTTATGCCAACTACAATGGATTTAGTACCGCTGCGGGTGTGCGAGTGGTTCCTATCCCCAGTCAGATAGAAAATGGCTTTGCCCTGCCGCCCATTGAGGCTTTTGAGCAGGCCGTAACCACGCGTACCAAGGCAATCCTTATTTGCAACCCAAACAATCCTACTGGGTACTTGTATAGCCGGGAAGAGTTGGAGCTCCTGCGTGCTATTTGCCTGAAGCATGACCTGTTTCTATTTTCTGATGAAGCCTATCGTGAATTCTGTTACGATGGACGCAGGCATATCTCAGCCCTATCTCTGGATGGATTAGAAGAGCATGCCATCCTGATGGATACGATTTCAAAACGATACAGTGCTTGTGGAGGCCGCATCGGTGCCTTCGTAACGCGCAACCAGCAAGTGCTGGACACCGCCATGAAATTTGCTCAGGCCCGGCTGTCTCCGCCCAGCTTTGCTCAGATTCTTGGCGAAGCCGCCGTGGATTTACCTGCCGATTACTTTGATGCAGTGCATGCCGAATACACGGCCCGTCGGGATGTGCTGGTTCAAAGACTAAACGCCATTCCAGGGGTGTTTTGCCCCAATCCGGGTGGTGCATTTTATGCAATGGCCAAGCTCCCGGTTCGTGATTCCGAGGCATTTTGCCAATGGCTTCTCGAAGAGTTTTCCCATGAAGGTTCTACCGTGATGATGGCACCCGCCGGCGGCTTTTATGCCAGTGCCGGGAAGGGACGAGATGAAGTGCGCCTGGCCTATGTGCTGAATGAAGCATCTATTCACCATGCAATGGATTGCTTGGAAGCCGCACTTAAAGTGTACAAGTCCTAAATGATTTTTTTCAGGAATTCTCTTCGTTTGTAAATACCGGAGTGAAACAGAATTTTTCCGCATCAAATAAACCACGGTCACTGAGTTTTAAAGAGGGGATAACGAGCAGCGCCATGAAGGACAACGTCATGAAAGGTGCCCGCAGCGGGCTGCCCAATGCTTTGGCCTGAAGGCTGAGTTGTGCATAGTGTTTCCCTACCAGTATCCCCACTTCATCGCTCATCAACCCGGCAATGGGTAGGGGTAAACAAAATGTCCCTTCTTCACTAACCACTGCAATGCCGCCCTGGGCCCTGATGATTGCATTTACAGCAGCACAAAGGCTCTCGTCATCAGCGCCAACCGCAATGATGTTGTGGCAGTCATGTGCCACGCTGGATGCAATCGCTCCTCGTTTCAACCCAAAACCTCGTATGAATGCAAGTGCTGCCGGAACCATAGAATCGTATCGGTTGATGACGGCCAGCTTCAGGATGTCCTGACTCAAAAAATCGCCGGTAAGGGTTTTCAGGTTGATCCTTTCTGAAGTGGTTATCAACTGCCCGTCATGAGCCTGAATGCAAAGCATGGTTCCTCGTTTCGGGACGTTTATTTCAAAGCCTAAAGGCTTTCGTAGGTGAGCTTCAAAACGATTGATGGTTTGAGCGACTGGCGTATCAAAAAGGCATGTCCCCTGCTGGGCTACCCGTTCCCCACGGATGTAAGTCTCTTTGGGTAGCCAGTGATCCAAGTCTTCCAAAACGATAAAGTCGGCGGGGTCACCCTGTCGCAGTAAGCCCAAAGGCAATTGGTAGTGACGGGCCGGATGGATGCAGGCGGCGCGCAACACATCAAAAAGGTCATATCCTAAAGTCAGCGCACGCTTCACAAGTAGGTTGATATGTCCTTCCGACAGATCATCGGGGTGTTTATCATCGCTGCAAAACATCAGTTGCTCCGGGTGGCTGCTGAATAAAGGATGCAAGGCATCGAAGTTTTTGGCGGCACTGCCTTCGCGGATGAGTACCCTCATTCCTGCTGCTATTTTTCCCAAAGCTTCATCGAGCTGTGTGCATTCATGGTCTGTACTGATGCCGGCTCCTGCATAGCGAAGGACATCCGGGCCTTTCATGCCCGGGGCGTGGCCGTCAACAGGCTTTTGATGTTTCTGGGCGGCCTCCAGTTTTGCCATCACTTCCGGGTCTTGATGGAGCACACCCGGATAGTTCATCATTTCAGAGAGGTACCAGATGTCTGCTGAGGAAAGCAGCGCATCCACCTGCCCGGCGCCCAGAGAGGCCCCAGCCGTCTCGAAGGATGTGGCAGGCACGCAAGAAGGAGCTCCGAAAAAGAACTTGAAAGGGACTGTTTTTGCATTTTCAATCATCCATTGCACACCTTCCACACCACAGACATTAGCTATTTCATGCGGGTCAGAGACCGTGGCTACGGTGCCGTGGCAGACGGCCATTTGCGCAAATCGTGCCGGGCTGAGCATCGAACTTTCGATGTGGACATGTGCATCTACAAAGCCTGGAAGGAGGTATTGCAGCGGAGCCTCCTGCAGCCGTTCTATTCTGACGATGAAGCCCTGTTCCACCTGAATAGCTGCCGGATAAATACTGCGTTGGTGCAGGTCAATTAATTGCCCTGAAATGTGAAATGAAGCCATGGTCCCTACCTTCAATTTTGGCCTTGCTTAGCCTGAAGGGACTGCGATAATACGGCTACCTGATTTGCCTGCCCGGGAGAGTATTAGTAAAGAGTTTTGCCGCTGCGGGCATACTCCACCTTGAATTGAATGAGTTGCAACATGGCCTGTGCTCGTTCCTGAATCAGCGTAGCATTTGGCCCTTCGAAAAGCTCCTGTACGGCGATGCGCCACAGGCTTATCCAGCGCTCATAATGCTCAGATTCCAACCTGAATTTCTTATCTATCTGCACATGCTTGCCCACGGCTTGCCCACGGTAGCCTTCCGCACCGAAAAGCACAGAATCCCAAAAGCCATACATGATATTCAGGTGCCGTTCCCATTGGTCGCCGATGATGCTGTTGAAAATGGGGCCCAGGCTTTCGTCCCTTCGCACCCGGCCATAAAATGTGTTGACCAACAAAACAAGGTCTTCTCGTTGGCGGATATCATTCAAAATAGGTTCCATAGCTACCAGAAGATGTGCCTGAAGGACTCAGGAATGGGCCGTGCAAAAATGAGAGGGGCACAGAATAAGAGTTGATTTTTTTATCTGAAATAGACCGCAAGCAGCAATGGATGCTTCATATCAGTACGCGAGCCGGCAAAAAAAAACGAGGCTGCCCTTTTAAGACAGCCTCATCTGAATCGTAAAGGATACTTATTGCTTCTTGGCGTAGCGGTTGCGGAATTTTTCGATACGGCCGGCCGTGTCCACGAACATGCTCTTACCCGTGTAGAAGGGATGGCTGGTGTGTGAAATTTCCACCTTGATGAGGGGGTATTCATTGCCGTCTTCCCACTTAATGGTTTCGCTGGTAGCGGCGGTAGAGCGGGTCAGGAAAGCGTAGTCGTTACTCATGTCTTTGAATACGACCAGGCGATAATTCTTAGGATGGATGTCTTTCTTCATTTCTGTCAGATTGGTGCATGGGGCCTGCCATGCTTAGGCTACATTTTTTGGAGCGGCGAAAGTAAGCAAAATGCTTATGCAATCAGCGTTTTTTGAGCAGTAATTTCTCTAAATCGGCATCCGGGTGCTGGCCATAGCTGTATTTGGCAATCACTTTTCCATCCGGGCCGAGCAGGAATGACTGAGGGATGCTTTGCACACCCCATGTGGCTGCTGCCTGGCTCTGCCAGCCTCCAAGGTCGCTCATGTGGTAAGGCCATGCCAGACCATCCTGAGCGATGGCCCCCATCCAGGCCTCTTTATGTTTGTCCAGCGAAACGCTGACGATGATGAAGCCCTTTTTGGCGCCGCGGAAACGGGCGTCTTTGTACTTGTTGTAAAGTGCGACCACCTCGGGCGAGGCACGGCGGCAAGGGCCGCACCAGGAAGCCCAGAAATCGAGGTACACAATATGGTCTTTATTCAGCTCAGAGAGCTTGAGCAGGGTGCCCTGGGGGTTTTCTTCCTGGATTTCCGGGGCGGGCTGTCCCAGTTTTATTTTTTGGTTGGAATAGTCTTGTGCTCCAGCAGGCAAAACGGCAAGCAAGAGTGCCAAGGCGGCGATGATTCTTTTCATGAAAGGGCTTGTTTTTTTGTTTTAATAAGTGCTTGTCAGCCTTCGAAAGAGAAGTCTAATTGAAGGCCATCGTATGCAAGGTGCATGTTCGTGGGTAAGGATTTCTCTACCAAATCGTGCAGCCCCAGTTGGTGTGAAATATGCGTGAAATAGTTGGCCCGAGCTCCAATTTCCCTTGCTACAGCCTCGGCTTCCTTGAGGTTGAAATGTGAGACATGAGGTTCGTTGCGCAGCGCATTCAGTACCAAAACTTCGCTGCCGCGCAACTTGTCCATTTCTGCCGCTGCAATGTAGTTGGCATCGGTGATGTAGCTGAAGGGGCCGATTCGGAAACCGATTACCTCAAGTTTGTAATGCAGCACCCGGATGGGTGTTATCTCCACTCCGTTGATCGAAAAAGGTTCTTCAGGGAAGATTCGGTGAAGTTGTAGTTGCGGGATGCCGGGGTAGCTGGCATTGTAGAACACATAGGAAAACTCCCGGCGCAGGGAGGCTTCCGTTTCTTCGGTACACCAGATGTCCATCGGTTTTTGCTGATGATAGTTGTATGCGCGGATATCATCGAGGCCGGCGATATGGTCTTTATGTCCGTGCGTGAATAGGACTGCATCGAGGCGTTGCACATCTGCCCGCAGCATCTGGTATCGAAAATCCGGGCCGGTATCTATGACTAAACTGAGCTGTGGAAGCTGGATCCAGACAGAACAGCGGAGGCGGTTATCCCTCGGGTCTGTGGAGTGGCATACTTCGCAAGGGCAACCGATAAACGGAACGCCCTGAGAGGTGCCGGTGCCAAGAAATGTGACTGTCAAAACGAAAACTTATGGGTTCAATCCGTTGATGTGTTTCGGGTTTCTGGATTTCTTTTCATGCGTTCATCCCTTGCAAAGCTCGCGAAACTTAAAAGGGGAGGCTTGGGTTAAAAAGTAGCATCCCGATAGTCGCGGCGGCGAACCAATTTCAAATCCTGGAGTACGGAAGCCTTCACATTGAGCGTGAAATTGTAGCTCTTGCGCGGCCCAAAGGGGATGGCGCCCAGATGCATTTCCCAGCAATGCAGGTCGCGGTAAATATCTATCGAAGTAAGCGAGAGCTGCTTGTTGCTGAAGTCGTATCCTGTCGTCACACTTAGCTTGAGGTGCCGTGTCAGATTGAGGTCGCCGGACACACGTGCATTATGCGACAGCACCAGCGTATCGCCGCCGTTGAGCGTGCTGCGGTAGTTCTTACTCAGGTTCATGGTGTAGCTGATATTGATGCTCCAGGGTACGTTGAAGTCAAGATAATTGTAGTAGTCCGTGGGGCGCATCACGACACCCGAACCTTCACCGGACTTATTGCTGTTTTTATTGCCAGAGCGGAAAGAAGAAGACAGTGAGAAGTTGGCATCCTGAAAATTGGCCAGTCCCGCGCCATCATTCCAGGCCAGCCTGTTGACCCGCATCCCGAGGTTGTGGTCATAGACGTAGGGGTCAAAATTGGCACTGGCAGTCATGCTGATTTTGTCCAGAATATTGGTTCGGAAATTGACCCGGAACAGAGACCAGGCGAATGAATCTGCCGCAAGGTTGTAGTTGCCGGTAGCAGAAAGACCGTCAATCAGGCTGATATTTTTTGTAGTTGCGCCCGTATCGGTTCCCTGGCGGGTTTTGATTTGAAGATTGTTGTCTATGCCGAAGTTGAGGACACTGGCAAAGCGACCGTATTGCCCCAGGCCAGGCACACCAACTACGGAGCGGGTGTAGGGCGAATAATAACTTTCGGGACTATTGGCGCTCATGCGAGCCTGGTAGTAATAGCCAAAGGGTGCTGCTGCGTAGTCGGGGATATAACCGATTCCGAATTGAGGAGTCAGCACATGGCGGATGCCTGCCAGCCGGCCATGCCGCCAGCGTTTCATACCATAGATACGGGTAGAAAGTTGGGCGGAAGCACTGAAATCACGAGCCGTGAAAAAGCCTTTACGATCCACCGTGTCTAAGCTGGAGTCGCTCATGTTGTAGTACTGAAAAAAACGATCGGTCAGCCAATATTCATTGTAATTGACGCCCATCGAGAAGTTGATGTAGCGGGCAATGGTGTAGGAAGCGGATATGGGAATGCTGTGTCGAAAACCAATATTGAAATCATCGAGGCTCAAATTAGAAAGCGTGAAGCCCGTGTCGTAGAAGCTGGTTCGTGCCAGGCCGCTGAAGGTATAGGAGAGGTTTATCTTTTCATACCAGCGCGACTTGCCCACAGGGTTGCGGCGGGCAAAGGGTGAAAAGCCGGAAACGCTGAACACGATATTGGGTAGGGTCACATTCACCACATGGGATTGTGTGTTTTGGTCGTGCAGCAACGCAGCCGTGAATGAGGCGGGTATTCGCCCGCTCCAGTTCTTGCTGTAAGTGATATTGCTCTGAAATTGGTTTTGGAGAATCTGGTTTGGGTTGTAGCTGTTGTCCTGATAATAGTTTCCCTTGGTGATGTTGACGCTGGTGTTGAAACTCTGCCCGGGCCGGGCTTTAGGGTCGGTCTGATGGCGCCAGCTAATAGCAAACTGCTTATTGATTTGCGCACCGGGTTCATATTCTTCCCCCACCTTGTTGTAGGCATAGTCCAATGTGAAACCGCCATTGTAATGGTAGCGGTTAGCATAATTGCTGCGTATGCCCACGCTATAGCTTCCTTTCGAAAAAAATGTGGCCAGCACCAATGCATCTATGTATTCGGAGAAGTGGAAATAGTATCCCCCATTTGTGAGCCCCAAGCCGCGCTGTTCTTCGATGGTATAAGAAGGGATTCGGAACCCTGAGCGCCTCGTTTCGGAGATAGGAAATACGCCAAAGGGCAGGAACACGGGTGTGGGGATATCTTCAATCATCAGGTTGGCTGCGCCCGCTACGATGATTTTCCCCGGCACTACTTTGATACGCCGGGCGCGAATGCCAAAATGGGGTGTGTCTAAATCGCAGGTAGTGTATAAACTTCGGTAGCCATAGATGCTGTTGTCCGGGTTTCGTTTTACCTGTTGAGACAGCACAAAGCCTTCTCCGTAATGAGTCCGGGCGTTGCGGACGATGGCTCGTTTGCTTTTGAAATTATACTTCAGGTAGTCATAGGTAAACGTTTCGGAGCCTTGTTGGAACGTAGGCCTGGGGCCCGTAGAAGTATCACTCAACGGGGTAGCCGAAATGGTATTGTCGGCCTGGTTGTACATCACCTTGTCGGCGTTTAGTGTGAGGTCTTCATACAGCACTTTTGCCTCGCCATACAAGAAAAAATGATTGCTATCCATGTCCAGAACAGCACTGTCGGTGGCACTGGCAGTAACAACGGAAGGCAATGCATCCTTTGAGATGCGGATACCTAGCGAATCGGATATGCTTTTTTTTGATGCCGAATCGGAAATCAGGTTTGCACTGTCAGGCAAAGGATGTTGCAAAGAATCGGTGCCTTGCGGGAGCTGGATATGGGTTCTATCCTCATTTTGGCCTTGCGCGAAAAGTGAAATGCTTCCCGCCAAGACATAAATCAGCGTTAAGCTACCGACCGTCAGAAGCCGGGCCGCTCTTTTTAAAATACTTTTACCGCGAAGCAACATGAAGGCGCGGGCAAAATTACCTGCTTGGCCTGTTTGCTCTGAATCAAACATTTTCTCTAAGTCCTGATGCGAAAAATTTGGCTGTTTCTTCTGCTGCTGGCGGGCAGTATGCTTACTATTCCTGCTTTTGCTGCCAACAAAAAAATCACAAAGGTGGTGTTGGATGCCGGTCACGGCGGTAAAGATTACGGGGCACGGGGGGCCTATTCCAATGAAAAAGACCTGACCCTGGCTATAGTCAAGAAAATAGGTACTCTAATCAATGACAGCCTGCGCGATGTGCAGGTAATCTACACCCGAACGGACGATACCTACCCAAGTTTGAAAGAACGGCACGCGATTGCCAATCAGGCGGGCGCCGATTTATTCATATCCGTGCATATCAATTCAACCCCTTATTGGTATGAAAAGGTGAAAACCGGTACCCGCACAGTGTATCGGGGGCATGGCAGGAAAAGACGCAAACATGTCGAAACGGTGTACAAGACCATCCGCCACCATACAACCCAGTTGCAAGGAACGGAAAGCCTGGTGCTGGGCTCCATCCGCAATAATCAAAAGTCAAAAGCGGTTGTTGACTATGGAGAATCCATCGTGGACGAACCCGACCTGCTGAACGAAAATGACCCGCAAACAGCCATTATCATTGCTCAATACACCAAAGCATTCCTGAGCAGCAGCGTAGAGTTAGGCACCGCCATTCAACAACAATTTGCCAATCAGGGCCGCCGCGATTTAGGTGTCAAGCAGCAAAGCTTAGAAGTGCTTGCCGGCTCTTATATGCCGGGCGTACTGGTGGAATGTGGTTTTATCACCAACCCGGATGAAGAAGCATACATGAACTCCGAGCAGGGGCAATGGGAAATTGCAAAAGCGATTTACAGGGGCATCAAAGCATTTAAGATGCAGGCAGAATCCGGTAAATAGTTTTAGATGAGCGTATGTGGATGACTTTGCGCTTGGTTTTTTACCTGATACTTCTATCTTTAGCTCTGAAAAAATTTACCCTCAAAAACATTACGAGTAGATGAACACCAGACTTCGCTCTGCTTTGATTTCCGCTTCAATTGTAATAGCCGGCTTTGGTGCCGTTACCTATACAGCGTGCAAAGAAGACATGTGCAAGGCGGTTATTTGCGCCAACGGCAGTGTCTGCAATGAAGGAAGCTGCATTTGCCCCTCAGGCTATGAAGGCTCGCACTGCGAAACCGTAAACCGCGACCGATTCCTCGGCAACTGGAATGTGGAAGAAGATGGCTCCATTTCAGCACCCGCCAACTATTCAGTTATGGTGGAAAAAGGCGATGCCATCACCGATGTCATTATCAAATCATTTGGGAACTACTATACCTCTAACGTTAAGGCTCGCGTGAAAGGGGATACGCTCTACATTGATCCTCAGGATATCCCGGCTGCAGGCGGTGCCACCAGCACCGTTGAAGGCAAAGGCTATCTGACGAAGAACATCTACTACGGCGAGCATGCCGGTATGGTTGTCCGTTACTCCATTACTACAAACGGAGTAGTGAATGACTTTGGCACGAATCCTAGCAATCCCGACAGCCATCCTTCTTTATGGCATAAATAATTGACTCTTTCTGTTTCCTAAAAAGCCGTCTGGAAAAGACGGCTTTTTCTTGCCTGATTTTCAACCCTCATTTCCAGAACCGGATTGATCGTTCCTTCCCCGTAAGAGCAGTCGCAATATTGTCCCAATCTTTTTTTGTTGGCCGACAGGAGCGCCCGGATGTCGTGCAGTGTCGAATATTACCGATAAAAAAAGCTGCCTCTTGACTTAGAGGCAGCTTCTGAGTGATTCTGATCCTTAGGTCTCTTAACAGCGTTCAATAACCCATTTGGCCACAGCGGGCGCCAGTTCTTTTTGTGAGCGACCACCCACAAACACGCCAATGTGGCCACCAGGGAATGGATATTCCTGCTTGTCTTTGGAGCCAATCTTACTCATGATGGGCAAAGTGCTCGAATTGGGAATAATGTTGTCGTCCGTGGCGTAGATGTTGAGGTAGGGCACCGTCATCTTTTTAAGATCTACGCGGCGACCACCCAATTCGAGTTCTCCTTTTATGAGTTTGTTGTCGCGGAACAAATCCTTGATGTACTTCCGGTACATTTCTCCTGTGATGGCAGGCAGGTCACTTTTCCAGTGTTCCATCCGCAGGAAGTTCAGCACCTTGTCTTTATCACTCAGCGAATCCATAATGCCTATGTATTTGCTCACGTTCATGCTGGGTTTCAGCATACCGAAGGCCTGGTCAATCATTTCGCCTGGAATGGTGCCAAGTGTGTCCACCATGGCATCCACATCAATATATTTAGTCCATTTGAACAGCATGCACTTGTCGCCCTGAGAAAAATCGAATGGTGCCACATAGGTGGTCAGTGATTTGAGTTTATGCGGGTAGAGCGAGGCATAAATCATCGAGTAGGTGCCGGCCTGGCAGATGCCCATCTTGTGGATCTTGTCCACCTTATGGCGGCGGCGCAGGAAGTCCACCGCGTCATTCATAAACCCGTCAATGTAATCTTCCATGCTCACGTAGCGGTCGGCACGGGTAGGGTATCCCCAATCCATGATATACACGTCCAGGCCTTCGTCAATCAGCTTTTTCATGAGGCTGCGGTCGGTGAGGTCTAGCACATCCTGACGGTTGAGCATCGCAAAAGACACCAACACAGGAGTGGCGCAGCGGATGGGTGTTTCGCGTTTGTAGTGATACATTTTTACGAAGTCGCTTTGCCAAACCAACTCTTTAGGAGTGGAGGTAACATCTACTTCGTCAATTTGTTGTAAGGTCTCGTATCCAGCCGCCAGTTTTTGGGTTGTGGCGGCCATTTCACCCATTATTTCAGCGGGGTTGATGGTCATGATGTTTAATAGAGTTTTTTGAAAACAGCGCGAAGTTAAAATAAATGCTGCGGCTACTCTGGATTTTGAGCGTTCTGCATAGCAAGAAGTTGCTTTTTGTATTCGCGGTAGCTCAAGCCAGCCAGTTTGCTTTGCAGCCAATCGTAGTAGTTGAAGAAAAGGAGGTAAGATCTCCATTGCTGGTCGGAGCGATACTGTTCTAAACGAGGCAGAAATCCTTCGATGGTTCGGATCGATTCTTTATGGGTTCGGTTGGTGAGCAGGCTTTTTAAGAAGCTCATAATGTCTTTCTCAAAGGGGCGAAGCTTGCCTCGTTTATAGAATGCCTGGTAGGCAGCTTCGATGGCGGATGAGAGCCTGCGCCAGTCTTTCAGTTCAAATAGAATTGCTAACTGGAACGTAAGGATAAAATAGGAAATATCATCTCGGACCAAGTTTCGGTTTCGGTCTTTTAGTACCAGTAATAATTGTTCGGCATCGTCATAACGTTCCAGGACAAACAGAGAAATAGCCATAGATACCCCAATGGCCAGTGATTCTAGTGGAGGAACAGCGATGGCCATTTGATCCAATACCCTTTGCGCATCATCATCCATCAGAGCGGCAACACGTTCGTAATCTGCTTTTTTATGGGCAATCTTGAGGGTGTTATGAAAGAAAATAGCTTCCCAGCGATAGCGAAAACGAGGCGTATTGGGCCCTTCGTTTGCCCAAATAGTGAACTGATCCAAAACCCGCTCTGTCCAAAGGATGTTATTTTCTGCAAAGCCATTGTAGCAGGAAATATTTGCAAGTTGAATTAGGCTGTCGGGCTCTAGTAAGGCTAGGTCGGGTTTGGCATCCAGGAGGCTTAATGCTTCATTGGTGGCATCGGTACAATCTTGGTATTGCTGAAGCAAATAGGTGCATATTGCCCATCCTGCCAGGTAGCGAAAACGTAGGTTTGGAGTTTCTGAAGCATCAATGTTCAAGGCAATGAAAGCGGCCCTTGCTTCTATGGTTAGTGTCCGGCTTTCGGGAAGATTTAAAAACTGATCCGTTGTGCGGAGTAAGGATAGTTTGTCTGTATGGTAGCGTATTTGCTGTGCTGAAAGGCGGAAGTACGTGTAGCGTATTATTTGTTCATGAATTTCTGCTGCTTCTGCTTCGTAGGCTTGGTATGTACGCTGTTCGATGAGTTTGCTTCTGCGGAACAACAACTCAAGAGAAAAGTTGTATTGCCCGCAGTGTTCGGAAATATCCCATAGTTTCTTGCATAGCTTCCGCGCCATTTGCCATTGGCAACGCTCTTCCAAAGCCCGAAGCTGCATGAAGCCCATGTGAAGGTTATATACCGGCGAGTGGTTTCGGGAGCTGAGCGATAATGCCTTCAGCACCTCATTTTGCAACTGGAGTTTGAGGTTCGATAGCTGTGCAGAACCAATATTGTCTAAGGAAGCCTTTGCCGTGTTGTCATCTGAAATATTGCCAGAACATATTTCTTCGAAAAGACGAACATGCAAGGGCCTTTGTTCCGGCCCCGATTGCCTGCTCCAATATTTACGGACGATTGATTTTTCGGTGCTATCCAGCCTGATTATCAGCTCATAAACACTTCCACCCGAGTCGGGAAGCGCAAAATCCAGAGCTGATTTTTTTGTGGGCATAGATGCTTATGAACGTCACGGTCTCAGCTAAGAAAGCAAAAAATCAGCTTCAGAGGTTAAATGCTAAGTATTTGTTAGTCAATGCATATTAAATATTGACCTTGCGGTCGTTCCCGGTTTCTGCTCGTGAAACCTACTTTGATAATTTATTTTCAAGGAGTTGCCGCTGGCCTATTTTTGAAATCCTAAGCCGCAGGTAGGCAGTACAGCCCCAGGGAAATCCTCTCCCATAAACCCCGACTTGTAAACCCCAAGCACAAAACGAGGCCGTTTCTTTCCAGAGACGGCCTCGTTTTTTTATTGCACTTACCAGATTAATTGATTGGGTTTTTGCTGCTGTCCTGAGCAGGAGCCTGAGGAATGAGCCCCAAAACAGAATCCCTTTGCGACTGCCGAGCCAGGATTTTAGGCATCAGTGGACGAAGCAAGCGGGTCATGCTGTCTGCAGGAAGATCAAGTGCCTTCGGGTTCTTTACTAATCTCCACCAGGGCTTGCCTTTCCCAAAAGGATATTTCCCAAAGACCAAAACCGGAGTTCCTTGTGCCAGCAGCAAGCTGTCTTTGCGAACCCATTGCTGTGCCCAGCCGTACAGAAATTGTGCATCTGCCTCCTGCATTCGTACACAGGAATGTGAAGCGGGATAGCCCGGCATCTGATATTCATGCCAGCCTACACCTTCTTTGTTCCAGAAATTGAAATTCCATTTAAGTTTCCATTCGTCGTCCACACTGCTGATGCTTTCACGTGCCTTCCAGTTGCAGGAGAAAAGCCCTTCCGGAGTTGGGGTAGATTTCTTACCCATACTAGTAGGCCCCCAACGCACTAATTGACCATGCTCATAGGCTGCAAATGCCTCGGGATAGTATGCTAACAACACCATTTTCGGTACCTCAGAAAGAATAGGAAGCGATTCCGGGAAAATGGAATAATGCATCCAGTTGGTGTCTATGTGGGCAGGAATAACCAGCGTGTCGAGACGCCGATAACTGGCTGCATCCACACGGTTGAGCTTCAAAATGATTTCCAGTTCGGACTTGCTCCGTCTTTTCAAAAAATCATTTGCCGCCTCTCGGGTTGCTTCTTCCTTGTTTCGCTGCGAGATAAAATAATAACCGGTGGCCGGGATCTCAAGTTTGGTCTTTATGACGGGCTTCGGCTCTGGCTTGGGCTGGACTTTTGTCGTTGAAACTACTTGTGGCAATTCGTTTAGGGCATTCGCTTGGGATACCTTGTTTGAAGATTCATTTGACGAACAACTAAGGAGAAATAGCAATAGGGAAGCGGCAAAAAATAACCTGCCGCGAAGAATATTCATAACGAAATACTCCGGCCAAAATAAGGCTGCTTTCTCCAGATGCTGATAGGGTTTTTCCACAGGCATACCCAGCTACATTCGCAGGGCTGCAGCACGAATCCTTTTGATTGGACAAACATTTTTATTACCCCAAATAAGTAAGGTTAGCGTTCGGAATATTCTTCCCATAAATTGATTTTTACGGTCTGGTTTTCTTGCAAATCTTCTTATCCGTATTAGTTCTTTTGTCCTTTTTCAACCCATATCATCGCTGGCGTGCATTGGTAGATGCTGAAGCTATGGAGCCTTCCCTTTCCTGGGGTCTTCGCATGGCTCTGGCATCAGTGATACCCGTGATTTGGGGCATAGAAACGGGTCATCCGGCTGCTGGCGAATGGGTGGCACTTTCAGCAGAATGTATTTGTTGGGTAGCCTTGAAAGGCAGTTATGGGCAGCGGCTACGCATCTTAGCGGGCGGCATCATCCTGACACTACTCTTTTCATTCCTTGGAAGTATCACCAGCCAGTCTTTTGCCGGAAGCGTTGTCTGTATGTTGGGCGTCGCCTTTTTAGCCAGCCTGTTTCGAAATCTGGGCGACCGGGGCAGCGGATTGGCACTGAGCGTGTACATCATGTTTCTGGTGGCTAATGCCTACCCGGTAGCTTGGGGGCAGGCCCTTGAGGAACGCATGTTCTACATCCTGCTTGGAGGTTGTTGGAATGCCCTACTAGCATTAGTCAGTATGTTGTTCCTACCCGAACAGCAAGCCTATCGGCGGAGTATTTCTGCCATTTGGCGAGCAGCGGCTACGCTCATTCGCCAGATTGCTAAAGGCTGGGATGGCAAGAACATCCGAAACAGCAATCGGAATATTTATCAGGCTGAAAAAGCAGTACGGGCTGCCATTGATGCTTCATTGATTATCCATAGCCGCGCTGCACATCAATTGCGCGGACGGCAGGAAGAAGGCGCACGCTATCAACTGGCACAGGGCCGGAAATCTGCTGCATTAGTCGCCGCAAGCACGGTTGCCATTTGGGATGAATTGTCGCTGCTGCCTTTTAGGGAAATGGAGCCTGGGCTTCGCCTGAGACTTTATTCTTTAATGGATAGTATGCGCCAGACTGCAGAACGAATGGCGAGCTTGCTCCTGACCCGGCGTAATGAAGATGAACTGCTGATGCGTGATGCCTTACAGGATTTTCGAAGGCAATTGTCTCTGCTCGAAGAATTTGAAACGAAGGGCAAGTCCGATCTAAAACCTCATTCAGAGCGAATAGCCCAGCTTGCCGGAAGATGCCTTAGGATGATGACCCGCAGCATGGATTTGTTGTCTGCTACTTCGGAACAACGCGTGTTTCGGGCATACCCTGTACTGAAAACGATTTATGTGCTTCATCCCAGGCATCTGTTCTCGTCGTTGCGCAATCTTTTCAGCTTGGATTCGCACACTGCGCGTTATGCCTCTCGTACAGCCATTGCTGCCGCATTAGCGACGGGCATCTATAAGTGGTGGCATATTGACCACGGTTACTGGCTTTCATTCACAGTACTCATCGTCTTGCAACCCTATTTTATTGCCACATTGAGAAAAGGAGTGGATCGTATTATCGGCACCGTGGCCGGCGGTATTGTGGGTGGATTGCTCATTCATCTTCCCGCAGGGCTGCATATCAAAGAAATTATGCTCTTCATTTCTGCGGTTGCCATGATCTATTTCTTTAGGCTTAAATACCGCATCAGTGCCTTCTTTATTACACTCAACCTCGTCATGCTTTTTTCCGTTTCACAAGAGTTGAATAATAATCTTATCCTGATTCGGGCCGGAGCCACTTTAGGTGGGGCGTTTATTGCCATCATTGCCGGCTTTTTATTACTCCCAAATTGGGACCGAAAACAATTGCCCGGCCTGTTACTACAAATGTTAGAGCGTAATTGGGCTTACTTCTGTTTCAGTTTTGAAAAAGGAAACTGGCAAGCAGGATGGACGAACAGCAAGCGACAAGCCGAACGAAGCAACAGCAATGCTTATGATTCATTCACGCGGGCATTGGAAGAACCTGGTGGTTTGCAGAAGGCATTCTCCAGATACTATGAGTTTATCACGCACAACATTCGCATCACCCGGGAACTGAATAATATTCATCTCGAAGAAGAAACGAAGTTGGTTCCGCAGCCCGCAGCGGATGTTGAAACAAGAGACCTGATACTCGCTTGTGCCACACAGTTCCAGTCTCTGATTCAGGATAGTTTGCCCCTGGATGCAGATTATCAACTGAAACTTTCAGAGATACAGCTCCCTTCCGGGCTCCCCTCCCTGAATGAAGCTCAAAAACATAGTTTGAACCGCATCCTAAGTGAGCTTCGTTTTTTACATCAAAACGTATTGGAACTGACTTCCCCAGTGAGTACATCTACATCCCCTGTTGTTTCAAAAGGCTTTTAAGCAAACAAATCATGAACTACCTCGCACATGCCTACCTCTCTTTTGGCGACCCCTTGCTGCTAACCGGCAACCTGATTGCGGACCATGTGAAGGGGCAACTCGCGCTTAAAAAATTTCCGGAACGGGTGGCTGATGGTATCCGGCTACACCGGAAGATTGATGCTTTTTCGGATCAACATCCGGCAGCAATCAGGGCACGTCCCTGGTTTCGTGAGCCATACCATCTTTATTCTGGCCCCATTCTCGATGCACTCTGGGATCATTTTCTGGCTAATGATCCGGCTTGTTTTTCATCCGAACAGGCACTGAAAAACTTTGCTGCAGTTAGTTATGCCCAATTAGAGCAGCAGTCGGCCTGGCATCCGGCAGATTTTGCCCGCTATTTCCCTTATATGCGAGACCAGGACTGGTTTTCCAACTATCGAAAATTGCCGGGTATGCGCCGCTCTCTGGAAGGCTTGTCGCGAAGAGCGAAACATATGCCGGACACCACCCGGGCCTACGAGCTATTTGTAGGTCATTATTATGAGCTGACGCAATGCTATTACGAATTATTCGACGGGCTGAAGGGCTTTGTAAAAAAGGAACTCGGGCATTAGACCGCTTGCTCATGGCCATATCTTTGTCCGCTTTCAACACTTAATCAGAAAGCGCCTTGTTGCATCGTTCCTTCTCGAGATTCTTTGCATTCCCAATACTCTGCATTTGCCTGGTTGCCTGTCATTCGGACAAAGGGCAGGTGAAAGCATCGCCTTCGCCACGATTTCATGAAGAACCCAAGAAGTTTGGTGCTGTAGCACTCGACTTCTCCGACACGACTGCTCCGGAGTGGCAGCCCATCCGAAAGCGTTTAGATTCTTTTTATCAGGTTCAGGTGCGCCATGGCTTTAATGGTAGTGTGCTGATTGGCTACAAGGGGCATGTGCTCTATGAGCGATATTTTGGCCTGGCAAACCGGGAATCGAATATCCCCTGGTCGCCCGCTTCCGCATCACAACTGGCTTCTACTTCGAAAACGCTTACCGCAGGTGCCATTCTCTTTCTGGCTCAACGCGGCTATCTCAGTATAGATTCTCCGGTAGAAAATTTCATCAAAGGCTGGCCTTATAAAGGCATCACGCTCCACATGCTGCTCTGTCACCGAAGTGGCTTACCGGACTACACCCATTGGTACGATAACTACAGCCGGGACCATAATACGCCAATCAATAATGAGCAGTTGATGGCAATGATTGCAAAGTTTCGTCCCCGCTTAGAGTTTTCTCCCAACACGCGATTCACCTACAGCAACACGAACTATGCAGTGCTCGCCCGCGTCATCGAGGTAGTTACGGAGATGCCATACCCCAAGTTCATGGAGGAATATTTTTTCAAGCCGCTGGGGATGAACCACACCTTCGTTTTCAACCCTGCTACGGGCTATCCTGCAGGGGCCGCCATCAGTTATCAATACAATTGGAGGAGAGAGCCGTTGATGTTTGCGGATGGCATCTATGGCGATAAGAATATCTACAGTACGGTAGAGGATTTGTACCGTTGGGACCAGTCGCTCTACCGCCATACATTACTCAATAACGCAACGCTGGAGCTGGCCTATGGCCCTTGTTCTTTTGAACGTCCGGGTATCAAAAATTATGGCCTCGGCTGGCGCATGTTGTGTTACCCGGACGGCTATAAGATTATCTACCACAATGGCTGGTGGCACGGAAACAACACCTGCTTCTATCGTTTTATTGAAGACAACTTCACGGTGATTGTCCTGGGCAATAAATTCAATAAGAGCATTTATCATCAGCCTCAGGCGGTGTATAAAATCGTCAACGGAGCAGACGCAGACGACCATAGTGCAGGTGCTGAAGGTGCGGATTGATTTTTCCCACGCTTAATCTTTTTATTGGATTTGCCCAGCCCAAATTGCACCTCCAATACTGTCTCTTTGAGCACCTGTCACAGAGCTGAGGACATTCGTTTCGCCCCTCCAGCGCAAAGCCCCTATCAGTGCCATCACCAGCGCCTCTTTAAAGGATATTAATCGAGCATCAGGAACCAATAGTTCAATGCCCTTTTCAGACAGTTGTTCCTGAATTTGCGCCAGCAAAAATTTATTGAAAGCTCCCCCGCCACTGGCCAGCATTTTTGAAGGACGGGTTCGGTAGGCGTAGGGTGCGATTGCAGCAGCAATGCATTCTGAAATGTGCGCCGAACAGGTGGCCAGAGCGTCTTGTGGGCTCAAGTTTTCTGCTTCAATCAAGGGGATTATTTCCAGTATCGAAAACTCATTGTTGAGCGACTTGGGAGGGAGCCGTTTGTAGTACTTTTTTTGGCGTAGCACCCCAAGCAATTCTATAGATGCCCTGCCGCTCTTCGCAAAATTTCCGCTGTCATCAAAATCGAAACCGAGTTGCTGCGCAAAATGATTCAGCAATTGGTTGCAGGGGCAGATATCGAAAGCAAGAGCTTCTTTTTGTACGGTTACATTGGCAATGCCACCCAGGTTGAGCAGAAAATCGTATTCCTTAAACAAGAGCTTGTCGCCGATGGGAACTATGGGAGCGCCTTGGCCACCCAAAGCCATATCCATATTCCTTAAATCGCTGATGACCGGTAATCCGGTTTCTGCGGCAATAGAAGCACCATCGCCTATCTGGCAACTGACACCTTGCTGTGGCTCATGTAAAATGGTATGACCATGTGAAGTGATGAAATCTGGCCTTTTCTCACCAGAATACCTTTTCAAAAAATCGCGTACAGTCTTCCCGATGTAATGCCCGTATGCTACGTGTGTTCGTAAAAAGTCAGGCACTGATTCGTGCTGAATGGATTGCAATTTTTGGCGCCATTCAGTGGGGTAAGAAATGCATTCCACAGCTATCCATTCGTAATGCCAATGCCCGTCCGTTTCACGCAAGTCCACAAAAGCAATGTCCAACCCATCTAAAGACGAGCCGGACATTAAACCGAGTACACAATAGGAGTTGGGTTGCAGGGTAGCCATACGATGCAACCTGAATGAATTAAGCGGTGGCTAATTTTTTCTTCAGCACCTCGGCCATAGTAGCACCGATGTTTGCGGGGCTGTCCACTACATGAATGCCACATTCACGCATGATTTTCATCTTGGCTGCGGCAGTATCTTCTGCCCCGCCAACGATAGCCCCGGCATGCCCCATACGACGGCCTGGAGGCGCTGTTTGACCGGCAATAAATCCAACCACGGGTTTGCGCATGTTGCCCTTCAGCCAACGGGCAGCTTCGGCTTCCATATTACCACCGATTTCGCCAATCATTACGATACCGTCTGTTTCGGAATCGTTCATCAACAATTCAACTGCTTCGCGCGTGGTGGTGCCGATAATGGGGTCTCCACCGATACCAATAGCCGTTGAAATTCCCATCCCGGCTTTTACTGTTTGGTCTGCCGCTTCATAGGTCAGTGTTCCCGATTTGGAAACGATACCGATGCGTCCTGTTTTAAAAACAAAGCCGGGCATGATGCCCACTTTGGCTTCACCAGCCGTAATAACCCCCGGGCAGTTGGGGCCAATCAGGCGGCAGTTGCGGTGTTTCACATATTCCTTTGCCATCACCATATCCTTCACAGGGATTCCTTCTGTGATACAGATGATCACCTTGATGCCGGCGTCACAAGCTTCCATGATGGCATCGGCAGCAAAAGCGGGTGGTACGAAGATGATGGAGACGTCAGCCTGGGTAGCGAGCACTGCATCCCGCACAGTATTGAAAACAGGAAGTTCCAGATGAGAACTACCGCCCTTTCCTGGCGTGACACCGCCCACCACATTAGTGCCATATTCGATCATTTGTGAAGCATGAAAACTGCCTTCGGTACCGGTGAAACCCTGAACGATGACTTTAGAATTCTTGTTGACGAGGACGGACATGAGTGCTGAATCGGATTTTTTATTTTTTTGGAAAAATTGATTTGAAATGCTGCAAGAGCCTTGTAGTAAAGGCTTGAGGCTTGCCTGATGAGCGGCGCAAAAATAGCCAATTGGCTGCTTTGCCCGGGCTATGGAGATTTTAGCTGCTCATGGCCTGTTTTTTTCAGAAGGACGGTAACGATTTTAAAAAAAATGAGCAAGAAAACTCTGGTTCTGGGCGCTTCCGAAAACCCCGAACGTTACAGCAACAAAGCTATCCTGGCTTTAAGGCGCAAAGGACATCCCGTGGTTGCCATTGGCCGACGTAAAGGGCAAGTGTTGGACGTGCCTATTGAGACAGACATGCAGGCGTATAAAGACATAGACACAGTGAGCATTTATCTCAATGCAGGGCATCAGGAGATGTATTATGACTACATCCTCTCTTTACATCCAACAAGAATTCTGTTTAATCCAGGTGCTGAAAATCCGAAGCTGGAAGCTCTGGCAGAACATCAGAGTATCGAATGCTTAGAGGCATGCACGTTAGTGATGCTCAGCATAGGTACTTTCTGATGCTTTCTTAAAAAAGAATCAACGGCTGTAGTTCGGCGCTTCTTTGGTGATGACTACATCATGGGGGTGGCTCTCGGCCATCGAAGCCGAAGTGATGCGGATGAATTGTGCATCGTTCTGCAGCGTAGAAATGTCTTTCGCACCGCAATAGCCCATGCCAGCCCGCAAGCCCCCTACAAATTGCTGTACTATTTCTGCCAGCTCACCTTTATAGGGTACTCTGCCTACGATTCCTTCCGGCACAAGCTTCTTGATGTCTGATTCCACATCCTGAAAGTATCGGTCCGAGGATCCTTCTTTCATAGCTTCCACGGAACCCATACCCCGATAACTCTTGAATTTCCTGCCTTCGTAGATAATGGTCTCTCCGGGACTTTCTTCCGTGCCCGCAAAGATGGAACCTGCCATCACGCAAGAAGCACCAGCGGCAATCGCTTTCACCATATCACCGGTATAACGAATACCTCCATCGGCAATCACGGGAATACCTTTTGATTTCAATGCCTGCGATGCCTCAATAATGGCGGTGAGCTGTGGGGCTCCTGCTCCGGTTACGACCCTCGTGGTGCAGATTGACCCCGGGCCAACACCAACTTTCACTGCATCGGCTCCGGCTTCTGCTAAGGCTAAAGCGCCTGTCGCCGTTGCCACATTCCCGGCAATCAGATTCAACTTGGGAAATCTTGCCTTCAGTTGCTGTACCATTTCTATGACTCCACGCGAGTGGCCATGAGCACTGTCTAATGTGATGGTATCGGCACCCGCTGCCAGTAAGGCTTCTACCCGGAGATGTGTGTCTGCAGTAATACCAACTGCGGCACCTACCAACAGCCGGCCTAGCGAGTCTTTGGCTGCATTGGGATGACTTTTCAGATGCTGAACATCGCGGAAGGTGATGAGCCCAGCCAACTTCCCGGATTCATCTACGATGAGCAATTTCTCAATCTTGTATTGTTCTAAGATGCCTTCAGCGGCTGCCATGTTTGTGCCTACCGGTGCTGTAACAAGATTTTCCCGGGTCATGATTTCACTGACGGGCCGGCTATTGTTTTTCTCGAAGCGCAAATCCCGATTCGTGAGGATTCCTGCCAGCTTATTGCCTGAATCTACAATGGGAATACCGCCAATTCGGTTTTCACGCATTAGCCGTCGGGCCTCGCCTACAGTGGCGTCAGGGCTTAAGGTGACGGGGTCAATGATAGTAGCACTTTCAGAGCGCTTCACCTTGCGCACTTCTTCTGCCTGGCGCTCGATGCTCATGTTTTTGTGTAAAATGCCGATACCGCCTTCACGCGCCAGCGCAATGGCTAACCGTGCTTCGGTGACGGTGTCCATCGCCGCCGAAACCATGGGCATTTGTAGCCGGATATCTTTTGTCAGTTGGGTAGAGATGCTTACTTCACGGGGGAGAACTTCGGAGTAAGCGGGAACGAGCAGTACATCATCAAACGTGAGACCCTCGCCGTAAAACTTAGCGTTTGCTGCCATGCGCAAAGGTAGCGGCAGTTTTTTTTCTTTCTGGAAGGTTGATGCTTTTTCAACGTCTTTTTCCCTGCAATCCTGTGTGGAGGCTACTTTCAGAAAAGTAAAAATTCATGAAGCGTATTTTTTTTAAAAAAGTTAGCTTTGGCTAACAATGAATTTTACCAAGGCTGATACCGCCTCACTTTCAGATGTCAATGCCAGTATTGACCCAATGAAGAGAAAGAGCCGCTGGCGCAGAATGGCAGCGTTTTTCGGGCCTGCTTATTTAGTCAGTGTCGGGTATATGGACCCGGGCAACTGGGCCACCGACTTGCAAGGAGGCGCCCAGTTTGGGTACACGCTGATTTGGGTGTTGGTGATGAGCAACTTCATAGCGCTGTTGTTGCAAAGTCTGTCGGCACGGCTGGGCATTGTTGCTCGTCGCGACCTGGCACAATGCAACCGGGAAGTGTATCCACGATACGCCAATTGGGCCCTTTATTTATTGGCTGAATTAGCGATTGCTGCCTGCGACCTGGCAGAGGTGCTGGGAATGGCAATAGGCTTGAATTTGCTGCTGCATATTCCGCTACTCTGGGGCGTCGGTATTACGCTGCTGGACACCTTTCTGCTACTCTATTTGCAGAAGCTGGGTATGAGGAAAATGGAGGCTTTCATCATTGCCTTGGTCAGCATCATCGGGCTATGTTTCCTGGCTGAACTTTTTTGGGCAAAGCCAGACCTTGCCGAAATAGCTTCCGGTTTGAAGCCTTCCATTCCGAATTCAGCAGCTCTTTACATTGCCATTGGCATCATTGGCGCTACCGTGATGCCGCACAACCTGTACCTGCATTCGGCTTTGGTACAGACCCGTAAGCTGCAACGTAGTGCAGAGGGTATTAAGAAGGCAATCCGCTACAATAATTGGGACAGTGGCATTGCACTGAATCTTGCATTGTTGGTCAATGCGGCTATACTCATCCTTGCTGCAACAGTTTTTCATAAAGGTGGCCATGCTGAAGTGGCTACTCTCAAGGATGCCCACCGCTTGTTGCATTCCATGTTGGGGCAGGAATGGAGCAGCCATCTTTTTGCTATTGCCTTAATTGCAGCCGGTCAGAGTAGCACGGTGACGGGCACTCTTGCCGGTCAAATCGTTATGGAAGGGTACCTCAGCTTGCGGATTAATCCCTGGATGCGTCGCCTGCTGACTCGCCTTTTGGCTGCTGTTCCGGCTGCATTAGTTATCTGGATTGCCGGGGAATCGGAGGTGGATAACCTACTTGTGTTTAGCCAGGTTCTTCTGAGCATGCAACTGGCTTTTGCCGTGATTCCTTTGATACATTTTGTGAGCAGCAAGAAGCGAATGGGCACTTTTGCGATTGGCCCGATAGCCAAGTTCTTTTCCTGGTTAGTTGCTGCGGTGATTGTGGTGCTCAACGTGAAGCTGGTCGTGGATGAGGCACTGGATTTGATTAATAAAAACCCTGCATTTTGGGTGCTTACCCTTGTGCTGATTGTGGGCATCTTTTTCCTGTTGCTTTTAATCATTACCCTCTTTTACCCCTTGCTCAGCGAATACAGAGGCACACGTGCCGGAATGCACAAGAAGCCTGTATCGGCAACGATTCCTGCCAAAGCTGGGTTTGATGTGATTGCTGTTGCCCTGGATTATTCTGAGTATGATGCACAAGTGATTCAATATGCCATTCAACTGGCGCATAGCAACTCTCGTTTTGTGCTGATTCACGTGTTGGAAAGTGCTGCAGCCCGCCACATGGGCGCCAACACAGAAGACCTGGAAGCAATTGAAGACCGGCAGCGACTGACGGCTTATGCAGCACAATTGCAGGCGCAAGGATTTGAGGCAAAAGCTGTGTTAGGCTATCGCTATCGGGCCCGGGAAATTGCACGGGTCGTTCAGGAAGAATCGGCTGGGCTACTGGTTCTGGGAAGCCATGGGCATACCACTTTACTCGACTGGCTCTTTGGCGAAACCATCAATTCAGTGCGCCATTTGGTGAAGGTTCCTGTATTTATAGTTCGCTGACGGGAATGACAACGGAATGGGAACTACGTTCAGGCCTGAATGCTTTTTAAGAATTGAAGCAACCCGTTTGTACGCTCTATGGGCACCGCAGATACAATGTGCATATCCGGGCGGATGAGTATGGCGGCTGGCCGGGTAATTCCCAATTTTCGAGCCGTCTTCCCATCGCTGATGACTACCAATTCCAGCAGATCATCGGCAAAACTGGTGCATGCAAGCCGTATGTTTTCAGTTGCTTCATTGGAGGCAAAAATGAGCAGGTGGAATTTGAAAGCTTTCAATAAATCATGGATGGAGCTGCCGTCATTCAGAAGCACATAAGGCAGCCGCATGCCGGTTTTCAGGGAGGCGAATGCAGGCTTGATACTGAGCATACTCTCCGGATAGCGGATGCCTATCTGAGCAATATTTTTAAAAATCCAGCGCCCGCTTTTGCGAAAGCGCATTAGGAAAGGAATGATGCGGGGTATCAGCCAGGTGCGTAAAAACACAGGGAATGCCTTTGTTGAATTCACCATCATGAATGCTTTGTCGGTGGATTGCAGCAATCGTTTGGCTACGGGCATTCGTTCCTGTTCATAGCTGTTCAGCACTTTTTCATGCAAGAGCCCCCGAACGACAAAAGCAAGTTTCCAGGCCAGATTGTAAGCATCCTGAAGCCCTGTGTTCATGCCTTGTCCGCCTACGGGGCTATGAATGTGTGCTGCGTCTCCCGCCAGAAATACCCGTCCTATTCTGAAATGATCGGTATGCCTGTGGTGGAGCCGATAGACCGAAAACCAACGGGTGTTTTGAAAATGAAGGGGCAGCTTCAGCGAGCTTTCTATTCGATGAGCAATCTCTTCGAATTGTTCCGGAGCTTCATTTTGATAATCGGACGGTAACTCGCCAATAGCACGGAACCGTTGTGTGCCCGGCATGGGTAGCAAGCCCAGGAATGTAGTTCTGGAGAAATAGATATTAACGCTGTCATGGCTCCAGTCTTTTGAATCCTGGATGCCGGTATCGGCTACATAAAAGATGTGTTCGTAGGTGCCACCGGAAAACCCAAGTTGCAAGGAATGCCGCACGAAACTGCGGGCACCGTCAGCGCCCAATACCCAGCCCGCTTCAACATCAAGGGCGCTCCCGTCCGGGGCCTTCAGACGGACGAAACAAGCATCCGACTGCTGCGTTAATTCGACCAGCTCATGTTGCCACATCACTTCGCCGCCTTGATTTTTCAGGTCTTCATACAATAAGGTTTCATTCTTGCTTTGCTCAAAAATCAGGGCTTCAGAAAAACGGCTTTGTCCTTCCCCTAATTGCTGAAATGGGAGCGTACTGATTAGGCCCTTAGTGCCTAATACACGCACACTACGTACTGCTGCTCCTTCGTTCCAGGCAGCGTCTGAGAGGCCCATCTGCCGGTAGATTTCCAGGCTGCGGGCTTGCACCACCAAAGCCCGGGATTCTTCGGTGGGCCCTTGTTTCGTGTCTGCTATGAGGCAATCAATGCCCATGCGCCGAAGCAGGCAAGCCATCATCAGGCCGGTGGGGCCGGCGCCAATGATCAATACGGAAGTTTTCATCAGCATTATTTAGAAGCTTACAATTTGAATCAACAACTCGCCACTAGACATGAATCATGCACTTGCATGTCTAATTCATTAGGTAGTTCTGGAAAGCAGTGCTTTCCCTAAACCGTTCAGGGAGCCGCCAGGTGGTTATAGCTACGATGAAAAACGATCATGCCTTCGATAATGTGGAAGACCGTACAGCTTCGGGAGCCTTTGAAGTCGTAGGCTTCTAAAATCGCCCATTCCCCGTCTTCAAACAGGTTGTCCGGAATGCACATGAGCTCTTTGTTTTCGAATGCAGATTCATACTTGTTCCGAATTGCATTGCGCCCTATGCAAAGAGGGAGCGGTAAGGGCTGGTAGGAGGCAAATTCGGCGTAGAGTTCAGAAAGCGTATCGGCATCGTGGGCATTGAAAGCATCGAGCCAGCGTTGCACCACTGCTTTTGGTGACATGCCGATAAAGGTAGCCTTGGAAGTATTTGCGAAGTAGAGCAGCTTATTTCCCGCCCTGATTCGTGTGCTTATTAACCATGTCTGCATTAAAACTCGCAGTACCACCTTTAGGGATACTCAGGGATTTCCAGGAACTAAGTTTCTCCTGCTTGCAAAAAAGAACCAACTGGCCGAGGTGATAGGAGTAATGCATGAGCTGCCGCTGGATGGCATCAGTCACACTGTGTGGCTGCGTTCGGATGAAGACAGTTTTGAGTAAATCGGCTTCTTCCAGGGACTCCATAGCACCCAGATAGCAGGCCCAACCTTCTTCCCAAAGCTCCATGAGCCGGGTGCGGCTGAGCGGTTCAAATAAAAATTCATTATCGCGTTGCCGCCAGCTTTTTTCGCCGTCTTCGGTGAGGAAATGAGTCCATCTGCTGAGCATATTTCCATGCAGGTGCTTCACGAGGATAACCACACAGTTGGCGCTCTCATCGTTCGGTGCACGAAGCAATTCTTCATCGTTGAGTTGTCCCATTGCCTTTTCTGCAAGCGACTTGTATTCCTTAAGCCGGGCAATGGTTAAAGAGATAAATTCCATGTTAGGATTGATTGGAAGTGTAGCCATTTTTTTTTGAAATTTCCATTAGGCGCTCCGGCATAGATGCTTGCTGAAAGCCATATCGGGCATATAATTCATGGGCGTCCAGAGTGGCCAGAAATAGCTTGCGCAAACCTTTGACAAAGTGTGCTGCCATCAGTGCATCGAGCATCGAAATACTGAGCCTGCGTCCTCTGTGTGCTTCCTCCACATACACATCAGCGAGATAGGCGAAGGTGGCAAAGTCCGTTACGAAACGGGCAAAGCCTACCTGTTCATCGAGGTGAAAAACGCCGACACAGTACGAATGTTTAATCATAAGCTCCACGGTAGCCAGTGGGATGCCCTGAGCCCAATAGGAATGTTTACTCAGCCATTCATGCACTCTTTGGGGTTGCATGTGTTCGCTTCCTGTTCGCAGTGAATATCCTTTTGGTATCATCATTCAAAGCAAATGATTCCAACCGTAAGGATCAGGGGCCAGGCCTCTGCGGATTTCATTGAGGCGGTCGCGAAGCCGAAACATTACTGCATCAGAGCCTGTGTAGCAGGTGTAGTCATTGCCATTAATGGACAAAGTGCTTATGGGAGCTACCACGGCTGCAGTACCTGCTCCAAAGGCTTCCAGTTTCTCCCCTTTGGCCAAAGCAGATTCCAATTCATGCCAGGCAATGGGGCTTGTTTCGGTGGGGATACCCATGTCTTTTGCCAAATGCAGCAGGCTGTCGCGGGTGACGCCATCCAAAATACTGCTGCTGAGTGGGGGAGTACGCAGGCGGCCATTCCAATAAAACATCAGGTTCATGGTGCCGGATTCCTCGATGAAATAATGAGACTTAGCATCCGTCCAGATCACCTGGTCAAAACCTTCTTCAGCAGCTCGGCGGGTGGGCAGGAAGGCGCCACCATAATTACCGCCACATTTGGCATAGCCGGTTCCTCCTTCCGCTGCGCGGGAAAAATTAGTTTCCAATTTTACGCGCAAGGGTTTGTTGTAATAAGAATAGGCTGGAGTGGCGACCACCATAAACAGATATTCATCACTCACCTTGACACCGATACGGGGTTCGGTAGCGATCATAAATGGGCGCAGGTAAAGCGAGCCGTCTAAATCCTGAGGCACCCAATCAGAATCGAGGCGTACCAGGCTCATGATGGCTTCGTGGAATAGCTGTTCAGAAACCTGAGGCATGCACATCCGTTCCAGTGATTTTGAGAAGCGGGCGGCATGCCGGTTCAGGCGAAACACCTGAATACGCCCATCCGACTGGCGAAAGGCTTTTAGGCCTTCAAAAACGGTTTGCCCGTAATGCAGGCAAAGGGCCAGTGGGCTCAGCGTGAGATCTTCAAAGGGCACAATTCGGGCACTATGCCAATGATCTTCACTGTACACAGCCTGAAACATATGCTCCGTAGGGATTTTTCCAAAAGGCAGACTGCGAGTCTCTAGCACCTGACGTTCGGTGCTGGGCGTGATGTGGATGCTTGTGTCCATAGCTTGCTTTTTTAAGTGAGTAAAAAAATTATTCCGTGTTCGGGATTGTTGCTGTCTGAGCTTCTGAAGGCAAAGGGAAATGCTTTCGCTGTTTATGATGACCGTAATTCACTAAAGCCACGCCACTGATGATGGCGATGAAGGAAAGCATGGTCCAGGGCCCCAGGTTTTCACCCGCGAAATAGCCGATGATGACGGCGATCATGGGGTTGATGTATGCGTAGCTGGTCACAAAACTCACCGGCAAATGCGCCAATGCATAGCGATAGGCAGTAAATGCAATCACGGAACCGAAAATGCAGAGGTAGGCGAGTGCGAACCATGCGGAGGAGCTGCCCCAATGTGCTGCTTGATAATCTTCCAGCAGCGGGCTGCCCAACATCAGAAACATGCCTCCGAAGCCTAATTGCAATGCCGCGTCAAACATGGGGTTGGTTTGGTCATTCCATTTTTTGGTAAGGACGTTGCCTCCCGCCCAGGCAATCGTTGCCATCAGGGTGCCCAAGATGCCGAGCAGGTAATGTGGGTTTTGTAAGGCGGCCAAATCGTTTCGAAAAATGAGCGCCACTCCGGTAAGGCCTAACAGCAGGCCCCACAGTATGCGCCCGTTCAGGCGTTCCCGGTTGCCGAGGCCCAGATTGATAAACACAACGGCAATCGGCATCAGGCTGCATATCAAAGCAGCTACCCCGCTGGGGATACTGCGTTCCGCATAGGAGACGACTCCATTCCCGATCGTAATCATCAGGAAGCCGATGAGCGCTTGACGGCTTAGGTTTTTTATAGAAAGATTCGCCTTCTTTTTGATGGCAATAGCGATAAAAGCAAGAATTATAAAAGCGATAAGTTGCCGGGTGGCTGCCATAAAAAAAGGTGGCAAGGCCTGAACGGCTACCCGAATGCCAAAATAAGTTGTGCCCCAAATGATGGCGATGTATGCATATGCGAGATAGGCTTTGACTTTGGTGTTCACACATGCAAATGTGGACGAACGAAAGGGAACAGTACAGATACAGTTTTGTCATTTTTGGCCATAACAATTTTCACGGAGCTTTGTTCTATCCTGCTGCATCCATTTTGCCACTTTAATAATTCTGAATAATGACTGAGCCTTCAGAACTTCTTTACCTGCGTATCGCCCGTCAGTTGGAACGTCAGATTTCTGATGAAGTCTTGCATGTGGGTGAGCGGTTACCCAGCGTGCGAATGCTGAGCAGGCAGCAAGGCATTAGCGTGTCCACGGCACTTCAGGCCTATGCACACCTGGAATCAAAGGGGCTGATTATGGCCCGCCCACAAAGCGGATATTATGTGCGCTTCAGCCCGGGAATGGCACCCGAGCGGCCGGCCCTGAGCAAGCCTGCTACATCACCCATCAACCGGAATGTAGATGCCTTGATTTTTGAAGTGTTCAGCAACCTGACAGACCCGCGGATTACCCGGTTTTCACTGAGTGTTCCTGCTCCGGAATTACTACCGGTTGCCCGGCTTAAAAAAGCAATGATGCAGGCACTGAACGATACGCCCGGCAACGGCACTTGTTATGAAGAAGTCGTGGGCAATCTTGAATTGCGCAGGCAAATCGCCCGCTGGGCAATGCATTGGAATGGTAAGCTTAGCGAGGAGGACCTCATCACTACTTCGGGTGCCATGAACGCCATTGCCTACGGCCTGATGGCCCTCACAAAGCCAGGTGATTTAGTGGCTGTGGAAAGCCCTTGTTATTTCGGCACCCTTCGCTTGCTGCACAGCTTAGGATTGAAGGTGCTGGAGCTGCCAACACACCCCGATGAAGGCATTTCAATTCCTGATTTAAAAAAGGCATTAGACATACACCCGGTCAAGCTCTGCCTGTTTGTAACCAATTTCGGGAACCCGCTGGGGCATTGCATGAGCGATGAAGCAAAACGGGAATTGGTGCAACTGCTGGCAGAAAGAAACCTGCCCCTGATTGAAGATGACCTATATGGGGATGTATGGTTTGGCAAGCGAAGGCCTATGAGCTGTAAAAGCTTTGATGAGGCAGGTCTGGTTCTTTGGTGTGGTTCTATTTCCAAAACATTGGCTCCTGGTTTCCGGGTAGGCTGGATAGCACCGGGTAAATTCTTTGATTCGGTGAAGCGGTTGAAAATGTACCACAGCATCACCAGTGCCTCACCGGAACAGGCAGCTATTGGCAGTTTCTTAGCTACCGGAAATTATGACCGCCACTTACGGGGCCTACGAGAGGTGCTACAGGCCAATTGCCTGCAATACATCCGATGTATCCGGGAATATTTTCCGGAAGGCACAAGGGTTACGCATCCCCAGGGAGGCTTTATTCTTTGGGTGGAGTTAGATCAGCGATTGGATACGCACCTGTTGTATCAGGCAGCAATCCGGCAGCGTATTTCTATTGCTCCCGGCGCCATGTTTTCAATGCAGCCGCGCTATCAGAATTGTATGCGCCTCAGCTATGGAATGCCTTGGACACCTGCCCTGGAAAAAGCACTTCAAAAACTGGGCACTTTAGCCAAGGCCATGCTTTTATCCCAAACTGTGGAATAGTCCGTTTCCTTTTTTTGCAGAATAAAAAATATGAGATCGGTGCTGGCCTTATTCCTGAAGGCATTAGCCGGCAGTGTCTTTTCGGAAAATACCGATCAGCAATGCAGCAAGAGCTATCACCAGCAAGATGTGTATGGGTGCGCCGGCGTCACCGATAAAATATCCATATGCCCAACCGGCAAATAGGATTCCGGCAATTACATACAAGATGCCTCTCATATTGATTAGGATTCTTTCTGCTTAAAAAAGAAGTTGATGACTTGGTTCAAATAATCATACCAAATACCCGGCTGTTTTCGAAATAAAATTTCGGATTTTGTATTGGTGGGCGCTTACTGATTAGTTTGATTTTTCTTCGTAGGGTGTGGATATTTCCTCATAATAGTCGGCGAGCGGGAAGGTAATGTTGAATTGGGTGCCAGCTCCTGGGCTGGAGCTGACTTCTATGCGGGCTTTATGTGCCTGGAGGATATTGTGCGTGAAGGCCAGGCCGAGGCCGAGGCCATTTCTTTTTTGGGTGAAGTAGGGTTCAAAAAGACGAGACAGGTTTTCTTTTGAGATGCCATGGCCGTTGTCTGCAATCTGCAACAATGCGGTTTGGCTTTGAGCCTGTAAGGATATTTTCAGCTTTCCGGTTTCTTCTTTCATCGCTTCAATAGCATTGATGACAATATTGAGCAGGGCGAGCATGAGTTTTTCTGTATCCGCATAGACGAGGCAATCAGCAACAGGGAAATGCTGTTCCAGGTGAATTTTCTTGAGTGTAATCCGGTCCAGTGATGCGGCTACTACCTGCTCAATAATGCTTTGCAGTGCTTGCGTTTCCAGGTTTAAGTCTGAAGGCTTGGAGGTATGCAACAGCTCATCAATCAAGGCAGCAATCCGAAGGGCATTGCGCTGAATGATGTCGAGAAATAAAGTTCCGGATTCGGGTAGTTCACCTTCATGCTGGAGTTGTTCGGCGGAGAGGGTGATATTGTTGAGTGGGTTGCGCACTTCATGGGCTAGTGTGCGAACGAGTCTCCCGGTAGCCGCTAATTTCTCAGCCTGAGAGCTCAGGCGTTCTTCTTTTCGTAGTGTGGTAATATCGTGAATGATGCCTTGAACATAGTCGTTGCCGCCGGAATCTGTTTCATGGGCCGCCGTCAGGATACATATTTTTTGCTCCTTGTTTTTCGTAGATAAGCTCAGTTCCCAATCGTTGATAATCTGATTTTCATTCAGGGCAGCCAATAGCTTTTCTTTTTGTTCCTGCTGGTGCAAAAGGGCGCACAGGTTTTGATGCAACAATTCTGAGGGCTGGAATCCGAGTACCTCGAAGGAAGCCTGGTTCAGGTCCAGGAAATTCAGGTGTTTATCGGTGATAAAAACAAGGTCTTTACTTTTTTCGAAGATGCTCTTGTACTTGCGCTCACTGGCTTTCAGAGCTTGCAGGCTTTGAATTCTTCCGAGCGTATAACGAATGCAACGTTCCATGTTTTCCGCCGTCAGATTGGGCTTCGAGAGGTAATCTGCTGCGCCGAGCTGCATGGCTTCCATGTCCACTTTACGGTTGCCTTTCCCGGTCAGTAAAATGATGGGAGCCTCACAGCCAAGCCGGACGGCTTCTTTCAGCAGGTCCATACCGGTATGTGCCCCCAGGCGATAGTCCGTGAAGTAGAGGTCGTATTTACCGGCGCAAATGAACGTAAGGGCTTGTTGAAAATCGGAGCACCAGTCAATCTGAAAGGTGCTGTCCGGAATCTGGCGGATGAAATCACTGGTGATGATGAAGTCGTCTTCATCATCGTCAATAATCAGAATTCGGGGTGAAATAATCGGAAGCTGCATGGTGCGTTTGGCTGCTTACAATTCCTGTTTGAATTCCTGAAACTGCCTCATTTTGTTGTAGAGAGTTTTCCGGTCTATGTTGAGCAATTTGGCTGCCTGTGTCTTATTGAACTTTGCTTTTTTAAGGGCAGCCAGGATTACTTCATATTCTGCATCCAGGTTGGCACTTTTCAGCTTCCCTTCGAATGAGGGTGCTGTATCCTTGTTCGCATCAGGAACTAGGGGCACTTGTACCGTTTCCAAGCTGGGCCTCTCGAACTGTAGGCGGCCAAAGTGGGCAATTTCAAAAGGAAGTGCTTTGGCTTCAATCAACGTGCCGTCAGTCAGCAGTGTAGCGCGTTTGATAACATTTTTCAATTCGCGCAGGTTGCCATACCAGGGGTAGGAGAGGAAGATTTGCTCCACTTCTTTATCAAAGCCTTTCACATCCTTGCCCAATTCTGAATCGGTGCTTTTCAGGAAATGACGAGCAAAAAGCAGGATGTCATCTCCACGTTCCCGCAAGGGGGGCACCTCCATGCTGAACTCATTGAACCGATGATATAGGTCTTCCCGGAACTTTCCTTTTTGAGCAGCATTCCAAAGTCGTTCATTGGATGCAACGATGATGCGGACGTCTAATTCGATGTCTTTATTTCCGCCTACTCTCCGGATTTTTCGCTCTTGAACTACGCGGAGTAGGGACACCTGAATTTCATAAGACAAGTTTGCGATTTCATCTAAGAAGATGGTGCCTCCATTTGCCAGCTCCATACTTCCTATCTTCTGATTCAATGCTCCGGTGAAGGCTCCTTTTTCATGCCCGAAGAGTTCGCTTCCCGCCAGCTCTTTTGAGAGTGCCCCACAGTCAATTGCTACAAAAGGTTTGTCGGCCCGTTTGCTGCATTTGTGAATTTGCTGTGCAATGACTTCTTTGCCACTGCCGCTTTCTCCATAGATGATGACGCTGTAGTTCGTAGGAGCAACGAGCTGAATCTGACGAATGATATTAGCGAATGCCGGGCTCTCTCCCAGGATGTATTGCTCGTGATCCCAGGTTGCGGGTGATGGACTTTTTGTGCTTTTGCCGTTGAGTTTTGAGCCTCCTTTCAAGGCGGGGCTGGATATGGGAGCAGGCTTAGTACCGGCAGGTTCATTGAGTGCTTTCCGAATCGTAATTAATATTTCATCGGGCAGTAAGGGTTTCGTCACATAATCCAATGCCCCCATTTTCATCACTGCCACGGCCTCTTTTACATCGCTGTATCCGGTTACGATAATGACCGGCACCTTAGGAAAGGCTTCTTTGATTTTTGGAAGCAGCTCGGAGCCGGTCATGTCATCCAGCCGAAAATCGCAGAGCACGAGTAAGGGTTCAGATTTTTTAAACCACTGCAACGCTTCAATTCCTGAATGGGCGGTAGCTACTTCATAACCCTGGCGTGTTAAAAACCTGCTCAGCAAAAGGCACATGTCCTTGTCGTCGTCAATGACTAAAATCTTGTTTGCCATTCTAAGTGTCTATTCCGGGTCTTTTTTTTGTTGCCGGTAGATATAAAATTACGGGCTGTGCTGCGGAAGCCTATGCCCGCACGGCTCTGATTTGTGCAATCGGGATGTGGAGTAAGTCCCGGTATTTGGCAACCGTGCGCCGGGCAATATTGAACCCCTGTTTGGAAAGAATTGTTACAATTTGCTGGTCGGTATAGGGCTTGTGTTTGTCTTCGTGTTCGATAGCCTCTTCAATGACGGATTGAATCACTTTGTTTGAAATCACCTCACCCTTTTGGTCGGCAATCCCTTCGCTGAAGAGGTCTTTGAGGTACACAATGCCGAAATGGGTCTCGGCGTATTTGTTAGAGGTAATTCGGGACACGGTAGAAATGTCGTACCCTGATTTCTCGGCTACGATGCGCAGCACCATGGGTTTTAATTGCTGGATATCCCCTTCCATGAAATAGTCTTCCTGTAGTGAAACAATGCACTGCATAATGCGCATCATAGTGTCTTCTCTTTGTTTGACGGCACTCACAAACCACTGTGCGCTCTGCAGCTTGCTGCGGGCATATTGAAGGGCGCTCCGGTTATTTGTCCCGGTTTGAGCGACTAACTGGTCGAAGAGTGATTGATTGACGTACACTGAGTGAGCACGTACTTGCAGCAACTGCACCTGAATCCTATCGCCCGAACGGGAAATAATGAAGTCGGGGATGATGGTGTTTTTGGGTGCGATGGAAGCCCCACTTTCTTTGATTGGATAGAAGCTCAGATTGCCCACAAAACTGATGACCCGGCGTAGGGTAGCATTATCCATATTGAGGCTATGCTGGATTTTTTCAAATTGCCGGTGCATCAGGTCGGGATAATGGTCGCGTATGAGGCGCAGGGCCAAGCCGGATTCCGGAGCTGAAAAATGGCCGTGTTCCAATTGAAGTTGCAGGCATTGCTGCACACTGGTAGCGCCAATACCGATGGGCTCCAATCGCTGGATGTTAGCCAGTCCCCGTTCTATTTCCGGCAGCTCTACCATTCGTTGCAGATGAAATGAAATATCATCGGCAAGCTCGTCCATGTCCCGGTCCATCAATCCATGATCATTGAGTGCTTCTATGAGGTATTCTGCCACTTCCAAATCATTAGCTGCCACCTCAGTTGTGTGCAGTTGCTGCAGCAGGTCATCTTTAAAGTAGCTGGTGCCGGCTAAGGCCATTTTCGGGGCCACCTCTGAATCAAAATAGTTCTGGTATTCCTGCCTGTAATCCGGGTTGTCGCTGTAGCCATATTCTTCCCAGTCCTGGAAGTCCTGAATAGCATCTTTGTCGGGCTTGTTTTCACCCTCCTGAACGTTTTCTTCCGTACTCATTTCCATAAACGGATTTTCCTCCAATTCATGAACCATTCGTTGCTCTAGCTCCAATGAGTTGAGGAAATACAGGTTGAGTAGCTGGATTTGCTGCGGCAGGATTTTTAGGCGTTGGCGCTGAGTTTGCTGTTGGGTAATCATACGAGAAGTCTTTTAGAGAGTACAGCCCATAGTTGCAAGCACGAAGCCAAACTACCCTGAGGATACATTTTTTTGCGAACAAGGCTTAAAGCGTTGAATGTTGTATCAAAAGGGGAATCATTCTTTAAGACTGCTTGTAAAAATGCCGAACGAATTTCCCGGAAGCTGTGGCATAATTTCCACGGAATGAGGTATTTTACTTTTGTACCTCATGCAATTCAGGCAACGGCTTCTCATCAGTGGATTCATCGTCAGCTTTGTGCTGGTGGCCGCTTTGGCGGTGTTGTCTTTTGTTCAGACGGATAAACTTTGGCAGCGGGTTAGCCAGGCAGAGCATGCTTATCAGGTGGTCAATTCTATTAGCCAGCTTAACTACGAATTGCTGGCTACAGACAAGGCGGTGTTTCGCTTTCTGTCACTTCACGACAGCACCCACCATAAGGTCTTTGTTCAGTCTGCCAGCCACTTGCAAACTGAAATTGCGGCCTTAAAAATCTTGACAGAGGACAATCCGGAACATCAGGTTCATGTGCAGCAGCTTCAGGGTGATGCAACACTTTATTTCTCTGCTTGCCACAGCTTGTTTGAAAAGCCGGTTGGCACCCTGTTTAACCTGATTCAAACAACAGAGTTTATGGAAATGCAGGCTCGGCGGGACGAAATACGCAGCCTGCTTTCAAAAATGTCGGAAACAGAAGGTCGCATATTAAGGGTACGGACTGCAGAACGGGAAGACTACTTGCGGACGACCACGAAAATGATGCGTACCCTGTCAGTGATTTTTGGTGTCCTCACTATACTGCTTTTCTCCACACTGCTGCGTGAGTTTGGCAAAAGGCTGTTTTTACAAGGAGAATTACAGGAAAAACTTCATGAACTACAGCAGTCCAAGCAGGAAATGGAACACATTGCTTACGCTACCAGCCATGACCTTCAGGAGCCTTTGCGTAAAATTCAAATCCTACTGGATAAGTGGCTCTTGCAACTCCCCTCTCAAAAGCCGGAAGAAGCAGATGTCGCCCGACGTGTGATGCAGTCTGCCCAAAGGATGCAAGCTTTAGTCGGGGAGTTGATGTTGCTATCTTCCTTGAATGCAGATGCCACCAGGAAGCATTGCCCGCTAAAGCTATACATGGAAGCAGCAGTATCACATTTGGAAGAACGTGTAAATCAAAGCCAGGCTCGGATACATCTGGGCATACTTCCAGTAGTTATGGGCTATCCGGACCAACTCGTTTTGTTGTTTCGGAACTTGCTGGATAATTCGTTGAAGTTTTCCCGCAAGGGCATTATTCCTGAATTGCAAATCCTTAGCCATGAAGCGACAGGAAAAGAAATGAACCTGCCTGGCAAACACCAGTCTCAGCGATATTACTGTGTCAGCATTCAAGACAATGGCATCGGCATAGATAATGATCAGGCCCATAAAATATTTGGCATCTTCCGCAGCCTAAATAGCCCTCAGCTTGGCTCGGAAGGGCATGGGGCCGGATTGGCTATCTGCCGCCGTATCATGGCTAATCACAACGGTTTCATTCAGGCACAGGGAACCCCAAATGAAGGCGCTACGATAAAACTCTTCTTTCCCATCCCAGCATAATAGGCTGGACACCCCCTAGTGAAGGCCACGACCATACAGCAGCTTTTGAATACGCTCAGCTTCGTTCATGAATTGCTGGCAGGCATCTGCCCCGCTACTATTTTCCAGGCTACTCACAATGCCCTTCAGGCCATCAAACGTCTCAACGAAATAGAGCAGCGAAATGTTGGAGGAAGGGCCCATACTATCTAAGTGAATTTTCCGGATGATACGAACCTGCTCCGGCCGATAATACCTGCTGCGCTGAATCGAGTACAAGCCACGCTCAGAGGTGCGAAAGGATTCCCCAAAACCATCCAGAGAAGCACGGAATAACAATGCCTGCAACTGGCTTTGAATAGCAGCTTTTTCTGTTTCCTTTCTATGTTTCTGTATGTTCATGGCAGGGTTGCTCAGGAGCCTTCTAAAATTCTTTGCCACCAGTTTGAAAAATGAGAAATAACTCCAATTCCTGATTGTACCCTTGCGTTTCCTGCACAGAAATTTCCCTGGCTTGAACCCCCTCATGAGCACAGCCTTTTTTAGGATACATCTTCAGGACAAGCTGCAACGAAGCTGCGACAGGGAACAAAAACAGACTACCTAAAAAAGTAGAGGTAAAAAAAACGAGGCTGCCCTTTTTAAGACAGCCTCGTGCTATTGAATTGTTCTTGCGATTAGAGCTGGTTGTAAATCTTTACGTCCATGCTCCTGGGAATTCCATAGAACTGAAAGGTTTTATGGCGATAACCCTTCTTGTAATAGGCATCGGTATTGCCTTCTTCAGGGATAGTTACCCAATCGTTGTTTCTGCCACCCACCCAGCGGTAAACGGCGATGGTGTTCGGGCCCCGGCGGGTTGCAGCATAGAACTGGAGTTTCTTGCCGGTGTAGCCCATTTTAATCATTTGGTCATCGCTGAACTCATCGTCCGCTACCGAAATCTGATCCTTGGTAGTTGGGTTCGTCCAGCTATAAACAGCTACACGGCCCGGGCCCGGATTGCGGAATGCAGTGAAGAGCATGGTCTTGTCGTTCCAGCCCCAGTTGAGCATTTGTCCATCCTGGTATTCCCCTTCTGCCACCGTTTCATAGGTGCGGTCGGCGGTATTGTACCAGCTATAAACGTTAATGAGTTCTTCATTGCCGCGGTCTTGGGCTTGTGCGTAGTTGAAGCCAGCGGCACCGGCCATCAGTGCGGAGATGAGAAGGAGCGTTTTTTTCATGGAAAGTCTCTGTCAGTGTTTTTTGTCGCGTCCAAAATACAGCAAAAAATACCGGAGCTGCAAGCAGGCCTGAAAAAAGTTTTTTGCAATCCATTCTGCAATGGCTCAACGTATTGCCCGAATGGGGTTGCAGGCTGTCGCATCGTAATTGCCTACATGCTCTTATTGCCGCAAACAGAGGAGGCTGGTTTTCCCGGGAAAATTTTAATAATAACTCTTGTAGCCGCTTTTTTCTTGGTATTGAGATTCCTGTGCTGCTACCATGCTTTGCTTCAACGAGCTGATGAAGGACACCTTTGGAGCCATTACCTCGGCACTTCCAACCTGCCTGCCAATTCTTTTAGGATGGTGTCGGGCGTGGCACCTTCCATCTCTCGCTCTGGACTGAGGCTGATGCGGTGGCGCAATACCGGGAATAATGCTTCCAGAACGTCTTCGGGAATGACAAAACTCCTGCCGCGGAGCAGGGCGATAGCTTTAGCTACATGCATCATTGCCAGGGAAGCCCGGGGGGAAGCACCGATATAGAGTGCGGCATCATTGCGGGTTTCGTACACAATTCTTGCAATGAAGTGAAGGATTTCTGGGGATACCTGAGTTTGGCGCACTTGTTCCCGGGCAGCATCCAAAGATTCTGCTGTGATGATGGGCCGCAAGTTTTTTAACTGTTCCGTTAGGGTGCTTCCATTTTGCCGGGTTAAGATTTCGACTTCCTCATTCAGGCTGGGATACCCTACGCTTAGCTTCATCATAAACCGATCGAGCTGAGCTTCCGGGAGGCGGTACGTTCCTTCATGCTCTATTGGGTTTTGGGTTGCGATGACCATAAAGGGTAGCTGCATGGGGTAGCTTATGCCATCCACAGTTATCTGTCGTTCTTCCATCACCTCAAACAAGGCAGCCTGTGTCTTAGCCGGCGCACGGTTGATTTCATCTATCAACACGATTTGAGAAAAAATAGGCCCGGGCCTAAACTGAAAATCGCCCGTCTTAGGATGGAAAATATTGGTACCAATCACATCTCCAGGCATCAGGTCGGGTGTGAACTGAATACGGGAAAAGGGTAAATCCAGAAGCCGGGCCAGCACTTTGGCAGCCAAAGTCTTGGCCACACCGGGCACGCCTTCCAGTAAGATATGCCCATCCGCCAGCAGCCCGGCCAACATCAGTTCGACCATGTCTTGCTGGCCTACAATCAAGCGGGCAATGGCTTCTTTTAAGGATGGTGCAACCAGAGGGAATGAGGCCTGGGTTTCGATGGTTTCCATAAGCAGTTTATGATTCGTTGGGCAAGAATTTTCTCAGGTCCTGGGAAAGCCGGTAAAGGTATTCGGCGCGTACAGGCTCGCCGAGGCGCAAGTGATGAATCTTAGCGACCAGCTCCGAAGCTTCACGTTCAGTTCTGCCACTTTTCGCAGCTAAACGACGTGCAAATTCTTCGTTGATTTCATTCGTGTCTAAATAGTATTTGCTGCGCACTTGCTCCAGGAAGTGCTGCAGCATCTTCTCAGCAAGGTTGGCATGATTGCCTTTATTGAAATAGAGCTGACCAATGGTTTCGGCAAAGCGAACGGAGCTGTTTTCTATTTGCGGGATGACTGGAATAATCCGTTGACGACGTTTCAAGCTGATTAAGACATACAGCAATAAAGCGACTGTAGCGAGCAGCATGGCCCTGCGCATGGCCGGATATTTCAGCAACACGCTGAGGCTGCTTCGTTGCCCGCTTCGCTCGAAATATTCATTCCAGTACACCCTCGAAATATTTGCCGGGAAGCTGTGCCAGATGCCGCTTAAGTATGCTTGGTTGCCGGGCTGTAGCAGGAAGTAATTAGATAAAACAAGTGGTGCTGCATGAAGCGTGATATGTCCTTTTCCGATTGTGTACCGGATGAAATCAGGCTTCCCTTTTGCCGTTCCTAACACCTTGCCGGGAAATTCAATCATTGCTTCCATACGGGCCCGGGTCAGGTCTTGTTCGGAAGGTGCAGCTTCGTCCAGGGTATCTCCTTCGGGGGCATAAGGAGTACGTAATTGGAAAAAGGAACTGATGCAACGCCCCTGATATCCAAAGGCCTTTTTAGAATGATTCCAGAGGCGCAATACTTCCTTTTCGCTGCTGCCATCCTCTGTTTTATTCAATGCATCCTGTTCGTTACAGGGTTGCAGCTTCGACAATTGAAACCCCTTACCCAACCGTTCATCCAGGTTCGATGACAACAACAATATTTCATTGCCGGAAGCTGCAAAGCGTAATAATGATACCCATTCTTCGGGGTTTACCCGGAATTGGAGCCCCAAAAGAATAAGCAGGCTGGCGCTGTCTTCCCTGCCGTAAAGGTGTTCGTCAATACCTGTGTACCGGAAGTTCTTTGATAAAATTTCCTGATCTGCATTTGGGAAATAATCCGGCAGGCTTTGATAGGCAAGCGATGCACCGTAAGGCTTTGTGTCCTGGTGGCTCAGCGAGACGCGCCAATCAATAGTCGAGCCGGGCTTTGCATTCCGACAAGAACCCAGCATCAGAAGGCTCAGCAACAGGAAGAGGATTTGCTGCTTCATGCCTCTTCTATGCTGTTTTTTACTTTTCGAAACTGTTCCAGAAAAGCTGCCATCTGGTTTTCATCGGGCTTCATCCTTCCATACCAGCTCTGCTCATATTGCTCCGTCAGTTTGCGGAAAACAGTTACTTGCGGCTTGCCTTTCAGTTCTTCTATATAAGCCCGGTTGGTCTTGTCGGGGCGGAACGAAAGGAGCCCCACTTGCTGCATCCGTTGGAGCAAATACAAGTAGGCAAATCGAATGGCCTCCCTGGATGCTCCCGCTTGCAAAGCATCCTGCATCCGGTCTTCCCAGTTGTTTTCAAGCAGGCCTGCCACACTTAGGTCTTCGGCTTCTTCTTCGTTCACATACTTTTTGTCGCGCCGAGCGAATAAAGCATGAGCCTGGCCGGAAAACACCCGCCAACCTATATATCCGAGGATGCCGAAAAAAATCAGCCAGAGTAAATTCTTTCCACCTCTTGAATCTAAGAATTGCGATACCTCATCCAGGATTTTTTCCATCCAGGTTGTTTCCTCTTTCGGAATTGCTTTGGGCACATATTCGAGCCGATTCCGATAGGCAAATTCTGGCCCACAGCTTAGTTCTTTCCACTGCGAAGGGGTGGGTGCTGCCTGGTTCAGAAGGCTGCTGTCCTCAGTGGGAACATAGATGCCATCAATCGGCTCAGCACCCTTCAGACCTACACGACTACTGTTGAAGCGAGAAGAATCATACACGTCTTGTGACCATGAAAAATGGACAGCACCTAAGCCTGCCAAACACAGCAACAGCAGCTTCAGAAACCGATTAGCCATGCGCCTGTTTTCTTCGATGCACCCTTGCCGGATACAAAATGAAATAGAAAATGACGAAGGCTAAAGATGTGGCCAGAATGCCCAGGCTGGCATAGGCAGGTAGTTCCGTATGGCGCGTGATGAAGCTTTCAAAAAACGCAGCCAACAGATATACCGGAATCAGGCCCACCATGATTTTGATACCCTCCTTGGCACCCCGGATGATGGATTGCCTACGGGTAAATGTTTTCGGAAAGAGAATAGAATTCCCCAATACCAATCCGGCCATACCAGAAATGACGATGGCCGACAGTTCCAGAGTGCCATGAACAAATACGACCAGGATGCTCTGAACACCCAGCCCATGCATAAAAAACAGGTATTCGAAAACACCCAGCATCAGTCCGTTTGTCATCAGGTAATAGAGCGTGCCTACCGAGCAAAAGATGCCTAGTATGAAACAGTTGAAGGAGACGCCAATGTTGTTGAGTGCAATTTGAAAAAACATGCTCAGTTCCTGTTGCTGCTTATACACGCCAAACGGGTCGCCGGAGGCTATGTTGCGTTCCGTCATATCCACATATCCATCGCCGAGGATGGCACGGACAAAGCTCTGATCCTGCATGGCGGAAAAGACACCCATCAGCACGAAGGCTATGAAAAAACAGCAGGAAGCCAGCAGGGCCTTCCGGTTTCGGTACATAATCAATGGCAGCTCTTCGCTCCAGAACAGAATGAGCCGGTTCCCTTTCTCTTTGCGGTTGCTGTATATCGAGCGGTAAATATTCGCGGCAAGCCCATTGATGTAACGGGGCGTGTTGCCGGAAGGGTAAAAAGTCTTCGCGTATGAAAGGTCTTCCACCAGGTTGGTGAAGCGCCGTGCCAGCTCATCCGGGTCTTCCGTTGGATGCTCGTATTCCCGCCAGCGCTCTTTGTTTTGACGGATAAAATGCCCCTCTCTCATGCTGGAAATCTATAGTTGCAATGTCGGCAGATTCGTCAATTCTGGCAGCAACAATCATCAAGTGGCTCTGGCAGATACGGCTGAATCGTATCCTGAGGCAGCGTTTTCATAGCATGCTGCAACGAAGCTGAGCCTGGACAAAAATCAGGTTACAAAAATGAATAGCTGCAAAAAAAGAGGCTGCCCTTTTGAGGCAGCCTCTGAAATTCTGGAACCAGACTTGGGTACTGGGGGGATTGTTTATTTAGCGCCGTCGTTCTTACGCATAAACTCCAGAATGTCGCGGGCCTCTTGATCGGAAAGGTTTTGGTTGGGCATCCGCACGAGGCAGATTTCCAGCATAGCCTGTGCCTTGGGGTCTTTTTCCAGCATGGCATCTGTGTTTGTGACGAAGTTCATAATCCACTCCGGTTGGTGGCGGGTGGTGACTCCTTTCCAGCCTGGGCCGACCAGTTTTTCATCGGTCAGTTTGTGGCAGGAGGCGCATTTTACTTCATACACTTTTTCACCGCTGGAGGCCATTGCAGCATTCAGTGGGCCGATATCTACATGGGTAAACTTGCCTTCACCGCGGTTGGGGTCGTATGAAGGGGCTGCTGCTGCTTTGTTTGCATCTGCGGATGCTTTCCGGTCGGCTTCGGCTTGATCGGCGCTTTGTGTGTTGTTGCCACCACAGGAAGCTAAGACCATGGCAGCGAACATTCCCAGAAGAAGAAGGTGTTTTTTCATGAACGTGAATTGATGATTTTGAGATGACAAATCAAGACTGGAAAATCCGACAGTTTGATGATGAACATCATTATTGATGACGACACCGGTTTTCTGCTTCGTACTTCCCTCTACTTGAAATTGCAGCTCCAAAATATCAGTTACAGCCCATTTTTTCAGCTTCTTTGTCTCAAATATTTTTGCTGAAAATTTGTTTCAGGTATCCGTTTCAAAACCACATTAATTCTTACTTAAGAGATTGCCAATCGGCGGCTCCTATATTTTTTACCATTTTTTCATAATGAACCTGCTTCCTGAGTATGCATCGTTTTTCAGAAACTGGGTGCGCATTTGCCTGCTGAACCTCCTGGTAGTCGTGATTCTGGGGAGCACCATGCGCTATAAGATTGCCTTTGCGCTGCCCTGGTTGCCCCAGAAAAATATTCTGAACGCACACTCTCATTTCGCCTTCTCTGGCTGGCTCACCCAGATCCTGATGACCCTGATGGTGCTCTACCTGAGCCAGACCAGCCTGCACATAAACCTGCGTAAATACCATGCGCTGCTTTGGGCAAACCTGGCTGCCTCCTGGGGTATGTTGCTCAGCTTCCCCTGGGAAGGGTATGGCACGGTATCTATCATCTTTTCAACGGCCACCGTGCTGGCATCTTATGCCTTTGCCTGGGTGTTCTGGCGCGACCTGAACCGCATCCCGGAGCGGCTTATCTCAAAACTTTGGTTTAAGGCTTCCTTAGTTTGGGCTGTCCTCTCTTCCATCGGGCCTTTCTTCCTGGCTTACCTGATGGCCAACCGGGTCATTAACCACGAGCATTGGTACCTCGGAGCCATATACTACTACCTGCACTTTCAGTACAATGGCTGGTTTTTCTTCGCCTGTGCCGGATTATTGTTGGGTAGCAACTTGAGCTGCACCCGTAATGAACGTTGGATGTTCTGGCTGTTTGCCCTTTCCTGCGCCCCGGCTTATATGCTCTCCATCCTTTGGGCGAAGCTGCCCATGGGCGCTTACGGCATCACCCTGCTGGCTACCATGATGCAGACCTGTGGCTGGGTCCTGCTGCTGCGTGCTGCCTGGAAAAAACGAATTGTCTTGCTTCAGTCGTTGCGGCCTACCGTGCGGGTACTGATGATTTTTGCAGCCGTCTCAGGCAGCATCAAGTTCCTGCTCCAGGCGGGCTCCCTGCATCCTCAATTAGCCAAACTGGCTTTCGGGTTCCGCCCCATAGTGATTGGCTATTTACACTTAGTGTTCTTAGGGCTGCTCAGCATTTTTATCGTCGCTCTGCTGAAGCATCTGAACCTCTTTGCCGCCGGCGGATGGCGCAAGCAAGGTCTGATAACCTTCATTACCGGCATCATCTTTCAGGAAATACTGCTCTTTGTGCAAGGCACTATGGCACTGGTGTACGTCACGGTACCCTACATCAATGAAATGCTGTTCTTGTCTGCCGTGGTGATGCTAAGCGGCGTCCTGATGATGAATTTCGGAATGGCGAAGCGTGCTGAACCTGAGCTTGCCCCAGCCTGAGCCTTTCTTATGCCTCATCTGGCTTAGCGGAAACGTAGCAGCCGGGCCAGCTTCCAGAGCCAGTGCCCATCGCGTTGCAGCACCAGGTAGAGCTCCCGCCGCCCGGAAAAAGAACGGAAGAATCGTTCCACCCCGCCATCCATGCTACCCTCAAAATCGAAATACTCATTTCCCCGCTCTTTGGCCTGGCGGATGCAATGCCACAAAAGCGCACTCATGGCCCGGTAATTGTCGCACTGGGGCGATTTGCCACCCATTAGGTAATAGCTCCTATGGCTGTCCCACACATTCCAAACGGCTGCCTGAAGCTTGTTGCCTTCATAGGCTAACCATAAGGTGCCGGAACGGTGATCCTGGCAGGCCGTCATCAGCCGCTGCATCTGCCCCAGCGTGTAAGCCTGCCGTACACGCTTTTCATCCAGAATATTCTTCTGAAACTCATACAGCTTGTCCAGTGCAGAGCTGTCTTCCACGATGAGGAATTCCTTTTCGGCAGCCCGCAGGTTCCGGCGCAGGCTTTCCTTAAAGTTTCCGAATAAGGTTTCTTCAGAAGCTTGAAGCGGCAATAGGAAACTCTGCTGCACGCTTAGCTTAAGCCCTGCACGCCGCAGTAGCCCTGCCTGCCGGAAGCCTGGAGGTAGCGATAAGCGCCAGAGGTCGGCATCGGGCAGGATACTGGCCAACTGCTCACAGACTTCATACTCATAGGAGTCGCGACGGCCTGCCGCAATATCGGGAGGGAAGAAAACCTGAGGGCCTAAATAAGGCGTAAGCCTGGGGTTTCGCATCAGCGACAAACCATAGCGCTCGCTGCGCAAATAGGGCCAGGCTCCGGTCACTGTGTCGCCTTTCAAGGTGAGGGCCACGTCCCAGTCGCTCGCTGCATCGCAGGTAGCATCCAGCCACCAGCTCTGGGCAAAAATCGAAATCAAAGCCGGCACTTTGCGGCATATCGTTGTGTACAGTTCTTTCTCAGTCACAGTCAGTAGCGTAGCACCAAAGCGACAAAGAAAGGCTGAACAAGTTGGAATCTCAGTAGCAGCGAAAGATTTTTCCTGAAAGGAGATGCCTGCTGTGATTTTTTTATTTAGCCGGCTATTGCAATCCTATTGAACATCCGTTGCGTCGCACGTTTCAGCCCTATTTCTCTTCTCGGCTTTGCCCGGAACGGGGTGAGGGCCAACTTCATTTTTGAAAAATCCCCGCCCTGCTTAACCGGCCCCTCACGAAAAAAGTTTTCCTTTTCGCCAACCTTTTTGCTTTTCTGGCTGTCTTATGACGAGAAAGCCTCTGGCTTGGAGGCTCATCATTCTTTTCATTTTTTTAAAACAACATCGTCATGCAAGAACATGCACCCCTTCCGGCGCTAAATGATGCACCGCAGCAGGCTGAACAGGCGCCTGCTATTCACACACACACACACACACAGCGCTTAGGCGATTACGTGTGGCAATACTGTCTGCTATGATAGCGTCGCTGCTTGTGTCGCCGTGTTTGAGCGGAGAGGATGCTGCAAGTGCGCAGATTATCCCTTCCTCAGCATTTACTGAGACGGGGATATCATCGTATGCGTTCTACCATTGCGGAGGCCATCCGGGTACGAATCCCTGTGACGATATTGTGGTGAACTGCGATGCAGTAGAAGTGCAGGGAAACGGTGTGATTAAGGCCGTGGCCTGGAGTTCGAGTAATACGGGCAACACAACACTCTACGTAGAAGATTACGGTGGCAACAGTGTAACGATTCCAATCAATGGCTATGTTGCACCTGATGTGGTAATCGCAGCAAGCACCAATGCGCCGAATTATCCTAATGGAAGCAGCGGCTATCAGGTCTGCCTGGTGTATGACAATGCCGGTGGATCAAAGGTGTACTATGATGCATACGACCTCTACGATGTTGGTCTGCCTTCTTTCTACCTCAAGTCTGCAGTGACATCTGCTTCGGCAAACATGGAATCCAATACTCCCACTGGGGCGCTCTCATCTATCTACACGTTCACAGGCAACCCAAGCTATCCGCATATAGACATGTGGACGGATGCAGGCACGCTATTCAATGGCGATCCTTCGCTCCACCAGTTCGTCTATACGTGGTCAGATGGCAACAATGTCTTGGCAAATGTTGCAGATATTGCTACACCCTATGCCACATGGTTTCTTGCCCCAACAAAGATTACCAGTGGCGTATTACCGGATGTCGCTGCCTTTACCGATGTCGCTTCGGGCGACCAACGATTCATCCTCTCCTACAGCATCCCTGCCACGCCCTTAACAACCGGACAAATTCAGGTGTATGAATACAGCCTGGGGGGCATGCCGATTCCTGCGCCGGTTACTGTGGATAACGCCAATGACGGATATTATCCCCGAATTGAAGCACTCAGCCAGTATGATGGGAAATCTGCAAAATGGCAAATTGCCAGCACAGTACCCATGTCCAGCGGGCCTCAGGCCGTGTATGGTTACAACGACCTTTTGTCCGGCCCCACTGATTTTTCTTCCATTCTCAGTCCGCTATACCCCTACGCTACCTGGGGGCCATATTCTGCTATGGGTGCCTGTGTGGCAGGTGGTGTAGGTGTCGGCGCTCCCTCGGCGAACGTGGGTAACCGACAATATACAGTCGGCTTCTATCCCTGGCAGCACGATAGCCTCTATGCTCGCGATATAAACATCACGACCGGCCAGCTTATCACACCCTCTGCGGTCTATCAGGTCAACAACGATACCCTTACATACCATTGGGATAGAGCCATCAACTACGCCATCAGCAATTGCTCCAACACCGGTAAGGATATTTTTGCTGCCTGGTATAATGGCAGAAATGTGGTGTATAAGTATAGCTCGGCCAACGCGATGTTATTTCGTCAGTTGTCTGCTAACCCCAATAGGACGATGGCTAATGTTCATACGAGCTGGGTGTCGCCCAATCCCGCGTCAGACAGGCTGCAAATACAAACTACGCCGGGGAGTACTTACATCATCAGTGACATAACAGGTAAAAGCCTGCTCAGTGGTCGTGTTCAAATGGGGAAGACATCAGTGGATGTTAGCAGTCTTGTTTCCGGCTTGTACTTAATCCGGTTGCAACAAGTTTCTGGCAGTGTCACAAACCTAAAATTCAACAAGCAATAATTGCCTTACCTGCTGGTTGCTGCTGACTCTATCAAGAGCCGGCAGCAGCAACAGTAGCAAAAAACATTAAAAAATGATGAGAACAATATATGCATGGAGCCTGATACTGGCCTGCCTGATCACCTCGCTAAGCGCTCTTGCCCAAAAGCCGCAACTTGTTGAAGATATATGGCCTGGTGTGCGAGGATCTTATCCAATGTACTTAACGCCGTGGGGCGAATGGCTTTTGTTCGCTGCTGCGGATAGCCTGCACGGTCAAGAGCTTTGGCGCTGGAAGCAAATGGGGATGCCGGCTGAGCGGGTCACAGATAATGGGTCAATTAACTTTGAAGGATGTACCGGTTCAGGAGGTATTACTACAATGAGCCAACCTATGATTGAATACAACGGGAATGTCTATTTCACATCGCGTACGAGTCTAAACGTATCCCGTCTAATAAAGTATAAAGGTGTTATGCCGCCGGATACAGTCGGAGATTCCAGCCTATATACTTTTGTTACCCCGATTATCGTGGCAGGCAACCGATTGCTTTTGATGTCCGGTAAAACAACAACTGAATGGTATTTATGGAGTTACGATGATGTGCATCCCCCTGTCAGGATTCTCGACCAAAATAAGGCGGGTTTTAATCCCTATGGTACATCGTCAATGTCATTGCAAACCGCATTATACGCTGGGAAAATATATTTCAACGCAGATTCAACAGGCTTGGGCAATGAGTTATTCAGTTTCGACCCTGTTACAAATTCTGTGAGTCTGGTATCAGACATTTGGCCCGGATGGCGCGATTCGGATCCTAGTAATTTTGTCGTTGCCGGGACGAAGCTCTATTTTTTTGCAACTGATAGTGCACATGGTCAAGAATTGTATTCATATGACGGGACTACTGTCCAACGACTAACAGACCTTCTGCCCGGGCCGGGCTATGGGGTAGGTGCTTACCAGCCTTATATGGCAATCTTACACCAGGGAAGTATCTACTTTGATGGGCAAGCAACTCCCGGGTCATCGGCACTTTACCGGTATGATACAGCCACCGGCATCGTTTCCATGGTGTATAGTGTTCCGAATGGAGGAGGATTTAGAAACTTCCTGTCAACACCTTACAACTTGTACTTCGACGTCAATGTGCCAACAGGAACAAATGCCAGCGGAGTGGAGTTGTATAAGTATGACGGCGTAAGCGGAACCAGGGTGGCTGATTTGAATCCGGGTAACAAGAATGGCGTAACCTCGGACCATATGGCCCTCTTCGGTGGCTACGTATATTTTGTTGGCGACAACGGGTCCACCGGTTGGGAACTATACCGGGTAAAAGATTCGGCCCGGGGCCTTGGGGTACCAGAATTGGTCAGCAACCCTGAGTTTCAAGTAAGCCTCTTCCCCAACCCCGCTACCGGCGGGCGCTTCCACCTCTCTTTAGATGCCAAACAGCCCATGAAGGAGGTCAGCGTCCGTATCAGCGATGTCACGGGCCGCGAGGTCTTGAGCCGGCAATTCAGCAACCCCGGCAAGCGCCTGTTTGAGGAAATGAACCTCAGCGGTGCGGCGCCCGGCATGTACTTCGTACGCATCACGGCAGATAGCGAGTCCTTCAGCCGAAAGGTGGTGGTGGAGTAGGCTTTTTTTACTCGCTGCAAGAAGGCATGGAAGGCTGCTTCGCTACAGAGGCGGCCTTTCGTTTTTCCGGGCAAAGCCGAGCAGCGAAATAGGGCTGAAACGTGCGACGCAACGGATG
>JAFDYC010000006.1 GCA_018267625.1 Bacteroidota bacterium
CCGGACCCGCATTCGGGGCCTGGTTGACGTGAACCGTGTCGTTGCGGAAACATCCCACCTTATCCGTAACAGTGACGTAATAAGTAGTGGTGTCATAAGGTGTGGACACCGGGTTTTGGCAGTTGATGCACGAAAGTGTCGCGCCTGCTAAAGGGCCACTCCAGGAATAAGTGTAGGAACTGGCCGAAAGCCCGCCCACAGGAGTAGTAGAAAGGTTGATCGGTGACCCAAACTGCACACAAGGCATTTTGGGTACCGTTTGGAGCGTGAAGTTGGAAACGGTATCCGTATAAATGGTATCTAAGCATCCTGCAGAACCACCTTTAAAGACACCGTAGAAATAATCCGGTGTGGAAGGGACTCGGGCATCTATGTAGGGGCCGGAGCCGATGAAGGTGCCATTGCTGGTGTACCAGTCATAATCCTGAGTTACCCCTGTACCGAAAAAGCGGACAATACCGGAGTCCAGATTACAATAAGTCATGGCTGCCTTGTAACTACCGCAACTGAGAACATCAAAATAGCCATAGCCCCAGTGTCCTCCGGCCGAGCAGTCTAAAGCTTCTACCTGAAGGACAATCGTCTTACCACCTTGCCCCAGGATGGGTAAGGCGCCGCTCGTCCAAGGCAGGTAAATCACCCCAAATCCCGTATCGGAAACCTTAAAGCCATAGATGTTTATCAGGTCAGGAGAAGCAATAAAATTTTGAATAGCACAAGGAATAGGCTGTCCTGTAGCGCTATCAAAAGCAGTGACCCGGAAAGTAGGACGTTCATACAGTTTATGCGACCAGGTTGAGGAATCTAAATTCCCAAAATCCGGATCCTGTAAAACGCAGGCAAAACGGTAATTGAAGCTATAATCATTGAAGCCCACCGGCACATGGATGTAGTAACGGATGCGCTCGGCACAAAATAGGGCCGTATCTCTGCCTAGTTTGGCTGCAAAGTTTCCGCCGCCGGGAGGGGTCACCGGGAACTTACCATAGGGGTCCAGTGCCGGAGGAGCCGTGGTGGCTTCAATAATATGCCGCCCGGCAACCGGACCGCTCACAAAGGGGCTTCCAAATGCAATCTGGTAGGTAGCGGTGCTGCCTGCCGTAGCAGTGCCCAGCCAGCATTCCCAGTTGCTGAAATCCCCATTTTCAAAATCTACATTAGGGGGGCAGGGAACAGACTGAGCCTGCACTTGCTCCACCTTACAGGTAATAAGGCTGAAGAATATACAAGCAAAGACCATCAGACGACTTCCGGAACTAGCTCGACGTAGTAGTGGGCTCATGATTCAATATTGGGGCTTACTTTTTGCTGAAAAAAATTAGTTGCTGCCTTCGGAAAAAGGAAGGTTAATCAATGAAGACAGCATTTTTTCCAAAAAGGTTGGAGAATTTTTTGTGGCGAATATAATGCTCAGGTTTTGCTTGGTAATCTGATATTTGTCTGCTTTCCGAGACATCTTAACTTGCGGAGAAACTGTATCGGGAACACACAGGCGAAAAAAAATTTTGAAAATTCACCAACCATTTCTTTTCGATCTCTGTCTTACTCTGTGTTGGCACTATCTAATCTTTGCCCGCACCGAAAAATCTTACATTTAATCCCTCGAAAAAAAACAAAAACAACTGCCATGAAAAAGCTGCTTCTCATTGCTACTCTGCTCTGTGTTTCTTCCGGCTTCACGTTCGCGCAAACTGTATCCAACACTGCCAACAAGGCTGCTGAGATAGCACAGATCGACAAAGCCGTTGCCACGAGCAAATCGGAACTTTCTAAAAAAGCCTCCAAACTGGAACACCAACTAAACAACAATTCCTCCAAGGCTCAGGAGACCGCCGAGGAAGTGTATAAAATGCTCTTGGACGGCATGAACCTTACCCGCAAACAACTGAACGCTACCCTGCCCGGCGGCAGAGGGGCTGTCAATGAAAAATATCTGGCCTTAGAGATGGCTACTAACAACTTCCGCCTGAATAAGGAAGACGCGCTGAGCCACAAGACGGAACTTCTGAAAGCGGTTCAGAATTATCAGGCCCGCTACTAAACAGCTCAAACAAACCTTTACTGAAGCAGCCTAAAAGGGCTGCTTCTTTTTTTCTGAAACCAGGGATTGCTGCAGAGTATGTTGTTGGACTGTATTTGGAGGAGAAAGATGGGATTACTTTCTTCCCATTCCGCGAGCAGGCGAACCAAGAAATTCAGCCGAAAGCTACAATCCTAGTATAAGCTCAGATCGGGCAGCGACAGAAGCTAATTATGGTCTAAATACCGGAAAAAAAGATTCAAAAGTTTAGCGCTCAACCCTCAGGCTGCGGTCTTCCATAACTAGGCGAGCGTTGCCGGCCCGTTGCTCCTGGGCTTCCTTAGCAGCCTTCACAAAGGCAACGAACAGCGGATGCGGATTCTCCACCGTGCTCTTGTATTCAGGGTGAAATTGGGTGCCGATGAAAAAGGGATGTTTTTCGATTTCCACGATTTCGACCAGGCCAGTTTCGGGGTTAATACCACTGGGGGTCATGCCGGCCTCTTCGAAAGCTTGAAGGAATGCGTTATTGAACTCGTAGCGGTGGCGGTGGCGCTCGGTGATGCGGCGGCTTTTGTACAGCGCGGCAATACGACTGCCTTCGCGTAACTCGCAGGTGTAGGTGCCGAGGCGCATGGTGCCGCCCATTTGGGTGATGGCTTTCTGCTCTTCCATCATGGCGATGACAGGCTGTGGTGTTTCAGGCTGCATCTCGGTGCTGTGGGCATTTTTATGCCCCAATACGTGACGGGCAAATTCTACACAGGCCATCTGCATACCGAGGCAAATACCGAAGAAGGGGATATTTTCTTCGCGGGCAATTTTTATCGCTTCAATTTTCCCTTCAATGCCGCGAGAACCGAAGCCTGGGGCCACGAGGATGGCATCAAGTTGCTGGAGTTTTTCGAGGGCATTTTCGGGGGTCAGGTGTTCGCTGTGGATGTTGCGTACTTCTACTTTGCACTCGTTGACAGCTCCGGCATGGATCAGAGCTTCAAGGATGCTTTTATAGGCATCTTGCAGCTCTACATATTTCCCAATCAGGCCTATTACTACTTTGCTTTTTGGGTAGCGCAGTTTGTTGAGAAATTCTTTCCAGCGCAGCATTTCCGGCTCATCGCCCAGAGGCAGATCGAGCTTTTGAAGACAGATTATGTCTAAGCGCTCGCGCAGCATTTCTAATGGCACACCATAGATGGTGTCAGCATCCAGTGCTTCGATGACGGCATCCTGGCGCACGTTGCAGAACTGGGCAATCTTGCGCTTCAGGTCTTTGTAGAGCGGCTCTTCAGTGCGGCAGACGAGGATATCCGGGTTCAGCCCGTTTTCACTCATCATCTTCACGCTGTGTTGTGTGGGCTTGGTCTTGAGTTCTTTGGCGGCTTTGAGGTAAGGTATGAGGGTCAAGTGCACCACTATGGCATCTTCTTCTCCCAACTCCCATTTGAGCTGGCGTACGGCCTCCACATAAGGCAGGCTTTCGATGTCGCCCACGGTGCCTCCCAACTCGGTGATGATGATGTCGTACTGATTTCCTTCACCGAGTAGCATGATGCGTCGTTTGATTTCATCCGTGATATGGGGAATCACCTGCACCGTCTTGCCGAGGTAGGCACCGGCGCGCTCCTGATTAATAACATACTGGTAAATACGCCCCGTCGTGACGTTGTTGGCTTGCGAAGTCGGTGTATTCAGAAAGCGTTCATAGTGTCCCAGATCAAGGTCGGTTTCGGCGCCATCGTCGGTTACATAACACTCACCATGCTCATAAGGGTTCAGCGTGCCGGGGTCCACGTTGATGTAGGGGTCAAACTTCTGGATGGTCACCCGGTAACCCCGTGCTTGCAGCAGCTTGGCCAACGAAGCTGCAATAATACCCTTACCCAATGAAGAAGTGACCCCGCCGGTCACGAAGATGTATTTAGCCATATAAAAATCAGACTTGTGTGTGTGACCGGCGCTTTAGGTATCGCTTGCGCCCAGCGGTCGGGCAAAGATACTATGTCATCCTGCTCTCGTTAACCCAAAAAAATTAGGAAGACCCGCGGACAATGAGAAGAAATCCAACTTTTGAAACACAAGGAAACATCCGTTGCAGCCTGCCCTTAACATGTTTCAGGGACACTCCGATCAACTATATTTTGCTATTCAGTTTTTCACAAAAAAAAGCACACCAATTGATGTGCTCCAAAAGCGATTTTTTAAAAAAATACAACCTAAGTGCCGGAAACATGTGTAATAGCTTCATGTTGGGCAAACTGAAACAGCCAAAGCAACACGACAAGCAACACGCAAGCTGCCAATAATGCTAGTAATAACGGACGATGCCGTTCAATAGCATCGGCAATTTGTTCTGATAGGGAGGCACTCCAGGTTTTCCGTTTGTGGTGCCTGCGATGATGGTGGTGGTGATGGGCATGCTGTCGTTCTTCCAGTGAAGTAGGCTGCATACCACCGGGGGCAGTGGGATCAGGTAACATAGTGATAGGGTTGGGTAGCGAGCGGAATTGCCCGCCTTATTCCAGCCCTAATATACTTCTCATAAAAATAAATGAGTAGCCCGAAGTGGCTTTTCGAAAAAAAGACTTCCTTTTTCTTCAAATTCTGATTCATCATCTGTCGTAAAGAACAAGCTGCTGCCTCCCCGGCTTAGTCTGGAATCCATTTCCGGATGACGAAGGAGGTAATCTGCCAGGCTGGAAGCCACAATATCCCCTTGCGAAATCAGCCGGATATGTTCGGGTAAATATTCCAGGATTTTGGGGCTCAGCAGGGGGTAATGCGTACATGCCAGCAGCACCGTGTCTATATCCCGCGACTGCGATAAGAGGCTGCCGAGGTATTTCTCAACCAGATAATCCGCCGCCGGACTATCATGTTCGCCCGCCTCTATGATGGGCACCCACAAGGGACAGGCCTGCTGATAGACTTTGAGCTGAGGAAATAATTTGGCAATCTCCAGCGGGTATGAGTCGCTTTGAATGGTGCCTTTTGTGCCCAGCACTCCAACATGGCCAGTCAGTGAATAATTCCCGATCACCTCAGCCGTTGGTCGAATCACGCCCAGCACCCGTTCCTGAGGATGCAGCGCCGGTAAATCCCGTTGCTGAATATTGCGCAAAGCCTTTGCCGATGCGGTGTTGCAGGCCAAGATAATGAGCGGGCAATGTTGGGCGAACATCCACTGCACACACTGCCAGGTGTAGGCATGAATCGTGTCGAAGGAACGACTACCATAGGGTGCTCGGGCATTGTCGCCGAGGTAGAGATAATCGTATTGGGGTAGTGCTTCGCGGATGGCCCGGAAGACCGTGAGGCCTCCGTATCCGGAGTCAAAAATGCCAATGGGTGCTTGCAGGTTCAAGGGGCTTTTTCTGATAAACTATATGAGGAAAACTATTCCAGTAAAATGCCTGGCTAAGACAGCCGCAAAGCTCGGTAGCGCATCAATCACATCCTACGAAAGCACTTACCTTTCAAAAGTAATCGCACTATGCTTCCTCAATGGCAACCCGGCATCGTCCGCCGTATCGAACAGGCCAATGCTGCCACGCGACGCTACTTCATTGAGCTGCCCGAAACAGAACAAATCCAATTTAAACCCGGGCAGTTTTTTACCCTCGACCTACCCATTCACGAGCAGCGCAACCGGCGCTGGCGTTCTTACAGCATCGCTTCCGCACCGGATGGCAGCAACCTCATAGAGCTGGTCATTGTGCTATTAGAAGGCGGGGTGGGCACGCATTATCTCTTCAATGAAATCCATGTAGGCAGCAGCTTGACCCTGCGCGGTCCTCAGGGGGTTTTTACCCTGCCCGAAAACTTAGCTCAGGATGATTTGTTCCTCATCTGCACCGGCACGGGCGTCGCCCCTTTTCGAAGCATGGTCGCACACATGTCGGCACAGCCTCCTGAATCAGGCTGGCCTCATGGAAAAGTGCATTTGGTGTATGGCAGTCGTACCCGGCAAGACCTACTCTACCGCAGCGAACTGGAACATTATGCCCAATCGCTCCCTCATTTTCAATACCACCCCACTCTCAGCCGCGAAGACTGGGAAGGGCCTCGTGGATATGTTCACAGTATTTATGAAGCCCTATGTGCTTCGCGACAGCCGGCACAGTTCATGCTTTGTGGCTGGAAAGTGATGGTGGATGAAGCGAAGGAACGCATCCTCGCTATGGGCTACGACCGCAAGCGGATTCATGTGGAGCTGTATGGATGAGCCTGCTCTTTCTTTCCCTGAAAACCTACCTGCCCTGCGGGGTTCATTTTTTCCCTACCGATTTTTGCCGCAGGCAACAAAAGGCCTGCCGACACCCTATGCCTGCTGATAAAAAACTCTTCCTGCTCGATGCCATGGCGCTGATCTACCGCGCCTATTTCGCCCTGCAACATGCACCACGCATCACCTCTAAGGGCCGAAACACAAGTGCTCAATTTGGCTTCACCACCACCCTGCTTGACCTCATGAACAAGGAAAATCCCAGCCATCTGGCTGTCGTTTTTGAAGGTGGGAAAAGTGATACCGATGTGCATCGAACGGCTCAATATGCCGAGTATAAAGCCAACCGCCAGGCTGCACCCGAAGACATCCGAAATGCCCTGCCCGACATTCAGCGGATTGTTGAAGGCTTTTCCCTGCCTTGCATGTCATACCCTGGCTACGAAGCCGATGATGTGATTGGTACGCTAGCTGCTGAAGCCGCACAGTTGGGCTATGAGGTGTATATGGTGACTCCGGATAAAGATTATGGCCAGCTCGTGAGCAATCAGGTACGCATCTATAAGCCCGGCTTCCGGGGCGGAGCGCCTGAAATCCTGGGGCCTGAAGAAGTCTGTGCAAAGTGGAATATCCAACGGGTTGATCAGGTGATTGACGTGCTCGGACTGATGGGTGATGCGGTGGATAATATACCCGGCATTGCCGGTGTGGGCGAGAAGACCGCAGCCAAGTTGCTGGCGCAATACGACACGCTGGAAGGTGTGCTGGACGCTGCTGATTCCATCAAAGGAGCCTTGGGTGAGAAAGTACGGGCCGGCAAGGAAATGGCGATACTCAGCAAACAGTTAGCCACCATCATCACAGAGGTACCGGTCCGTTTTCATGAAGAAGATTTCCGCGTCAAGGAACGGAACAAAGAAGCCCTCGAAACAATTTTCAATGAGCTGGAATTTCGAGCTTTAGGCAAGCGGGTATTGGGTGAAACCACCGGTACCCTTCCGCCAAAAGCAGGCACGGCCCTGGAGCTTTTCGGGCCGGCAGCCTCTGCGGATACCCAGCGCGAACCACCCAAGCCAGACACTGCCGCGGGCATCATCGCCACCCCGGAATGGGAACAGATCCGGAAGATTTCAGACACGCCTCACCACTACCATCTCATCCGTGAAACGGAAGAAATTGAGTCCCTCGTTCAGACCCTGCTGACGCAATCTGCCTTTGCGTTCGACACCGAAACGAACCACATAGATGCCAACCGCGCTGAACTGGTCGGCATGTCGTTTTCATGGCAGCAAGCGGAAGCTTATTACGTCTATATCCCTGAAGAACGAACCGCCGCCCTGCAGGTGCTGACGCGCTTTCAGCCCTTGTTTGACCGTACCGATTTAACCTGGATTGGACAAAACATCAAGTACGATTTCCTCGTGCTGAAATGGTATGGCTTCGAGCCTAAAGGCAAGCTTTGGGACACCATGTTAGCACACTTCCTCTTTGAGCCGGATGGCAAGCGGAATATGGATGCCTTGTCGCTGAAATACCTCGGCTATGAGCCGGTGAGCATCGAGACGCTCATCGGCAAAAAAGGCAAAGACCAAATCACGATGCGCCAGGCCAACCTGGAGCAGGTAAAAGAATATGCTGCCGAAGACGCCGATGTGACCTGGCAGTTGCAGCAGTGCTTCAAGCCCTTGCTGGACGCATCCGGAGCCGGCAGGCTTTTTACAGAAGTGGAAAACCCTTTAGTGCCCGTGCTTGTGGACATGGAGCATGAAGGCGTGGGCATTGATGTGCCCTTCCTGCAAGCCTATTCGAAAGAGTTGGAACGGGATATTCAGGCTGCCGAGGATGCCGTGTTTCAACATGCAGGCCTGCGTTTCAATCTGGGTTCGCCCAAGCAACTTGGCGAAGTACTGTTTGACGTATTGAAAATAGAAGGCGGCGGTAAGAAGACGAAAACCGGGCAATATGCTACTGGCGAAGAAGTGCTTCAAAAGCTGCGCAACCGCCATCCGGTCATTGAAGATATCCTACGCTATCGCCAGCTATCCAAATTAAAGAGCACCTATGTGGATGCCCTGCCTGCCCTGGTGCATCCGCAAACCGGACGGGTGCATACCTCCTTCAATCAGACGATAGCAGTCACTGGCCGGCTCTCCTCGGTCAATCCCAACCTACAAAACATTCCCATCCGAAGCGAAGCAGGACGTGAAATCCGGAAAGCATTCATCGCCCGTGGCGAAGGCTGGAAACTTATTTCGGCAGATTATTCTCAAATCGAGCTGCGCGTGATTGCGGCCCTGGCCGGTGAGGAAGCGATGATAGAAGCCTTCCTCCACAAAAAAGACATCCACACCGCCACGGCTGCTGGCGTGTTTGGCGTAGCAGAAAGCGAGGTGACACCGGAGCAACGCCGGCGGGCCAAAGCCGTCAATTTCGGTATTATCTATGGACAGAGTGCCTTTGGCCTTAGCGAAAGCCTGGGCATCCCGCGCAACGAAGCACGCGACATCATAGACAACTACTTCCGTCAATATCCTTTCATCAAAAAATTCATCGGCGATCAGATTCAGTTTGCCCGCCAGCACCAGTTTGTGGAGAGCATGATGGGCCGAAAACGCTGGCTTCGTGACATCACCTCAGCCAATCAGACACTGCGCGGATTTGCCGAACGTAACGCCGTGAACATGCCCATTCAAGGCTCGGCAGCAGACATGATCAAACTAGCCATGATCCGGGTGCAGTCTGCACTAAAAGCCGAACACCTGCAAACCCGCATGGTGCTTCAGGTGCACGATGAATTGATTTTCGATGTGCCGGAACATGAGGTAGCCCGAGCCAGTCAACTGATTCAGGAAGGTATGTGCGCGGCCTTACCCTTACCCAAGGGAGTGCCTGTGGAAGCCGAAACTGGTGTGGGCGACAACTGGCTGGAGGCCCACTGACGCTCGTTTTTCCAAAGCAGCAACACACTCGCTTCGCACAGCCGGAGTAAGAAGTATTTTTTCTAGCAGTGAATTTTTTTGACGGCTACAACTCCGGAAGCCCGGCAATGAATTTCTGCCGGCAAAAAAAATTCCGGCAGCCCTGAGGACTGCCGGAAAAAAAGTAGTTGGTAACAGCCGTGCTTATTCGATGATGATGGAACTGCTGGCAGAAGCTTCCGCACAAGCCAGGCGGATGGAATAGATGCCAGGAGTGAGACCATTAGGCAGGTTGATGGTGGCCTTCTGAGCATGCTGGAAGGGCAGAGAACCTGCAGCCACTTGCTGACCGACCATGTTGGTGAGTGTATAGTGCCAGTCGTTGAATTGATTGCCCGGCACTTCGATGTTTAGGCTGCTTTGAGCGGGGTTGGGGTAGATTTTCACCTGGCTGACGAGGCCTGTTGTTTTCACAGAACTGGGTGCTTCGCCAGTCGCTTTTACTTTTAATTCTGAGGGGGTGCCGTAGGTGTTATCCGTGTATTCCATGGCAGCAATCGGAGTGGCATCAGAGGCAGCATAAAACAGGATTTTATAGGAACCGCTCAATTGTCCCTGAGCCAGGCCAAAGTTGCTGAGTAAAGCAGCCGGAGCGGGGGCTCCGCCGAGGTAGAATGAATCTGTAATCTCTTCAGAATACCGCACCTGAAGTACTGGAATCCAGACTGAATTTCCACCGGCCTTGAGCGCAACCCTTATTTTACCCCAGCCCATTACGGAGTCTATAGTTGTCCGGGAGCTTCTGCGTTCACCAGGAGTGTGATTCAAGCTCATGGCTGCAACGGTCAGGCTGAACAGGGTAGTATATTTTGTGTTCGCCGACATCCAGGAAGAGTCCGCAGAAGCCGGGAACTTGATGTCCGTAATTTGGGGCAAGTAGGTAATAGTCTGGGCCGGGAACACGAGGCTGTCGTTGGTGCCTCCGGTTACCGCACCGATGAATATGGCTGTTGCGGTGGACATGTTTTCGCCCATAGAGATCAGACCTCCGCCGCTGAGTTGTTTATAGACATCGGAATTATAGCTGAGAGCACCGCTGGCAAAAGAATAATGGGAAGGCTCATAGTAGCTGGCTCCGGGGAAGGGATTGCCCGAAGTAGGAGGATTCAGCCTTTCTCTTTGCAGGAATGTTGTTGCGTAGGTTGCCAGGCTCAAATCCCAACTTGCATTGGCAGCAGGAGTACCCAAATTAGCGAAGCTGCTAAAGTTGTTCACAATACCCAAAGTGTCTGCATTGTTTGTAGCGTAGCCCGTGTTCGTGAGCGTGATAGGACTTTGCGCCCGCACACTCCCTGAAGCCATTAGGAAAGCAGCCAGAGTAGCAAATACAACTTGTTTCATGTGAGTAGCTCTGGTTTTATAGAGCTAATACAAATTTAGTGAGTGAAGTCGTTCAAATAGAGGATAGTTTTATCCTGCAACCTGTTAATCAACCAATAGTGGAATACTTCGCATAGCCTCATCAGTGGCAAGCTGTAAGGAATAAAATCCCGGGCAAAGCGGTTTAGAAAAGAATATGGCTGCTGACTGGATGGTAGCGGCAAAAGATAAAGCTCCCGATTCGACCAATTTACCTTCCATATTGAACAGACGATAATGCCCTTGATAGCTTGTATTACCGGGCAAGAAAAGATGGAGTTGTTGCCCCCGGAGCGGGTTTGGGTAGGCTTTCCAGGCCTGTGTTGTATGGAGTGTTGGAACTGCATCGGGAACAATTCCATCTTGCTGAACGAAAATTTTTGTCCAAGTAGTGAATGTGTTATCCAAATGATAGATTTCTGCAAGTGGAATTATTTGCCCCGGGCGTAGGAAACGGGTGATGAAATATTGCTTCAGCCCGCCCTGTGACAGGCTGAGCGCCGTCAGGAATCCGGAAGGAGGCTCGGCGCCATTGATAGTAAAAGAATCCTGCCGGGTAAGGGTTTCCTGTACTTGCAAAACCGGCATATAGACACTGTTTCCGCCCTGAGCCATCGGTACCCTCATTTGTCCCCAGCCAACCACCCGGTATGCATAATCGTAGCTTGGCATCCAATCACCAGGTGCATTGCTCAGGTTGAAATAGGAGGCCGTAACTAAAAAATGGACCTTTAGCTTACTGCCTGCAGTGCCCCAGGAATCATTCATCGTAGCCGGGAATTTCATTTGCTGAATGGGCTGCGAAAAGGTGTCAGTCTGAATCGGAAAAAAGAGGCTATCGCCACTATTCCTGGTGAATGGTGTAATGCTTTGAATACTTGGCTGAGTATGATCCGCGCCCAGGGAATAGAACCCCGTTGTGTCGGCGAGCATATACATATCCGCATTAAAAAGTAGCAATGGGTTTATTGATAAGCCGCCAATAACATAATAACGAGCCTGTGGAAAGTGGTTATTGGCAGCAGGAGGGGCCAAGCGGGTCTGAGAACCCAATCCTGATTCCAGCATCAAATTGCTCAAATCCCAGCTAGCATTCGATGCGGGCAAACCGAGGTAGTTTGCGGTTGCGGAATGAGCAATCGAAGCCACTGTATCGAGACCGATAAACGAGTAGCCATTGGCTGTGATGGTGATGGGAGTCTGGGCTTGAAGAGATTGCGCCAGCAAACAAAAACTGAACAGGCCTATACTTCTTTTCATCTGAAAAAAGGGAAGTTTTTTTAAAACGAATCCCTCAGAAAAGAATGACTTAGATCGGGACCGTCCGTAACCCAGATTAACAGATGAAAAAAGGCACCAAAATGCACAGGAGTATTGAGCCTTTATTCAAAAGGAAAATACATACACACTCCCGGCAGGAAAGTTTGTGCTACGAATTATCGCAGATGAGAGGAGCGCACTAAGCCTTTGCCTCCATTAGCTTTTGAAAAGCATCCACCAATTCGCCCTTATTGAAAGGCACTCCCTTGATTTTATTGTAGGGAAGGGCATCTATCAGAAATTCATCACGCAGGATTTTCACGAGCTGACCGTTGTTCAGTTCCGGGACAATGACCTTTTTAAACTTGCGGATGATGCTACCTAAGTTTTTAGGAAAGGGGCGCAGATGCCGTAAGTGAACATGCGACACGGAATGTCCGGCACTCTGTAAGGTTTGTACGGCGCTCTTAATTGCCCCGAAAGTGGAGCCCCAGCCAATCACTAACAGTTCGCCCTGGTCCGGGCCGCTGTCCAATTTTTGGAGTGGAATATCATCCGCCACCAATGCCACCTTTTCGGCACGGATTTTCACCATCTTCTGATGGTTGTCCGGGTCGTAGCTCACGTTGCCGGTAATGTCTTCTTTCTCTAAGCCCCCAATTCGATGTTCCAGGCCTTTCGTGCCCGGCACTGCCCAGGGGCGTACCCCTCGTTCATCGCGTTGATAGGGCTGGAAAGAGGTTTCTGATTCAGAAATTTCTTTCTTGAAATGCACATCAATAGCGGGCAAATCCGTGCTGGCAGGGAATCTCCAGGGTTCCGCTCCATTGGCGATATAGCCATCGCTCAACAGAATTACTGGTGTCATGTGCAGCAGGGCTATTCGTACGGCCTCAAAGGCAGCATCGAAGCAATCACAAGGTGTAGCAGCCGCTACGACCGGCATGGGGCATTCCCCGTTTCGACCATAGTAGGCCTGAAGTAAATCGCTCTGTTCCGTTTTGGTGGGTAAGCCCGTTGACGGGCCACCCCGTTGCACATCCACAATCACGAGCGGAATCTCCAACATCATAGCCAAGCCCATTGCTTCTGTTTTCAGCGCCATGCCTGGCCCCGAGGTAGTGGTCACACCCAAAGAGCCTCCGTACGCAGCACCAATGGTGGCAGCAATTCCGGCGATTTCATCTTCCGCCTGAAATGTGCGGACATTAAAATTTTTATGCCGGGCCAGCTCATGCAAAATATCAGAAGCAGGGGTAATCGGATAGGTGCCGACAAATAAAGGCAAGTTGCTTTTTTGGGCAGCAGCAATCAAGCCATACGCCAATGCCGTGTTTCCTGTGATACTTCGGTATCGGCCCGGAGCCAACTTCGCCTTATTGACTATGTAACGGGTGCTGAAGGCTTCCACGGTATCGCCGTAATTGTAGCCGGCTTGCATGGAATGCAGGTTGGCCTCCAGGATTTCTGGTCGTTTTCCAAACTTTTCCTTTAGGAATTGTAAGGTGCTGGCCATATCACGGTTGTAGAGCCAGTAGAGGAATCCCAGCACGAACATATTCTTCGCACGGTCTTTCTCCTTGGTGCCCATCTGGATGTCTTTCAGGGCTTCCCGACTGAGCTTACTGATGTCTATTTTATGAAGTTCAAAGCCTTGCAGAGAGCCATTTTCGAGCGGGTTGTCGCCATCACTGTAATTGGCTAACCTCAGGTTTTTTGCATCAAAGCCAGAGGTATCGGCGATGATCATACCGCCCGTCCGTAAGGCTTTCAGATTCACCTTAAGGGCAGCGGCATTCATAGCCACCAGTACGTCGCAGGTGTCACCGGGTGTGTAAATCCGATTGGAAGAAAAATGGAGCTGGTATCCGCTCACGCCGGGCAGTGTTCCTTGCGGAGCCCGAATCTCGGCGGGAAAGTCAGGAAAGGTGGACAGGTCGGCCCCAATCAGGGCGGTATTGTTGGCAAACTGAGAGCCGGTGAGTTGCATGCCGTCGCCACTATCGCCGGCAAACTTGATCACCACGTCTTCAATCGTCTGCGTGGGCTTGCTCATAAGTGGCGCAAAGGTACGGGCGGGCAATGGCCGCTATTGAGTTTTCAAAGCTTCGAGCCTGCTGATAGCCGTATCGGTACTCCTGTGAAGTAGCAGGAGAGGCTTAAATTTTTTTATCCAGAAAATGCCACAGGCTGCTGCCAGAAAGGGTATCAATAGCCAGAACCAGGCAGGTGCCCAAAGGAATAAACAAACAAAGGATAATAAATACCACAGAAACAACAGGAGTAAAGAACAACAGAGAAAGACCGGTGCGAGGAAGTCTTCCGCTTGAACATTTCGTTTCGTAATGTAAGAGGCGGTTGAAAGAGGAATTACGTGATACAAAAAGCCAACAACAGCCAGTGGGAACGTCAGAATGAGCAACAAGTAATCAGGCCCATGTTGATGATTTTTTTGCAACTTCTGAATAAGCGATTGTAGAACGGCTTGCCTGTCGGGATTTCCGGAATTGATAGCGTTAATGATTTCCTGGGTTTGCAGGAAGGAAATGGATTCGTTCAGTAATGGCAGGCAATTCAATGCATCATTTGCAGTTTCTAAATCAGAAACTTTGGGAACATGCCACACCAAATTGCGGATTGCCTCTTCTACAGAGCGCATCAGTCTGGTTGCCGCTTTTGCCTTACCAGCTTCTGTTTTCTCAATAAAAAATTGGCCTGGTTCAAGAGTGGTTCCCAGTTCCAGATAAACATAACCGCCGGCAGACACGGGTGCTGTGTAATTGATGCCCAGAGGAACGATGATTGGGGAAACCTCCAATTGTTCGTATGCTTCAATAGCGAGGCGAAAAGGCCCTTTTTTCAAGGGTTTCAGCCGCTTTTGAATATCGCTGGAACCTTCACAAAAGATAAGTAAGACACCGCCATTCTTAAAAATCTCGAGTGCTTCATTATGGCTCTCCCCATTGCGATACATGTTTTCGGCCCCCTCCGTTTTTCGATATACCGGCATGATGCCCAAGCTCCGTAGCCATCGTTCGGCTAAAGGGTGATGAAACGCATCGCCACGGGCAAAAAACTGAACGCGGCGGCGCAGAAAACAAGCCAACAAGAACGCATCCATGAAAGAGACGCTGTGGTTTGCCAAAATCAGCAGCGGTCGGGGGTTCTGATCCAGCTTATTCAGGCAGTCATAAAAAATCCGTTTGTGGAATAGGCGTAACGAAAACCTAACAATTGGACGGAAGAAGAAATAGGCGATCATCAGAAGCTCGATAACAAATTAGTAACAATTAGTACATCATGTCGTTCTTGCATATCTCTCATTGAACATCAAAAGAATGGGTTACCAATATTATTTCATGTCATCTAACCACTCCATGCCGTAAATTGAGCCAAGAAGGCCGGATAACAAATATCATTCCTGTAATGTCAAAAAGGCCCTGAACTAGTTCAATACCAGGGACGAGTAGCAAAAATTGTGTGTCGTTTTCCAGCAGGTTCACCGCAACATGAAAAGCCGAAATATCCGCATTCTACTCGTACTGGCGGCACTGGCCTGTGTAGGTATTTTGGCTACTCAGGTATATGGGCTAAGGCGAACCTACAAGTTTCAGGCACAACAATTTGACGACCTTGTAAATATCGCACTTCAAAATGCAGCTGCTCGTTTGCAGAATGGAGATTTTGACACGGGATACAAACCTGAAGCGGTAACTCAACAAAAGCCCGGCTATTTCATTGTTCACATCAATGCACCTGTTGCACGTGCAAAGCTTGAGCAAGTGATTTCAGAGTCCCTTTTTTCAAAAAAAGTGGTCAGCAATTTTCAATATAGGCTCCATGCGTTAAGTCGCTCAGGGCCTGTTGCATACGGTGGATATTACAAGATGGCGGAGCATTCAAGCAGCAGTATGCCTTCAAACGCGTTCCCGGAAATTCAAGTAAATGAGCCTGCACTGATTCTGCGTTTTCCATATCAGAAGAATCACTTGATGGGGCAAATGATGGTTTGGATTATTTCTTCATTCGGATTGCTCCTGGTGTTGGTTTTCTTATGCTACCTCATGTATGTCATTTTCAAACAACGGCAACTTTCTGAGGTGCAGAAAGACTTTATTGCCAACATGACGCATGAGTTTAAAACGCCTTTAGCATCCATTAGATTAGGAGCCGACGTTTTAAAAAGCCCGGAAATTGTAAGTCAGCCACAGCGCTTATTGAGCTATGCCACCATCATCTCAAAAGAAGCAATGCAATTAACGAATCAGGTGGACCGTATCCTGCAAATGAGTAAAGCCGAACAAGAAGGGATGCCATTGAATCGTAGTGATTTTATCTGGCAGGAATTGCTGCGATCCGAGCTGCCGACATATGCAAGGCTTGCCGCAGCAAAGGATGGGAGTGTTTCTTTGCAACTCCCCAATGAAAACATTGCTTTTCATGGGGATGTAGTCCATCTGAAAACAGCTCTTGTCAATTTGGTGGATAATGCAGTCAAATATTCACTGAAAAGCCCAGTAGTAAGGATTGCACTTGAAAGAAGTGGAAACAGAGTGATTTTATCGGTTAGCGATAATGGAATTGGGATAGATAAAGCCAGCCAAGGCATGATATTCAATCGTTTTTTTCGAGTTCATACAGGTAATGTTCATGATGTAAAAGGATTTGGAATTGGTTTGAATTATGTTCGTATCATTGCTCATGCCCATAACGGTGAAATAAACTGTATCAGTCAATTGGGGAAAGGCAGCACATTTACTCTTAACTTGCCAGTATCGTAAACAATAAGTTACAGGACGAACTATTTATGTCAGATTCCAAAGTCAACATCTTACTAGTAGAAGACGACCCGACACTCGGCTTCGTTGTGAAAGACAATCTGGAAGCGAACGGATATAGCGTGATACACGCTCCTGATGGAGAAACAGGATGGCAGTTTTACATGAAGCACAATTTTGACGTCTGTGTGCTGGATGTCATGTTACCGAAACGAGATGGTATTTGGCTTGCCGGCCAAATTCGTAAAAAGAATGAGTCCGTTCCCATCATTTTGCTTACTGCAAAAAATATGGACGAAGACAAGATAGCAGGCTTTAGAGGTGGAGCAGATGATTATGTAACAAAGCCGTTCAACATGCAAGAGCTTTTGCTGCGCATAGAGGTGTTTTTGAAACGTACCCGAAAGAAAGAAGAAGACGGTCCTAACGAAGTGGTAATAGGCAATCTGACATTTAATTACAACGATTTACTTCTATTCAATGACAGCACAAGAGTGCAGTTAACCCAACGAGAAGCAGACCTGCTACGATATCTGGCTCTTAATTCAAATAAAGTGCTGAAACGTGAAGAGATTCTGCTGAATGTTTGGGGAAAAGAAGACTACTTTTTAGGCCGCTCGATGGATGTATTTATCACCAAGCTACGTAAGCACCTAAAAGATATTCCGGGGATTGAATTACAAACCATTCACGGAATCGGTTTCAAATTCATGTTACCTCAGCCCAACTAATAGGAGCATCAAACTTCTTTGGCATTTTTCAAACTCCCTTGCCGTAAAATAGGCACAATAGGATGCAAATCAGGGGTCGTACAATACTCTAAATCGGTCAACAAGCCATAAGAAGTCAGCCTTCTATAGTGCGAACTGTCTCGTAAATAATTAAGGTAATCAGACTTGCATTGCTGTTCAATAGTAGCTGCGGCTAAAGCACTGTCACATTGAATAGAGAAATGACTTGCAACACGATTTACAATGGCACCAGCCAAGAGCGTGTCTTCCAAATTGAAACGGTCTTTCCAGGCTGCACAGCCCAACAATACAGGCTTATTCTGGCTCACTAGATACGAGCAAAGAGCGGATAGATTTAAGAAAGAACCCGTGATAATTTCAGCACTTCCTTGCACCATATGAAGTAGTCTGGTGCCATTAGTAGTTGTGAGTACTACAGATTTTCCTTCGACAAAAGAACGGGGAAAAGAAAGCGGCGAATTGCCCATTTGAAGGCCATGAGCTATGTTTCCATCCCGCTCTCCTGCAGTAATACTATTGGGTGTGCGATTTCCCACGGCGATACATTCATCTACAGCAGCGACAGGAATAACTTCAGAAGCACCATTGTCTAAAGCAGCAACAATAGTAGATGTAGCACGGAAAACATCTATAATGACTGTAATTGTGCCTTGAGCATCAAACAAATGAAGCAAAGCAGGGGACAAGCAAACTTCAAGTTTGGGCAATGGAATCATTAGTGCAAAAATGAAGAACTCAAAAGATAGATTGAATTGAAAAAAATGAAGCGCTACAAAAATGCAGCGCTTCATAAGTCTGAATCTAGGGGAAATTAATAAACCCACATATCGTGTTCCTTATTGAAAAGCATTTCAGAAATGCGTTGGCTTTCATAAAGAGCATCTAGTTTACTCATACCGCTTGCACTGAACGATTCCTGAGTACCATTGGTAACCTGGATAATCCGTCCGCTCCAATAACGGCCCTCTAAGTAGTCGTCCCAAGTCATACGATGTACATCATTTTCCGGATTGAAAACTTCATACTGAGCCAAAACCGGACGAGCCTCGGGATAGTAAATCCAAAGTAAAGGAGTAGAAGCTCGAGTCGTGCCATCCTCATTCTTAATATCCACCAAGGGAGCAATGCCAATAATACGGACAACCATACGGCCAAGATTACGATCAAACATCCAATCTTCCTTGATTCGATATAACGTAACAACATCCGGATCAAAATCCCTTCGGCGAATCAATTGCTTAGTTTCACCAGTAATAGGATCTTCTTGCAGGATAGTGTCAGGCTTACCGACTAGCTTTTCGATAATTTGTTCTTTTGTAAGGGCCGTTGTGAACCGGTCATCAAAAGTGGAGTATGCCTTAATCTTACCTTTTTTCACAGCATCCAGTAAGATTTCGATGAAATAACCACCACCCGACTGGTCATCACCAGGATAACGGAAAGCGAGGTTTTGCTTTTCCCTGGTATCAATTTCCCTCCAGACACGCTTCTTCCAAAGGATGTCACGCTCATTCGGAATCTGCCAACCTAATACTCGCATGTTGTGCGGGACACGGTCGTAGGCTCCATCCCGAACGAGTGAGGGTAACCAACCTGAAGAAACAGGTTCGTTATTACTGCCGCTTCCAGATTGTGCGGCATCAACTACGTTTTGGGCGTTGACACTAGAGCTACATGCAATAAGCAAAGCAAGAGCTGAAAGCCTGTATAAAGGACGGATTTTCATGCGGACGAATATAAGAGCTAAGTCTCTAAAAGTTTAGTTCAGAAGGATAGTAATGGGGTTAAGAGCTCGGGTTGTTCCATCAGGGCCTTTCGCACGAACGTTATCTATATAGATTCGATCACCCGGCTTCATGTGTGGCATAAAGCGTTTAGCTTCATCCGGGAAATACGCATCATTAGTATGAAAGGGCCCCTGGTAATCTCCGCGTTTGGGTTGATAAGAAAAATCATAACCCGTAATCGTAAACTTAGCATCAAAGTCAAAGTTTTCCAAGACTGCAGCAACACCAAGTTGCGCACGGAAAATATTAGACTGCATAGAACCACTAAGTTTTCCACCTAAGCGGGCCTGAGGATCAGGGATTCTCTTTACACGCACTTTCATAGCGCCGACATTCTTCATTCCATCAGCTGTTTTAGCTAAAATGCTAGCATCTACTTCACGACCTCCAGTGACAAATACGTTGTATTTACCATTCCCTGTTTTAGTCAGGGTGGCACCGGGAATATTTACACTAACATCTTCCAAAGAATAACCAGCAGCGGTAACTGTAATTGGATTTGGAACTCCAATATAAAACACGTTCATCTTATCAAGCTGAAGAGATGCGCCGGCACTTCCAACCATATATTGGAAACTCCAAGGTTGAGAAATATTCCTATCGCCAAGATTGAGACTTAGTGTACCACGAACCGTTTGTAATCCAACACCGGTAGCCGTTCCTGTCCATGAACCAACACCATCTGCAATCTTTATAGAACCTGAAGAAGCGCTAATTGTAGGGCTGACAGATTTATTGTAAGCAGCAACCATGATTTGAGCCTTTACCTGTTGTCCAACTAATGCATAGCTGGTTTGAGGAATGGCAAGTGCAGTAATCGCATCAAACTTAATAGGCTTGGCTTCTGCCTCTTTAAAAAGTTCATTAATTACAGCAGATTCAGATGACCTAACATCATTCTGCATTTTAGAAATTAATGCGAGAACGCCCAGAGTAGGTACGTGGTAAAAAGTACCAGTGCTCCAATCACCTGCAGGGTTATCTTCGGTTTTAGGAGGGTTATCAATTTTTACAGGCAAATCACGTGTAAGAATAGTCTTGACACTCTCGTTAGTAATGCGTTGCAAGACGAAATCTCGAAACTCGGAAAGACGTTGTTTTATCTCATCCCCTCCTTTCTTTTCTACAAGTAAATATGTAGAAGCATCAATGTTTTCTTCATTTTTAATTTCACCAGATGTTCCGCCACCTAAATAGCCACCAGATTGTTTGATGATACGTTCTTTCCAATCATCAAGATACTTGTACACTTTGGCAGCTTCTTCATGGACTTCTTTGGCACGATCGTTAAAAGGCTTTACACGATCCCGGTGGCCTTCCATATCTTCATTTGCCTGGAACTCAAGAAGAGTTTCATTATTTTTTGCATCTAGAGACACATTTGATTTCGTTATGCCTACATTCAACACTTTGAATGCATGCAGGATTTCATTAGAAACATTAAGGGCCAGCATCGCAGTCAGTACCAGGTACATGAGGTTAATCATGAGCTGCCGCGGCTCCTTAGGTATGTTCGAAGACATTCCTTAGCTTTTGGATTAATTGTTAGATGAAGGGATACGTAACAGCTTCAAACCGAGGGCTACCTCCCTTGCATAGCTGCGAGCATATTACCGTAGATAGAATTCAGATTGGTTAGATTACGAGCCAAGGCACCGATTTGGTCTCTTGCTGCCTGAGCATCTTCTGCAGATGCAGCCATCGAATCAGAAGCGTTCAGCAAAGTGCTATAAAAACGATTCATAGCCTTTAGGTGGTTGTTGGCATCCTGAAGTTCAACCTCATAAATCTGATTTAACTGGCCAAGATTCTGAGTTAAGACACTTACTTGATTATGAAAATGGGCAGCATCTTCGGCAGCTCCATTAAAGACATTCATTGTCTGAGTTGCACCTTGGAAAGTGGTTTTCATTTCACCAAGAGCAGTTGCAGTTTCCCTGGCTGCAGTAGTATAGGCACCCGTAGCTGCTGTCACTTCAGTGATATCCTTCATTTGCTCAACAGTATCACCAAAACGATTGAAATTCTCATTCAGGCGTTTCAGATTAGTTGGGTTTATTTGAGCTTCTTCCAGCATTTTGTCTAATGAGGCAGTTGCTCCAAGATTCCCCCCAGAGTTCGCACCTAATGGTGCAGCGGGTATTTGAAATTTAACCCCTTTACGGTAAGCTTCTACATGAGGGTTCTCATCCAGATTTGGATAATATCGCTCCCAATAGTAGTCCTTAACGGGAGGAAGGATACCTAAGAGCGCAAAAATGAACGCCTCAGTGAACATACCCACGGGCAACATGAAGTTTGCTATTGGCCAGTGTTGGAGTTTCGCCAAAGCACCAACTAGTACAATGGATGCGCCAACACCTACAATAAAGTTCTTCAGGTACTTGCCCGACTTAGTCTCAAAAAACAGTGCGATCGAGTTCATTACTTGTATGTTAGGGGATTGCTATTTGTGTGATGGAATGAGAGTTGAGAAGATGAAATTGAATACGTAGGATTAGCGATTTGAAGCACGACCACGAATAGGACGATTTGTAACCGCTTGGGAAATTTCAGGGTAAATACAACGGAAGCCAATGTATGCCTTAGCAGTATCTGCATATTCCCAATCTCGGGTTCCTGTTTGAAGATAGTAGGCTACATCGCGCCAAGAACCACCACGGATCACTTTTCGGCGCATCCACAGCGGGTCATTTTCGCGAATACGGTAGTGAACATCAGGGTTTACATCGGCTACTACATCATAAGCTTGCCCGAAGTACGAGGAACCAGTCCATTCGCTGACATTTCCAGCCATATTATAAAGACCATAGTCATTCGGAAAGTAAGCATTTACCGGAGTTGTATACAGGCCACCATCTGCAGCATAATTACCACGCTGTGGCTTAAAATTCGCCAGATAGCAACCCTTTTTATTCACGATATAAGGACCACCCCAAGGATATGGTGATTCGTTACGACCTCCACGAGCGGCCCATTCCCATTCTTGTTCAGAAGGAAGACGGAACTTGTCTTCAAAGTATTGCTTATTCTTTTCCCGTTCAGATCTCCAAAGTTGTGTACGCCAGTTACAAAAGGCATTAGCCATAAACCAATTGACACCAACTACTGGATAGTTATCAAAAGCACGGAACCAGTTATACTGACGGGCAATCGGCTCATTGTATGAATAGGAGAATTGACGCATCCAAACCGACGTATCAGGATATACGGATACATCATGCTTTACAATATAGTTCGTACGGGGTTGGTTGGGATTCTTAGTCGCCTCGTCAAAATTGAATACCTCGTAGTGATACACCAATTTGCTGTTATCAAACTCTTTTCGCCCCCAACCACTTTGATCAGCAGCTATGTATAAGGATGCCAATTGATCCTGAACATCAGGATTTTTATAGTTGATTGCCTTACGTGTGTCTAGGATTTGACTGCCATCTGGCATATCCTTAAAGTCGCCAAGCAGGGTATGGGCTATTGAGTCGCGAACCCAATTGGTAAACTGACGATATTCCTGATTGGAGATTTCGGTAGCATCCATATAGAATCCAGAAATCTGGGCCGTGCGGATGAGCGCTTCATTTTTGCCTGTGATATCCTCATCACTAGCACCCATTTTGAGCACACCTGAGGGGACAAAAACCATTCCTAACGGAGTGGGCGACCTATACATCATCGTGTTGGGAACACCGACAAGTTGCCCTCCATTTCCTGATGGACCGCAGCCGGATGCAAATGCGAGCAGCGCAGCGGCTGAGATGGTCAGGGAGCGTTGTTTCATACTACAGTATTGAGTTGTTTTTGCGGGATGGCAAATAAAAAGAATTTTCGGCTTAGCGTCACAAAAAGCCGCTAAAACTGGCACACAATATTTGACGTTTTTTCTGAAAAATCAAACTGCCTGTCAAAAAATTGTCGTGAACGCCCTGCAAATGGCGTTTTTCTGCTGAGTAACATTCGTCTGTGAGCGGTTTTGCTAAAGTAATCGAAGGGCATCTTCGGGAACCGATTCCGCAGGCAAACATGCGGTTGCGGAGCAAACAAAAATAAGGGAATCAGCGTCAGAATTTTTCTCTGAGGTTAAAGGGATTTTTTTAGCGGCCTTTTGCGCGTCTAAAACAACCGCATGCGGCGGGCATTTCTTGCTCAACTCGGCAATGTTCTGCTCCGATTTCTGCCCGCAAACAACTACTGCTTTCGGCACGGCTAACCATCGTTGCAATATAACAGCCCACATCCCAAAGGACGATGGATACCTGCTCGTCACGGAAATCATCCCTCCTATCATTTCCTCCGATCGGGCAGTCCAATCAATGCGTCCAAACAATATCCCTAAAACCTGTAAAAGGCCTGCAATTGTTGCATTTGCGGATGCCGTTACCCCATCTACTAGCTCCACTTTCCGTAGAGGTAATTCCGGCTGAACTGATGAAACGGAATACAAGTAGGGAGCCTGTTTTTCCTCAAAATTTTTCAGTATTTGCTCACACATAGACGCAGCTTCCTCCACCCATTGATACTTGCAGGTAGCTAACCCAAAAGCCAACATGGCCTCAGCAAGAAAAGTATAGTCTTCCAGCTTTGCCTGGATGCGCGAATGCCCGGATTTCCATACTCTATTCCAGGTACCACCTGGCTCCCGAAATGCCTGAATCATCCAATCCATGTGCTGCTCTGCCTGGCTTATCCAGTCATTATTTTCCAACAACTGCCCTGCCTTCGTGAGTGCGGAGTTCATCATGGCATTCCAGGATAAAAGGCTCTTGTCGTCTGTTTGAGGGTGTATTCTGGCATCCCGGATTTGAAATAGTTTTTGCTTCCATTCAGCTAACTGGATGGAAGCTTCTTTTGCAGGCACTCCAAAAAGCCGGGCTGCCTCTACAAGAGGTAGTGCTTCATGCAGGATGTTGACTCCTTCCCAATTCCCCTCAGCTTTAAGCCCAAAATAGGCTTCCACAAAGGGGTTACGACCTCCGATAACCTTCATTATTTCATCCCAGGTCCAAGTATAAAATTTGCCTTCCACACCTTCGCTGTCTGCATCCAGCGCACAAAAAAAGCCTCCTTCTTCACAACGCAATTCACGATTGACGAAGGCGATGGTTTCTTCAATTACTTCCCGGTATCGTTGCTTCCGGGTAATCCGATAAGCATCGCACAATACTGAAATCATCAGCGCGTTATCGTAGAGCATCTTTTCAAAGTGCGGTACCAACCATTGCCTGTCGGTACTGTAACGCGAAAAGCCGCCTCCAATCTGATCATAAATTCCGCCGGAAATCATCTTATCTAAACTCAGCAAAGCGTGCTTCAGGGCTTGCTCATTCCCAAAATAGAAGTAGTGTTCAATCATAAAACGAAGCGCCAGAGTTCCCGAAAATTTCGGTGCTGCACCGAAGCCGCCCCATTCATGATCCGCAGCATCTAATAGCGCCCTAGCCATCGCAAAACAACCCTCTTTCGTAGGCTCGGAACTCTTGCCTGTAGCCCCTTCAGTCGCCTTTGACAAGTAGGTCATCATCTGTGCTGCCTGAGCCACCACTTCGTCTTTTTGTGTGTCCCATATTTCGCGGATTCGTTGCAACACCTGGCGCCAGGATGGACGGTTGTAGGCAGCTTGACGCGGGAAATATGTGCCACCATAAAACGGGATTTTTTCTGCTGTGGCGAAGGCGTTGAGCGGCCAGCCACCAGAGCCTGATATAGCCTGAACAGCATCCATGAAAAAAGCATCTACATCCGGATGTTCCTCGCGATCCACTTTCACGCAAACGAAGTTTTCATTCATATACGCAGCAGTAGGCGCATCTTCAAAGCTTTCCCGCTCCATCACATGGCACCAATGGCAGGCTGCATAGCCGATAGACACCAGCACTGGTTTATTTTCCTGCTTCGCTTTCGCAAATGCTTCATCGCCCCAGGGATACCAATCTACCGGGTTGTGGGCATGCTGCAAGAGGTAGGGACTTTGTTCGTGAATGAGATGATTGGGCATTCAGGAAAGGTACTTCCGACTCCTCACAAGCTTTCTGCTACAGGCCCGGAATCGTCAAACCTTACTTCGTTTTTGTGCACATCAGGTCCGCTGAATTTGCGTGTGTGTTTCGTATGTTCAACGACAAATTGCCCGCCGCATTGCCTGCTTAACCGGTTCAAACCTTAAGCTTGTCTGGCTCATGCTTCTGCTTTAAATGGAGTAAGCTTTGCGCGTACAAGAAATATTTTTTAATCGCCTTGATGCAATGGATATCGGGCTGTAATCTATCGCTGACTAAAAAATTGCCCCCTTCCGACCGCAGCTCTAAACGATGCTTTCGCATACAGGCCTAGAGTAGATTTTATTAAGCAAATTGAAGGGTAGCCTAAAGCTTCTTTACCGTTAGTATTTTCCGGCTGAAAAGGCTCTGAAAACGGCGGAATCAAGGCAAACAGAACACGGTTTGGCGTAGGCATTGCCAGGCGAAATAGCCGCGAAAAACGAAAAAAGCCCCGCATTACGCGAGGCTTTTCTATGATGGTGTGTGTTCTTAGTTCTTGAAAGAAGTAGCCACATTTTCAGCCAGCTTGGTGGTCTTTGACAAGCTATCATCCGACAGGTTTCCTTTCTTGAAATCGGCCAGCACTTCTGGGTGTTTCAGCTCCATTTCGCGGAGAAATTGATCTTCAAAAGCACGGACATTCTTCACCGGAATATCACGCAGCAGGCCATTAGTACCGAGATAGATGATGGCTACTTGTTTTTCTACGGAATAGGGAGAAAACTGAGGTTGCTTGAGGACTTCCACGTTGCGGGCGCCTTTGTCAATGACACTCTTGGTAGCTGCATCGAGGTCGCCACCAAACTTGGAGAAGGCTTCCAGTTCGCGGTATAATGCCTGATCCAGTTTCAGGGTACCGGCTACCTTCTTCATGGATTTGATCTGTGCGTTACCGCCCACACGGCTCACCGAAATACCTACGTTGATTGCAGGGCGGATACCGGCGTTGAAGAGGTTGGATTCGAGGAAGATCTGACCGTCCGTAATGGAGATAACGTTGGTCGGGATATAAGCCGATACGTCACCGGCTTGGGTTTCGATAATCGGTAAGGCTGTAAGTGAACCGCCTCCTTTGACAATACCCTTCAGGCTATCGGGCAGGTCGTTCATGTTTTTTGCGATTTCATTGTTTGAAATCACTTTAGCGGCACGTTCCAGAAGGCGGCTGTGGAGGTAGAATACATCGCCGGGATAAGCTTCACGGCCAGGCGGGCGGCGCAGGAGTAAGGATACTTCGCGGTAGGCAACAGCCTGCTTGGAAAGGTCATCGTAGATAACCAGAGCGGGACGGCCGGTATCGCGGAAGAACTCGCCAATGGCAGCGCCGGCGAAGGGAGCGTAGAACTGAAGCGGGGCAGGCTCAGAGGCAGAAGCGGCCACGATGATGGTATAGGGCATCGCACCATTGTCCTCGAGGGTCTTCATCACCTGTGCAATGGTAGAGGCCTTCTGACCGATGGCTACGTAGATACAATACACCGGCTTGCCGGCTTCGAAAAATTCTTTTTGGTTGATGATGGTGTCTATGCAAATGGCACTCTTGCCGGTCTGGCGGTCGCCAATCACCAATTCACGCTGGCCGCGGCCAACGGGAATCATGGCATCAATGGCTTTGATGCCCGTCTGCAGGGGTTCTTTTACCGGTTCGCGGAAGATGACACCCGGGGCCTTACGTTCCAGAGGCATTTCGTAGAGTTCGCCGGTAATCGGGCCTTTCCCGTCTATCGGCTGGCCGAGGGTGTTGACCACACGACCACACATGCCTTCACCTACTTTAATGGAGGCTATCTGGCCGGTACGTTTCACTTTAGCTCCTTCCCGGATTTCGGAATAGTCACCCATCATCACCACGCCGACATTGTCTTCTTCGAGGTTGAGGGCAATGGCCTGAACACCATTTTCAAATTGTACCAGCTCCCCTTGACGAACCGAGCTGAGTCCGTAAACGCGGGCGATACCATCACCTACGGTGAGCACAGTACCTACTTCTTCCAGCGAAGCACCGGCATCGAAATTGGTTAGTTGCTGGCGCAAAATCGCGCTTATTTCATCTGGTTTAATGTCCACCATGTTGTTGAATTGATTTTTTAGAATGCCTTTCCAAGACAGAAAAAGCTTAGCGAATATTTTGGATGTAGAGGTTCTGAAGGAATTGCTTCCGGATGTCGGCCAAGTCACGGCGAATCGAGGCATCCACCAGCTTATCGCCCATTTCAAGCACAAAGCCGCCAATAAGTTCGGCCTTCACTTCTGTGGACATTTCCACTTTTTTTCCGGGCATTGCTGCGGCTACTTTCTGGCGGATGTTCTCTTTTACCTGCTCACTGACCGGTACGGCAGTAATCAGTTTTACCATTGAAATATTATTCATCTCGCGGTATTGACCGATAAAAGCCGTAGTGATTTCACCCAGGTTTGCCTCCCGGCCTTTTTCGGTGAGTAGTTTCACAAATGCGCGGGTTAGTGTACCGATTTTACCTCCCAGCACAGCATCGAAAATGGCTTGCTTTTTATCGGCCTTGATGATGGGGCTGCGCAGCATGATACCAAATTCCCGGCTGGCCCGGATGGTGGCATCAATAATCTGAACGTCCTGCAAGGTTTCTTCCAGCGATTGCTGCTCCTGAGCCAGGTCTATCAGGCTCTTGGCATAGCGGGAAGCGAGACGTGGGTTTTGCATAATTCAATGGGGTGCGGGCGAAGCTTTTCAAGGATGGCCTGGAGGCCGTATTCAGGAGGGGGTGTTTAGTTCAGCGTTACTTCCTGGCTCAGCAGGCTGTTGTAAGCATTTTGAGCATCTTCAGAAGAAAGCTTTTGGCGAATCACCTTTTCGGCTACTTCGATGGCCAAGGCCCCTATTTGATTCTTCACATCAGTCAGGGCAGCCATCTTTTGCTGCGTGATTTGCTGCTGGGCATCCGTAATCATTTTATCGGTGATTGCCCTTGTATCTTCTTTTGCTTTTGCGATGATTTGCTCACTCATTTGCTTGGCTTCGCGCAGCATTTGGGTGCGCTCTTCACGAGCCTGAACCATGAGCTTTTCATTTTCATTCTGCATTTGAGCCATTTCCTTTTTTACACGGTCCGCAGCCGCAATGCTATCTGCAATGCCGCGCTCGCGTTCGCCCAATGTGTTCAGGATGGGTTTCCAGGCAAATTTTTTCAGAATGAACAATACAATCAGGAAGGCCAGAAGAGTCCAGACAAAGAGGCCGAGTTCGGGTGATAATAAGTCCATTTATGGTTCGTATGAAGAGTGTAGAATTCGTTTGAAAGCGCTGTAGCCTATGATTCTTGTTCGCTACAACGAATGTTTTTTTGAAAATTGCTCGAAAAGTTGTCGTTATCGAAAAGAGGATTTGAAGATTTGGCCTGCACCTGCGGCCCTGTGCGTTGGGTGCAGGCCAATGGAATCTTCAGCCCTGGCAGGTGTTGTTCACGAGCCAGTATCGTACGGGTTTAGAGTACGATGGCCAGGATACCGGCGATAACCCCGAACAGAGCCACACCTTCAACGAGGGCGGCAGTCAGGATCATGTTCGCGCGGATGTCTCCTGAAGCTTCGGGTTGGCGGGCGATGCTTTCAACAGCGCCACGGCCAATCTGGCCGATACCAACGCCAGCGCCAAGAGCAGCCAGACCGGCGCCAACAGCGCCACCAGCTTGTGCAAGGCCTGAACCGGCTTCGAGCAGAATTGTGTTCAACAACGACATGTTACTATGGATTTGGGTGAGAAAAAAAGCGGTTTATGTATGCGTCTCTTCGACAGTTTACGATTCGTTTAGGCTACCAGCTCCTGAGGACTGATGTGAAAGTCCTGACCGGTAGCTTCATTAGCGACAGCATGTGCGTGCTCATGCCCGTCATCAGAACCATGATGATCTTCTTCTATGGACTGGCCAATAAATACAGCCGTGAGGTTCGCGAAGATGAAAGCCTGTATCGCTGCCACCAGCAGTTCCAGGAAGAACATGAAGATGGAGAAGAACACAGACAGGGGAATGAATACAACCCCTACAACCTTACTGATGGCACCGAAGATGAAAATCATGAAAATGAAGCTCAGAATCACAATGTGGCCGGCGAGTGTGTTGGCAAACAGACGGATGGTGAGTGCTACAGGCTTGACGAACAATGAGATGATTTCAATGGGCACCAGGATGAATTTGATGCCTAAGGGTACGCCGGGAGGATTAAACAGGTGCGTCCAAAAATGCTTATTGCCCTTTGCGACCATCACCACGAAGGAGACGACGGATAGGCACAAGGTCACGGCGATGTTGCCCGTGAAGTTGAACCCAAATGGAAGCAGGCCCAGCAGGCTGTTGATCCAGATGAAAAAGAAAACTGTCAGAATCAGGGGCATGAAGCGCATGTACTGATACCCCAGGTTGGGCTTGGCTACTTCATCCCGCATAAACATGATGACGGGTTCGAGTGCATTCTGAAAGCCGCTGGGTGCCTTCCCCGAGCCTTCCCGGCCATATTTCTTGCCCACTGAAATCATGATCCACAGCAGTAACGCAACAGACAGCAGCATGCACACGATATTCTTCGTAAGGGAAAAGTCATACACCTTACTGCCGTCATCCGCAATCAGTTTTTCCTTGATGTTGCGCTCTAAATGGTATCCGTTGTAAGAATTGGAAATATGCGTCTTCCCGTCCGGAGCAACATGGTGCTCCATGTCGTGATAATCGAAATTGGAAGAAGAGAAGACGCTCAGGCCTTTGGTAGGCGAATAAGCAATGACGGGCAGAGGTACCGCCACAGGATGGCCGCCAATACCGAACAGGTGCCATTCGTGCGAGTCGCCTACGTGAGCAAAAATCTCACCTGCAACATCAAGTTTCTTTTCTTCCTGATGCTCCGAGGGAGCCGCCGGATTTAACGGGGCCTCCTCGTGTTGGGCAAATAGAGAACTGCTGGTAATAAGTGCTGCCGCAGTGAGCAAAATCCGTACAAAACGCATAGGGGTACCCCTGAAATTTCGCGCAAAGGTAAGGGTTGACAACAAGTAGCAAAATGAAAAATTGGAACGGCTTCTTCAGCCTTCGGGTTTGTCAGGTAGCAAAGTGGTTGATTCCGGTCTGTAAGCCCTTAGGTACAACATGGTAACAGACAAAGTCGGCATTCGTCCCATCGTAGTCCCCAGGCACTTTTAATAAAAACTCCCACCTCAACTGACTAGGGCCATAGAGTCGGGCGGCCTCTCTGCCCTTCGACTTACCTTTTGCGGGCAAGCCTGCGTTTAATTTCATCGTCGCGTAGGGGATAGATGAAAGGTCTAAAATCCAGCTTCTGCAATAGGCAATGGCATCAAAAACGTTTGCGGCTCCGTTATACGAGTCCAAATACTCCTCCAGGTGTTTGGTCATAGGAGGCTTGCTTGCTCCAAAGCCCTGAACATCAATAACAAAGCTTCGATTCCCCTGAACGAGGGTGCATCTCATTGTATTCGGGATGTAAAAACCTCGGTAAGTATTCGTTTTAGAAATAGCTGCGGTGCATCGGCCCGCCATACTCAAATCGGCATTTGTGACCTCAATTTTTGTAGGTGCAGCGAGGGCTTGATTCAAGGCAAGCTGATGGCTAATCCCTTTCCGCAAATTGCGCAACAAGGATTTGAACCCGATTTCTTCAGGTGTAGCCTTTTCCCAACCGATCAGATAATTCAGTAACTCCTGCACCTTTTGGGGCCCTCTGTATAGCTGAAAGGCCAATGGTGCTTGAGTTCCGAGTTGCCGCATCAGCTTTTCACGAAGTTTTGCCAGCATCTTTTCCCGTGGGATTTGCATCTCCGCACCTCCCAACCCTTGCTCCAAAGCAGCATAATTATTCGCCTGCTGCTTCAGCGTTTCAAATCGTCTGCGGGTCAGGAAACCCCGGGTCAACGCCTGAATCTTGATAGCTGCTTCTTCTTCTTTCTTTCGTTGTATTTCCTGCCTGACCTGAAAACCACGCACAGCAGCCTGAATCTTTAGGGCTGCCGCAGTCTGCAAACGATGCTTCTGTTCCGCACGAATGCGCAGCAACATCTGCTCACATTCTATCCGCATTCCTGCTACTGTTTGTGCGTCCTCGCCTCCCGTTGAGGTATCTGCCCGGTGGGTCCATTCCCGCATGTCATTCACAAATTGCTCTGTGAAGCTTAGCATCTCATCATCCATCTCAGGCAGATTGAATTTTTCAAACATGATTTATATCTATTAGCTATTAAAAATAGATGCTTTGGCTATTTGGAGCATTTTGCTTCTTAATAAAAAAATTCACAAGAGCAGCTGTCAAACACTCCACCTTGCCTGCCTAAAGGCAAACAGCACTTAATCCTGTACCCCACCTTATTTTTACCGCCTAACATTTCCCCCATGGCCCACGGACTCTTGCAAGGAAAAAAAGGAATCATTTTCGGCGCCCTCGATGAGCGCTCCATCGCCTGGAAAACGGCCCTCCGCTGCCACGAAGAAGGCGCACAAATTGTTCTGACAAACGCTCCTATCGCCCTGCGCATGGGCAAAATCAAAGAATTGGCCGAACAATGCGGCAATGCACCTGTCATCGGCGCCGATGCTACCTCTAATGAGGATTTGGAAAAACTTCTTCAGGATAGCATGCAGCATTTTGGCAGCAAGATTGACTTCGTCCTCCACTCCATCGGCATGAGCCCCAATGTGCGGAAAAGTATTCCCTACACGGAGACGAGCTACGAGAATTTTCATAAGACCATTGACATTTCAGCACTTTCCCTCCACCGCGTTTTGCAGGCTTGCATGAAGCTGGACGCACTGAACGAATGGGGCTCTGTTGTGGCGCTCAGCTATATTGCCGCCCAGCGCGTCTTCCCCGGCTACAATGACATGGCCGACACAAAGGCTTTGTTGGAAAGCATTGCCCGCTCCTTTGGATATTATTATGGCTTCGCCAAAAAAGTGCGGGTCAATACGGTTTCACAATCGCCCACTATCACTACAGCAGGTTCCGGCGTGGGAGGCTTCGATGCCTTCTATTCCTATGCTGATAAGATGAGCCCCTTAGGTAATGCTTCTGCGGATGATTGCGCCGCCTTCACTGCCCTGCTTTTCTCCGATGCCACCCGCATGGTGACCATGCAAAACCTGTTTCATGATGGCGGATTTTCTTATACTGGCATCTCGCTTCCTATCGTGGATGAAATCCGGAAAGCGGCTACCAATGAATAACGGCCTGCTGCATATGAACGGCTGATTATTACAATTTGGCCGACACTCGTAGAGCTTCCCCAAAAGGGTAGCTCTTTTTTGTTCCAGTGCATGGATGAGCTTGCTCAGGGCCACTGAAACGCCCGTGTACCCTTTCCCATACCAGGCAGAGCCGAACTGTTTCGGGCTGGCTGCAGGAATGACAGACAATATGCTATCGCTGACTAAGAAAAAAACGAACCTCATGCATACATCCAATTTCTTGATGCACTTTTCCGTCTGGTTCTGCCCTTATAAAACTCCATGAAAAAATCCCGACTCGAAGCATTTTCGGATGGTGTCATCGCCATCATCATCACCATCATGGTGCTGGAACTAAAAGTGCCGCATGGCGATTCTCTGGCGGATCTCGCGGCCATTCTTCCTATTTTTTTAGCCTATATCCTCAGCTTCCTCTACGTAGCCATTTACTGGCACAACCACCACCACCTGCTGCAGCTCGTTCGCCACATCAACGGGCGGGTGCTTCTGGCGAATACCTTCCTCCTTTTCTGGCTTTCTCTGGTACCCTTCGCTACTGCCTGGATGGGTGAAAATGGGTTCAGCAAATGGCCTGTCGTCCTGTATGGGCTGATCATGATGATGTGCGGCGGTGCCTATAACCTGCTGGAGCATTTCCTGATTCAGGCAGAAGGGGCCGGCTCTCTGGTACGCAAAACCATGGGCAACGACCGGAAAGCAAGAATATCTGTCATCTTATACCTCTCAGCTATCGGGCTGGCTTTTTTAGATACCCGGTTCAGCCTGGCTGTTTATGCCCTCGTGGCGGGTACCTGGCTCATCCCGGACCGCCGCGCAGAGCGTCACCTGAGCAAACAACCGATGGCAGAAGAAGAGTAGCCCTTCAGGCAATATCTGAGTAGGTACTCCCAGTCAGTCCCCAATCTTTTAAGGCTTCATTACTCATCGCAACAACAGTGGGCCCAGGCACATAGCGTGCACGGGCTGCCATAAACCTGCGCAGATTGTCGCCATACATCCGCTCTATCCGTACAGGATTCAGGCTGTTCATTTTCCCCCAATGAAAAGTGTATGGGATTCCAGCAGCTTCCAATGCATTCCATACAGCATCGTAAAACGAATAGGTGCGGGAAGATTGCACGCCATCCAGCTCCAACACGCAAGTAGGAGCATAGCGCGTAAAGGCCATCAGCGCCCTAGATTGCTTCACAAAGCGAAAAGCAAACAAGCCGGTGAAAGGGCCTGCTTTTTTATTCTGCTCCTGCAGGATGTCCATCACCTGAGTGACATAGGCCAAGGGCAGACCCACGGCGGCTGAGGCTACCTTCCCGGCCAGGGTCGTATTGTTGAAAATCTCCGCCAGGGTGCCTTCCTGTTTTTCAAACAGGCTCAGGCTTTTGCCCGCTACTGCCCGCACTAAAGGAGGTACCAATGCCGGTGCTACTTCACTGATTTTTCCAATAAAGCAAGCGGCATCATCGCCCGGGCCTATGCCGGCACCATTCGGAGCCGGGGGCGTGTAGCCCGTATGATAAGGCCTCTTGTACATGACAGTCAGGTAGGCGCCGCCATCGAGGTCATAGGGGTTGAGCATGGTTTGAAAATGGAAGGGCTGCTCGCCGGGCAAAGGCATCAGGGGACTGCTGAAATCCAGGCCCTCAATCAAGCTTCTGTAGGCCGCATCAAAAGGCACACGCCGGCGGTATGCTTCCAGCAAAAACCGGTCTTCCGTTTCCAGCAACACACCCTGCACAAAGCCAAAGGCACCCAGCCCTACCACCGCTGCTTCGAAGGCATCGTCATCTCGTACAATCCGCACACCCAGCTTCTCAGCAAGGCTATCGGCCACTACCGGGTAGCTGGCCCGCTCCAACCAGATATGATCATCCGGGCCGACAATGAGGTGCAGCCCAACCACTGCATCCTGAATTGCCCCAAAGTTGAGCGCAGCACCATGAGTACCAGTCGCTATAGCCCCGGCAATCGTTTGCCCGTTGCTGGCTCCCACAGCGGAAAGACTTAGCCCCCGGGCGTCCAGCCATTCACTCAGTTCCCAGATAGCCATACCGCATTGTGCCAGCACCAACTTGCCGGCATCGCGCGGGTAGGCATCAGATACCTGAGCCGGATTGATAGAAAACCGGCTGTTGAGGTATTTCGTATTGAGCAGGATGCCGCTGGTAGCCGCGATGGGAGATAAGGACCAGTTGGCGCCCAAAGGCCGCACGGGCACACCGCTACTGATGGCCTCCCGCAACAGGCCCTGAATGCCTTTTGTAGTGTCATTGTAATTCTCAAGCGCAGTACCACTGGTTTCATTGGCCAAGTCGTAGAAGTCGGTGATGGACTGGCTGAGGTTGCCGTGCAGGTTCTGCCAGCTCTTCAAACCATGTTTATAAATTTTCATTGCGCTGCATTTTGAAGCATCATAATTCGCCCGATTGTGCACAGGGCTTGGAACATTTATACACAATGCGCATCGGGCAATATATCCCGAGCGTGGCAAACGTGAGCAACACATTGCCAAAGCTGGTTTCCACCTTCACTTCGGCCACCCCCGGCAGGTCCAGGGCATCGCATGGCCCTGTTTGTATGACTTGCGGCTTATTGATAAGGCCCCAAAAAAGGCTTTGGGCATGTATAGTTGTTGTAGCCAGTTCATCGCCTCCGGGCTGGGCATGAGTCACTACTTTATAAGTATAGCAACTGCTCAGGCTCAGCAGCAGCACCAGCATCAAGCTGGCAAGAGGGGAAATACAAACGCGCTTCATAAGGGTTATTGTTTGAAAAGGAAAAATACAACATGGGTCTTGGGTAGCCTGTAGGGTTACTTCGATCTTTTGGCTGAAAAAAATGATTGTGCCGAAACCGGCTAAAGGATACTCAGCTTCTGCAATACCTGCCGCGCGATGGCATCCCAGTTATAGCAATCGAAAAAAGCCTGGGGGACCTCCGTCCGTTGCCGGGCAGCCTCGGGTATGGCTGCGGCAAAAGCATCCCAATCGCCATCAGGAAGGATGATGAGATTCTGGCCGCAAACAGACGGCAACAAGCCGGCAGCACCGTTTTGCGTGCTCACCAGCATCTTGCTGTATGCAAGTGCTTCCACAGCTTTCGTCTTGATACCTCCACCACTCAGCATCGGGTTCAGCATCATGTCGCAGGCCAGCAAAAATTCATTCAGGTCTTCCACAAATCCTAAGGCACGCACAGCAGTTTGGGTGGCTTCAATTTCTCTTTTCAGCACTTCAGGCAAGCCTTTCCCGGCAATCAGAATTTCGCAGGAAAAAGCCGCAGCCTGCAACCGGGGCAGCAATTCCCGAAGGATGTTTTGAACCGCTTCCGCATTGGGCGCATAGCTGTGTACACCCAGAAAATAGAGCCAGGGAATATCTGCATTCAGGCCCAGGCTTTTGGCCAGTTTACGTTTCAGTTCCGGCCTGAGCTGAGGAGCTTCTTTCAGGGGCGTGCCAAAAGGAGCCAAATGGCATTTAGTATCTGGCAATCGGTACAGTTTTTTCGCACGTTCCCGGTCTTCCGGAGTGATGAAAAAGATGGCATCAGCATGGCGCAGGGCATAGCCTTCAAACATCCGTAAAGCAGGCCACCACCATTTCCCCAGCCCCTGAAAACGATCGGCCTCAATATTATGGCAGCGTAAGGCCCAGGGAATTTTCAGGCGTCGGGAAAGCCGGATAGCCAGGGGTGCCATGTAAGGATGATCGCAGAAGATGTGTGTGGCATCAAAGCGATGGGCAATGCCCAAAGCAGGCTGCAATCCAAATCCCGGGCGATAACGAAAGGGAGAAGGAGGGAAAATCCGATGCAGCTCAAAGGCAAATCCATCACTGGAGCCATTGTCTGTGGTGCCCAACACATGATCTTGACAGAAGCGTCCCAGGGCATCGTGCATATGGACGATGCCCCAATGCCCGCCAGTGGTAGCCGGCAACACACGATATGGGGCAAGTGAAAGCAAACGGCAGGAACGCCAAGGCATAGTGGGTAAAAATAAGCCGCAGCTTCTTGCAGACATGGACGATGGCCCGCATCCTTCACTTATCTTTCTTTGCGCCCTGAAAGCTTCTAATCAAAGCTTACTATACGCAGGCTGCTCCCTGTTTTTTGCATGCGCAAACGGGAACCTGCTCCTGATACCGGCAAAAGACTTGTCCCTTTATGAAACCATCCCTACCCCAAGGCACCCGTGATTTTTCACCTACAGAACTCCGACGCCGTCAATACATCCTGGGAACCCTTCGTCAGATTTTCGAATGCTATGGCTTCCAGCCCCTGGAGACGCCAGCCCTCGAACAACTCAGCACGCTGATGGGTAAGTATGGAGAGGAAGGTGACCGCCTCATCTTCAAAGTGCTCAACAACGGACTGCACACCAGCAAAAAGAAAGATGAACTGAACGAAGAATGGGCACGATTGCTCGAAAGCCCATACAGCACACCTGCGATTACAGAGCGAGCCTTGCGCTATGACCTCACGATTCCCTTTGCCCGCTATGTAGTGATGCATCAGCATGAGCTGGCTTTCCCTTTCAAACGCTATCAAATGCAGCCCGTATGGCGTGCCGACCGGCCCCAACGAGGCCGTTACCGCGAATTCTGGCAATGCGATTGCGATGTCGTGGGCAGCACTTCTTTGCTCCAGGAAGCGGAACTGCTCTGCATTTATCAAAGTGCCTTTGAGGCATTAGGAATTCCTGGTGTGCACATCAAATTGAACAGCCGGAAACTACTGGCAGCACTGGCGGAAGCCTGCGGCGCTGCGGACAAGATGATGGACATCACTATTGCCCTCGACAAGCTGGATAAAATAGGCTGGACCGGCGTGCAGGAAGAGTTAATGCGCATGAACATTTCCGAATCCGGCATTGTTGTAATCGGAAACATCATCCATATTAAAGGCAGCCCTGACGAACTTCTTGCCCAATACGAACAACATCTGGGGCATTTCGAAACCGGGCGGCAGGGCATTGATGAATTGCGCTCCACCCTCTCTTATCATTCCGTACTTGCAGAATCATCCTGGCACCCCCAACTAAAGCTCGATATTAGCCTTGCTCGTGGATTGAATTACTATACCGGCGTCATCATGGAAGTGACCACCGATGCCGTGAAGATGGGCTCGATTGGCGGTGGAGGCCGCTACGATGACCTCACCGGATTATTTGGGGTGAAAGGCCTTTCCGGCGTGGGTATTTCTTTTGGCATTGATCGGATCTATGACGTACTCGATGAGCTGGGTCTTTTTCCCGAAAGTCTGGGGAGCGGCGTGGATTGCATCCTGCTCAATTTTGGTAACGCCGATGAACAATATGCACTGAGCATCCTGAAATCCTTACGTGCTGCAGGCATCAGCGCGGAGCTATATCCCGAGGCTGCTAAGTTTGATAAGCAAATGAAGTATGCAAACAAACGTGCGATTCCCTTCGTGATTTTGGCAGGCGAATCTGAACGCAAGAATGGCATGCTCAGCCTCAAAGACATGCATATCGGCGAGCAGAAATTGCTCAGCCTTTCTGACGCAATCAGCTTCCTGACAACAAATAAATCCTAAACGGAAACAAGCATTCTCACACACAAAAACTCATCCTCATGTGCACCTGGCCCGGCTCCGACCCGCTGATGATTGCCTATCATGACACCGAGTGGGGCGTTCCGCTGCATGATGACCAAAAGATTTTTGAATTCATGGTGCTTGATGCCTTTCAGGCTGGCCTGAGCTGGCGAACCGTCCTTTACAAACGCGAAGCCTTCCGGAGTGCATTTGCCGGCTTCAACCCCAAAAAAATCATTCGCTTCCAGGAGGCCGATGTGGAGCGCCTCATGCAAGACACGGGCATCATCCGGAACCGTGCCAAGATTAACGCTACCATCCAAAATGCAGGATGCTTCCTGGAACTACAAAAGGAATGGGGCAGCTTCGATAAATATATCTGGCAGTTTTGTGGCGGTAAGACCATCATCCACAAACACAAAGACAACAGCAGCATCCCCGCCCGCAGCCCGGAAAGTGATGCCATGAGCAATGAACTCCGGAAACACGGATTTAAGTTCGTCGGCTCCACCATTTGCTATGCCTTTATGCAGGCCGCCGGCATGGTCAACGACCACCTGATGAACTGCCCGAGACACCGGCAGCTCGCGGAGCAATAGGCGCTATGCACCGGATTACATTCGAGCGTTTGAAATTTTTTTATCATTTCTGCTCGGAATTATCGGTTGATTCCGCCTACTTTTGCCGTCCCAAAAACCGACCGGCCTGTTTCTTACGGAACAGTCCAGCGTTGCTGCCGGCGTGATGGGGAAATTTTTTAACCGCTAAAAGCAATTATGGCAACAGCAAACAACACTGATCAAAAGCTCCAGAGCTATGAGCTGATGATCATCTTCACACCCGTACTGGCTGATGAAGATTTCAAAAACGCACAAACCAAGTACACCGACCTGGTCACGAACAATGGGGGGAGCATCGTTGCTACCGAACCTATTGGCCTGCGCAACCTCGCTTATCCCATCGCCAAAAAGACGACCGGCCTTTACTGGCTCATGGAATATCAGGCTCCTACAGCCCTGAACCATACTCTGGAAGTGCAAATGGGCCGGGATGAAAACATCATCCGTCAGATGATTACCCGCCTTGATAAACACGCCGTTGCCTACAACGACCGCCGCCGCAAAGGCATCAAGCTTGAGCACACACCCAAGCGTGCCGCCGAAGAAGTAGAAACCGAAGAAAACGCCTAACCTCTTCGCCGCTCTTCATCCCCATAAAAACAACATAAAATGGCTAAGCAAAACGATATTAAATACCTCAGTTCCGCTCGTGTGGATCACCGCCAGAAGAAATACTGCCGCTTCAAAAAGCTCGGCATCAAATACATTGACTACAAAGACGCCGATTTCCTCAAGAAATTCCTGAATGAGCAGGGCAAAATGCTGCCCCGTCGTATCAGTGGCAACTCGCTGAAATACCAGCGCAAGGTGGCACAAGCCATCAAGAAGGCTCGCCAAATGGCCCTGCTCCCCTACGTAACCGATCTGATGAAGTAAAAATCCCTTTACGGCCTGAAAGCAATCCAAACCTTCCTCCAGAAGCCGGATTTCCCTTTTCATCGCCCGCCTTCATCTCAACTAATCATCCTCAAAACAAAACTGACATGGAAGTCATTCTCATAAAAGACGTGGATAACCTCGGCGGCACCAACGAACTGGTACAAGTTCGCCCTGGCTACGCCCGCAACTACCTCATCCCCCAAAAGTTTGCCGTAGAAGCCAACTCAGGCAACAAGAAAATGCTTCAAGAGCGCCAGAAAGTGGCCTTGAAACGCGAGCAAAAACTGATGGCTGAAATCGCCCGTGTGAGTGAAGTACTGAAAGCAAGCCCCGTCAAAATCGGCGCAAAAACCGGCACCAGTGGTAAGATCTTCGGCTCTGTCACCAGCATCCAGCTTGCCCGTGCCATCCGCGAGCAAAAAGGTTACGAAATTGACCGCCGCCGCATCACTATCCTCGGCGAAGTCAGCGAACTCGGCACCCACAAAGCCAGCATTGATTTCGGCAAGGAAAACATCCTGGAACTGGATTTTGAAGTAGTAGGCGAATAAGCCCACTGCTTTCTAAAAAAAGAGGTTGCCCCAAAGCAGCCTCTTTTTTTATTGCCTAAAACTGATTTTTTGTAGCCTGTTTTCTCGCTATCAGGCATCCTTGGGAGTCTATGTCCTAAACTTGTTTTTCAGGATTGCAGCCTTCAGCGGGATTTCGCTGCACATCTTTTCCCTGAAAACGATAATAAGAATGGGTCGCCTCCATGTTGACTCCTGTCAGCGCCGGTTACCCCATCGCATAAAGCCTGCTTCCCTGACCTTTGCCTCATGGCCTTCAAGATTTATACAAAAACCGGAGACAAAGGCAGCACCTCTCTGATTGGCGGCGTGCGCGTGCCTAAAAATCATATCCGCATCGAAAGCTATGGCACCGTGGACGAACTGAATTCCCAGCTTGGCCTCGTCCGCGACCTCTGCCCCCGCGAGGACGTATCCGAATGGCTGCGGGAAGTACAAGACCGGCTCTTTACCCTCGGCAGTGAGCTGGCTACAGCCCCGGATAAAACCATCCGGATGAAACTCCCCGACCTGCACGATAGCGACATCTCCTGGCTGGAACAACGCATGGATGCCATGAACGAAAGCCTGCCCGAAATGCGCTCATTCATCCTTCCTGGCGGCAATGCTTCTGGCTCTGCCTGCCACGTAGCCCGCTGCATCTGTCGGCGTGCTGAACGCATTTGTGTAGGCATGGAATCTGCGGGTGAGGTCGTACCGGAATTTGCCATCCGCTACCTGAACCGCCTTTCCGATTTTCTCTTCGTACTGGCCCGGTACATCACACATCAGGCGGGAGGCGAAGACTTGCCTTGGCGGGCAAGGGTGTGATGTCTCTAAAAATGGAAGGAATTAGGCGGTGGCAAATTGAACAATACTTTCTCTGGTAAATTGTTGCTTCTATTCACATCATGCTGAAGCAAATATTCCTTGTCCTATGTGTGACTGCCTGCTTGAACCAAGCCGGTGCACAGCCTGTCTTTCGGGAACCCGATGGCGGGGGATACAAAACGTCTTTTGAAACGGCAACTTGTCTTTCCCATCCTGAAAGGCTTCGCATAGATTCGATGCTGGCGCGAAATATTGCAGCATTGTTGAAGCATGAGAAAACCCTGACTACCGCAAAGGCTACAACCCGGGTTTCGTTGGCCTGGCCCCTAAAACAAGCTGCAGGCTTTCACTACGATTACCTCTATGCCATCAGCAACTATGTGGATCATGACCTCAGCTACCCCAATCATGTGCTCGACTGGAATTGTGGTAGTCATACCTACGATGACGCCTCGGGCTACAACCATGCCGGTACCGATATTTTCATCTGGCCCTATGCTCAAAATATGATGGCTGCCGGCCAGGCTGAAATCGTGGCAGCAGCACCGGGTATTATCATCGGCAAAGACGATGGAAATTTTGACGAAAGCTGCGCCATGAACGGAGGCCAATGGAATGCTGTTTATGTGCAGCACAGCGACAGTACCGTTGCCTGGTACGGGCACATGAAGAAGAACTCCCTGACAACAAAAAATGTGGGTGATCCTGTGGCTCAGGGCGAATTTCTAGGGCTTGTAGGCTCTTCAGGCAACAGCACCGGCCCTCACCTGCATTTTGAACTGCATGACAAAAACGGCCAGGTGGTTGACCCATTTTCCGGCAACTGCAACAACATCGCCAGCTATTGGCAAACCCAGAAACCCTATTACGAATCGGTCATTAATGTGCTGATGACACACAGTGCAGCACCGGTTATGATGGCTTGCCCCGGCCTTGACAGCATCAAAGCCAAAGACTCATTTGCCCTCAATGACCCAATCATTTTTGCAGCCTATTTCCACGACCAGCAAGCGGGGCAAAACACTGTGTACACTGTAACGAGGCCGGATGGTTCCGTTTTCAAAACCTGGCAATATGCGGCCACCAATTCCTATGTCGTATCCTACCGCTATTGGTCAGACCATATCCCCGCAGATGCACCTAAAGGCTTCTGGCAATTCAAAGCCGCCAATCTGGGCAAAAGCTATGTTCATCCGTTTTTCGTAATGGGTGTTCCGACAGGTATTTCTTCCACCGAAGCTTTCAGCGGCAGCCTATTGCCAAACCCAGCAAACCAGGCTCTCTGGCTTCGTTTGCCGGAAGCTGCCTTCATCACGCTACGGAACATGCTGGGACAGGTAGTGCTGGCGCAGGAATATCAAGCTGGGCAGCCTCTTCCTACCGCTACCCTTCAAGATGGATTATACCTGCTGGAACTCCGGTACCACAGCGGACGTTGCGAACACGCACGCTTTCAGGTGGCTCATAGGAGCTTCTAATATTCCGGAATCATAGGGCGCGTACCCATTAAGTCGTCTATCCGGCCTTTCAGCTCGCTGTCCAATTTCGGATACACCTCCAGCGCCTTTAGGTTATCGAGGATTTGCTCGCTGCGAGAAGCCCCCAGAATAGCCGTCGTCACATTCGGATTGCTCAGACACCAGGCAATAGATAAGGAAGCCAATGAACAATCCAATTCCTTTGACACAGCTTCCAACTTGCGGACGGCATCCAGGCGTTCCTGGGTCAGGTTGCGCTCTTTCAGCCAGGCAAAATTTTCCAGGGAAAGACGGGAACCTGCTGGCATCCCATTATTGTATTTGCCCGTCAGCAGGCCGGCAAATAAAGGGCTCCAGATGGTGGTTCCCATCCCCATATTTCTGAAAATGGGCATGAAATCCACTTCCATTTTCTGCCGGATAAAAAGATTGTATTGCGGCTGCTCCAGCGCAGGCCCCTCCACCCCCAATTGACGGGCGTGCATATGCGCTTCCATGATTTCCGCAGCACTCCATTCGCTGGTGCCCCAATACAGGATTTTACCTTGCTGAATGAGTGTGTTCATCGTGCGCACCACCTCATCAATCGGTACGTTTTTGTCGGGCCGGTGGCAAAGAAATAAGTCGAGATATTCCAGTTGAAAACGCTTCAAGGCTTCGTGGCAGGCTTCCACAATATGCTTTCGGGAAAGGCCCTTTTGGTTGGGTTTATTTTCGGGGCCATAAATGCCGAAGAAGACCTTACTGGAAACGACGTAGCTGGAGCGCAGCCAGCTCTTTGATTTCAATATCCTGCCCATTAGCAGTTCGCTTTCACCACGGCTATACACTTCTGCATTGTCGAAGAAATTGACCCCGGCATCGTAGGCGGTACTCATTATCTGGTCCACCGTGGCAGCATCCACTTGCTTGCCAAAAGTGACCCAGGAACCCAATGAAAGGGCTGACAGTTGCAGGCCTGAACGGCCCATACGACGATATTCCATCGAAAAGTTGTTTGCCGGCAAGTTGCCGCTTTTACGAGAAACCGGTTTCCGAAAATGGGAAGGAAGATCAGGGCTTGCGCAGCGTGACTAAACTATGGGCCATACCGATCTGGTCGCTGATATCCTCCACCACAAATCCGGCATGTTCGCAAAGCTTCAGGAAGACGGCACTATCATACATCTGGCTGTTGCCATTGGCCATGGTGGTGAAGTAGAGTGAGGTCATTTGCAGTGAAAAAGCAGAAGCTTCAAATTTCTGGCGGTCCCAGAAGGTCTCCAGGATGAAGACACGCCCTTCTGCCCCCAGAGCAGCAAAGCATTTTTTCAGGATATCCTGAATTTCCAGGTCAGAGAAACAATCCAGAAACTGGCTCATCCAAATCAATTGGAAGCCGGTCGGCAAGACTGTTTTCTCATCGAGAATGTTTCCGGCAAAGAACGAAGCGCGAGGGCTGAAACCTTCTTGGGCAATGTTTTCCTCTGCTACGGCAATCTGGCCGGGCAGGTCATAAATACCGAGCTGCACATCCGGGTCGTAGTTCAGGCATTGCAGGGTGAATTTTCCGGTATTGCCTCCGATATCCAGGATGTTATGTGGCTTGTTGGCAAACACAATGGGCAGCACTTCCGGGAAGGCATTGTCGGAGTAATAATGATCGAACTCAAACCAGCTATTCTTCGCGGCAGGCTCCAGCTTAGAGATGTAGGGATAAATCGTTTTCCACTCGGGATTTAGGTGGCGCAGCCCCACAGGGCGGCCTTCATCCAGCGAGGCAGCGAGGTCCTGCGCACCGTCGTAGCAGATGTCGCGCATGAAGTTGGTGTTCACCCGCGTCATGCCATCGTTCAGGAAGAAATGGCCTGCCTTGGTGAGGAAATAATCTTCGTCTATCCTAAAAAGCAGTCCGATACCGAGACCGGCCTCCAGCAAAACACGCACAGCATATTGGCTCATACCTGTTGCCGTCACAATACACGCCAGGGTAGCCGGAGCCTTGTGTCGGTTGCATTGCTCGATTTCAGCAAGGATTCCCTTGTCGCGAAGCAAGACAGACGCCTGAAACACATACGGTGCAAAGGCTATAAACTGGGCATGCACCATGGCATCGAAGGCAGCTCGTTCGTCTTTGGCGAACAAGGCGGCTGGGCGGTCTGGCGTGGTTATCATCTCAGCAAAGTAAGGAGAACAGGCATTGCCAGAGGCTGCGGAATCGTGAAAAAATTGTGGAGGTTTTGGGGTAAGCCGTAGCGGCCCCACAAATCACCCGGCTACTATAATCTGAGGATTTCGAATCAAGGTCCGATTTCCGCTGCGTTAAATGCCGTCGGGTGCTCTTACTGCCGTAATTGGCTGTCTTTACCAACCACATTTCTACCCTTTTCACAGGAGCATTTCCAGAGATATATATTGGAAGTATGGAAGGTGAACGATGAGGAAGGTCAATCGAGAGTGATTGTATTAAACGAGCCCATCAGCAAATGCACGACTGTTTACATAAGAGTTTGCACTATGCAACTCTTCGAAGGCTACAATTTGATAATCTGTTATAAGAATCGTGGCATCATAACCAGGAATCCAAGGTAGCGTACCCGAATAAAAATGTAGTTCGATATTCAATCCATTGGTTACATCCACGAGCTTCATCCCATAAGAGCAAACCCATTGGTTATACTTAAAGTAAATGCGCCCTAAACTTACACTTCCAGTCGTAATTTCTCCGTATATCTCATCCACATCATGCCCTGCAGGCACTTCACTTAATAAATAAGTATGAATAGACCATACCAGGTATTTAGGGTTTGGACTCGGGTTCACAACCCCTATAATGTTGCGACTTTTTATATGATCTCCTGCAGATAATGTAAGCATTCCAGAAGCTTTACCTAACACACGCATTGTGTTAATAGTAGTATTCTGAGTGCCGGGGCCGGGTAGGTAACCAAATGGCTCAATGAAAAAGTCAAATTGCTGTGACACTATCTGGTTTAGCACCAATACGGTACAACATCTCAACGGCCCCCATACCGAAGTGGGCTGCCAATTCTCCGGCTGGATATCCTGAGACCCATCATAAGAAATAGAATGTACATAGACTTTGCTCGTGGGGTAGGAATAGTATCTATGCTCATACGCTACAAGCGATGACTTCTCATCAACATACAGATAATCAGGCGTATTTCCTGCATTCCTGGTAACCAGACAATTATATAAATTAACCGAAGATCCAAGGATGTGAATCCTTCCATCTATACCACTATCATCTATTCGTACCGATCGTACCCCTTCAAAATACAAATCTCCGCCAATATCATCATGGCCATTACATTCAAACCAAACATTCCTCAAGCAAACAGCATTTTTGAACATGCGGCCTTTCCCCGTAGAGCTAATTGAAATAGCCCAGGCATCAGGGTTATTTTCAAAAATAGTCCCATCAATAATCACTTGAGGCGCACTAGCGTCACCACCTTCATACAACAAACCGGCTATCTCACAACCTGAAAAATGCCCGCCGCTATATCTGTCGCAGCCTGCATGCATTTGGTTTGCGACGCCGATAGCCTTAACACCTATTGTATTTGAATCCCAGGTACAATCAATAAAATGATTGCCGATATTGCCAAAAGGTTTGAATACACCAATATAGCAATTTGTTATGTACACTCGTTCGAAAATCCACCTGCCAGCCTCAGTATTTTGCCCATTATCGGGATTCCCAAACTCGATACCCGGACAAGCACGCAATACATTTTGAAATTGACCGTCTATTGTTAGATTCGAAACCCTTGCATACTTCCATGTAACCATTCGGTACCCCAACACAACTACTGCCTCATAAAAGGGCTGTAGTGGCCCATCTTGCGTTCCATTACAACATAGCACCGAGCCATGGCCATCGCCCGTAATATTTATTTCGTTATAGTCTAATAAGCCTTCGAACTCGAACTTAAATTTTCCCATATACCTCCCTACCGGAAAGTAAAGCGTGCCATTGTTTGCAAATGCAACCGAATCTCGCGCCGCATGTACGGCAGTAGTATCATCGTGCAAACCATCTCATTTTGCCCCAAACCAGCGCACATTGACAGGCCCGGAGAAAATACGCTGGAAGTAGCCAAGGTTAGAATGGTCATCAGCGTTAAACGTTATGCCACCATCGGGATTGGGAATTAGGGCTCCAGTATCCATCCAGATAAATGTTCCGCCGCCGCCATCGCCATGCGCACCATAACCGCCAACAATAAACTCCGTGTTGAGCGGGACAGGATTTTGCGCTGTCATTTGGGCAATAGTTTTGAAATACATAAGCAAAGTTTTATAGCCAAACATACTTATTTGCAGCGTAAATTTATTTTTTCAAAAATGAATTTCCTATAGCCACTTTATTCAACCGCCTTATAGTCGGTGCAATCATCTCCTTGTTGCTGTCATCGCCTGCAACAGCCCAATCCTTTGCCTGGGCACAAGTAATAAATGGAATTGGTGCTCCTTATGGAACAGGAGTTATAGCCGGCACTACCGATACCGCAGGGAATCTTTATACCGTAGGTGGGTTTGGCGGTAATACAAACTTTGCAGGCCTAAGTCTTACCGCAGTCAGCGATCTGGACATGTTTATCATGAAGGAAGACCCTGCGGGCAACCCAATTTGGGTAAAACAGGTGAAAGGTATTTCCAGCGGCGGTGCTGGGTGCTATCCACGCGCGATAGATGTAGATGAGGCTGGTAATGTGTATGTATCCGGCGCTTTTAGAGACAGCTTTGATTTTGATCCTGGCCCGTCTGAGTATAGACTCAATGCTTTTGGGACGATTCATGCTTTTATCTTAAAAATAGACATAGCCGGCAATTTTATTTGGGTGAAAGACATCGGCGCCCAATCTACCGCTGTAACCATAGGAATAGGCGCAGCAAGGATGGCCAAGGATGGGTTTCTCTATTTCGCAGCGACGGCAAGTGGTAATGGCATGACAACTCTTGATGTAGATCCCGGCCCTGGCGTATATAACATTACTCCTGGCCTCGGCGATCTTTTGTTGGAAAAGCTGGACAGCAACGGCAATTTTATATGGGCAAAGCTGATAACAGGCGATAATGTAAAAAATCCAGATGATATAGATGTTGATAGTTCTTCCAATGTGTTCGTATCGGGCATTTTTTTGGGCTCAGCCGACTTTGATCCCGGCCCCGGCGTTTATACCCTGACCGCTACACCAGCAACTCCACCTTTTATTAGTCCTAATGATATCTTCGTTGCCAAATATGATTCTTCGGGCAATTTTGTCTGGGCGCATAGCTTTGGTAGTGGTTGGGACAATCTGGCATGGGGTGGGGAGGTTGATCGTTTCGGTAATGTGCTCGTTACGGGTGGCTTTGGCGGTACAGTAGATTTTGATCCCGGCCCCGGCGTGCATAATCTCACTGCCGCTTCTACCAGGAGCTTGTTTACCCTTAAGCTGAAAAATAATGGTGATTTTGCCTGGGTGAAAATGGGGGGCGCTTCGTCGGGAAGCTACTCTGGAGTAGATGTTACAAGTGATAACGCCGGGAATGTTTATACTGCGATGGTAGTAAACGGTTCCTGCGACCTGGATCCCGACACGGGTGTGTACAACGTAGCCTCAGGCGCAGCCGTGCAAAAGCTGGATAGCGCCGGTAACTTTGTATGGGGCGCAGGCTTTCAGGCAGATAATCCCAGATGGATTGGGCTGGATAATAAAGACAGTGTTTATGTATGTGGTGATTTTTCCGGGGTTAAAGATTTCGATCCGGGGCCGGGCACATTTCTGCTTTCAACTAGTGGTTCTTTTTCCGGCTTCATCTTAAAGCTGAATCAAACGCCACTTCCCACCGGGGTTAACGGAACCAACCTACAGGCAGAAGTGTCCGTTTATCCCAACCCTTCATCCGGTATCGTAACATTTTCAACGCCGTTCGCAATAAAGTACCTAAAACTTACAGACATAGCCGGCAAGGTGGTGTATGTCAATGAACCCAATAAGACCCAAACGGTTATTGACTTGGGCGGCAAAGCTGCGGGCGTCTATTTCTATGAAGTAGATTGTGGAGCGGGCAAGCAAAGAGGGAAGCTGGTGATTTATTAATTCGCGCTCCCTCGTTTCGTTCGGTCGCCGTGCCGGGAATCACTTCCGGCTAAATGCCTCCAGGTCGGTAGCCGACCCTTGTACCTTTGCCACAGTGGTTGGTGCACGCACCAGCCACGTTTTTTTATTATGACAGCAGAACAGCTAAAAGAGATGCGGGAACGCGTGGCGCACCTGCACCGCTTCGTGCGGGTGGATGAACGATTGGCCAAGAGCGAAGAAGACCGGCAGTTAAGCCTCTCGCCCGGCTTCTGGGACGATAACGACCGCGCCACAGCCATCATGAAGGAAATCCGAGTGAACAAATACTGGACGGATTTGTATGAAAAAGTGGAAGGCGCGGTGGAAGATTTCGCCGTGCTTTTCGACTTCTGGAAAGAAGGCGAGGCCAGCGAAGAAGAAGTGAAGTCGGCCCATGAAAACGCAAATCAGGAAATAGAAGAGCTGGAGTTTAAGAGTACGCTCAATGAGCCGGAAGACGAGCTTCCGGCAGTGCTCCAAATCAACTCCGGCGCGGGCGGCACTGAGAGCCAGGACTGGGCCGACATGCTCCTGCGCATGTACCGTATGTACGGCGAGAAGCAGGGCTGGAAAGTCTCGGAAATTGATGTGCAGGAAGGCGATGGCGCGGGCATCAAACAGGCGACGCTGGAGTTTGAAGGCCCCTTTGCCTACGGCCTGCTCAAGGCCGAGAGCGGCGTGCACCGCCTCGTCCGCATCTCGCCCTTTGACTCCAACGCGCGACGGCATACATCCTTTGCGTCGGTCTATGTTTATCCCATGATTGATGACACAATTGAGATAGAAATCAATCCCGCCGACGTGAAGATGGAGACCTCACGCAGCGGCGGCGCAGGCGGCCAGAATGTGAACAAGGTGGAAACCAAAGTGCAACTCACGCACATCCCGACAGGCATCGTAGTGGTGTGCCAGCAAGACCGCAGCCAGCTCGGCAACCGCGAGCGGGCCATGCAAATGCTGAAGAGCAAACTCTACGAGATAGAACTTCAGAAGCGTAACGCCATCAGGGACGCAGCCAATTCTTCCAAGAAAAAGATTGAATGGGGCTCGCAGATTCGGAGCTATGTGTTCCATCCCTACAAGATGATTAAAGACCACCGCACCGACTATGAAGTAGGGAATGTAGGCCCGGTGATGGACGGCGAACTGGACGGGTTTATCAAGGCCTACCTGATGAGCGAGAAAGGCTCCTGAACAGGCAACCTTTCCCTATTGTCAGGACTCCCGGCTTTTAGCCAATTTTGATTGTTAGAACCCATTTTTTTCAGAACAGATAGCCCTTGTCCCAGCCTAAGCCCAAATTTTCTCTTAGCATCCTGCTGCGCCTTTTCTCCTATGCGCAGCCCTACCGGCGCACGTTTGTCTTTGCCATCTTCATGGCCATCGTGCTGGCTGGCATCACGCCCCTGAGGCCCTGGCTGATCCAGCTCAGCGTTGATAAATACATCGCTAATGCCTGGCTTCAGGGATTGATTTGGATTTGCGTCGTGCAACTCGGAGTGCTTCTTCTGGAAAGTGTGCTGCGCTTTTGGTTCCTGTATCGGATCAACTGGCTGGGGCAAACAGTAGTGAATGACTTGCGCAAAAATGTGTTCCAGAAAATCCTTTTTCAGGATGTGGCCTACTTCGACAAGACGCCCATCGGCACACTGACTACCCGCACCATCAATGACATCGAAACCATCAATGATGTCTTCTCTCAAGGTATCATTTCCATTATCGCCGACCTGCTCACCATCGTCGCCGTCATGACGGTGATGCTCTGGACCGACTGGAAGCTCACCCTGGTCTGCCTCATTCCGTTTCCCATTCTGCTAATTGCCACGTACTGGTTCAAGGAAAGCGTCAACAAATCGTTTCATCGTGTACGCAATGCCGTAGCAGCGCTGAATGCCTTTGTTCAGGAGCATATTGTAGGCATGTATGTGGTGCAGGCTTTTGCTGCTGAAAATCGGGAGATGAAGGCATTTCAGGCCATCAACAAAGAACACCGCAACGCAAACATCAAAGCCATTTTTGCCTATTCCGTATTCTTCCCGATTGTAGAAATCATCTTGGCACTAAGTACCGGCCTGCTGGTTTGGTGGGGTGCCCGCCAGATGCTTCATTACGAAGTGACTCCTGGCATCATCATCTCGTTTATCCTCTACCTCAACCTACTCTTTCGCCCCTTACGGATGCTGGCTGATAAGTTCAACACCTTGCAAATGGGCATGGTTGCCGGCGAACGGATTTTCACAGTCTTAGACAGTGAAGAGCACCTCATCAATAACGGCACTCAGGCAGCGCTGCATTTGCGTGGTGAAGTGGCTTTTGAGTCGGTCAAATTTTCCTACAAGCCCGGCGTACAGGTGCTTCGCGGTGTGTCGTTTCATATTCCCGCAGGGAAAACGATGGCGATTGTCGGGCATACCGGCGCCGGTAAGACGAGTATTATTTCCATCCTGAACCGCTTGTATGAAATTGATGGCGGCAGCATCCTCATTGATGGCAAAGACTTGCGGGAATATGAGCTGCATAGCCTGCGCCGCCATATCGGCATCGTGCTACAGGACGTGTTTCTTTTTTCCGGAACGGTGTATGAAAACATCACCCTCCGAGATGCCGACATCTCCTTAGAAAGGGTTGAAGCAGTTTGCCGGGCGCTGGGCCTCCACGAGTTTATCCTTCGGCTGCCCGGCGGCTATCAGTACAATGTGATGGAGCGGGGCGGAACCCTCTCTCAGGGGCAGCGACAGATTATTTCTTTTGCCCGGGCACTGCTCTATAATCCCGCTATTCTGATTCTGGACGAGGCCACTTCTTCGGTGGACAGCGAGAGCGAGCAACTCATCCAGCGCGCTATTGACACGCTCATTAAAGGCCGAACCTCTATCGTGATTGCACACCGCCTTTCGACCATCCGAAAGGCAAATGAAATCATCGTATTGGACAAAGGCCTGGTGATTGAGCGCGGCACACACAGCCAATTGCTAGAAGCTGGCGGGGCCTATCAAAAGCTTTATACAGCAGTAGTGAAAGAAATGGAGGAAGCCTGAGCAGGCAGCAAAGGCCAGCCCTATTTCACGATCCAGTAAGTCAGTCCTGCTGCCACACCTGCTGTCAGCGTAGGCTTAATCCAACGGTTCCAGGCTGTGGGCCGCTGGCGATAGGTCACCGTACCGAGGCCGGTAGTTCGCACCATAGGATTCGTATTCATTGCCTGCACAAAATCTTCGCTCCCCAGGTTCAGGAAGCCCCGTTTACGCACCCCATGCCGCAGCCAGATATTGTTGTTCACCCATACACTGTCTAAAAAGACGCCGCTCCTGGTCACGCGGCCAAACACCCCAGCCGAAGTGTCCACACGGTGAAAGGAAACCGGAACGGCAATGCTGTCGGAACGGCCTTCGGCAATGAGCGGTACCGGCTGGCTGGTGTCGTAGCGCAGGAAGACAGAATCGTAACGCACCTGCTGCTTGATGAGCGTGAGGTAGCGTACCTCTTTGACCAATCGCTCCTGGTCCGTTTTTAGGTTGAAGACTGTCTGGCTCATATCGTGCAGCAAACCCTCGTTTTTCGCTACCAGAGCCACATTGTCGGTCACTAATTTCCCGTTGGCATTTTCAAAGGTTTTTGCCTGGTTGCTCACGCTGTCTAAGGCATGAAGCATGGCCGCCACTTCTTCCGGGGTATGCCCTTGGGTGGAGCGCCCACGCTGAAAGAAATACAAGCCCAGCAAGGCCAGCAGCAGCAGGAGCACAATCCAGATGACCCGCCGGTATTTCTTTTTCAGTTGCTCAAATTCAGTTTGGAGAATGTCGGGCATAGAAAATTCATTTTAGGTGAGGCTATGGCTTATTGAAGGGCACATATTATTCACGAAAAATAACCAACCTAATCTGTATTTCATATAAAATAGGGGATGACCTGAAAGTGCCGATACTCTATTCGCATGTGCGTTTTTGAAGCTGCCAGCATTTGTAACCGGATGCAGGAGGGTTCCCTCCTGAAGGCAAAAAAAATTGCTCCGCAGCAAGATCGGACATCGAAAAGGCCTGAAGAGGCACCTGTCCTTCTCGCCCTAAAAAAACAGAGGCCATCCCCTTTCAGGATAGCCTCTGAAGATGTGTGCTCCGTGTGCTTACAACGTAGCGAGAGTAGCTTCGATGGCTGCATAGTTCGGCTCCTGGCCGGCATCTTCCAACACCTCTGCATAGCGAACAATGCCTTCTTTGTCCACCACGAAAGCAGAACGCTTAGCGACGCCCCGAAGGTTCAGGATCCAGGAATCGTAATAAGCTCCGTAGGCCTGGGACACTTCCTTGTTGAAGTCCGAAAGCAGGGAGAAATTCAGATTTTCCTGCGTCTTAAAGGCTTTCTGCGCGAAAGGCAGGTCCACTGAAATGCCCAGGACCTCTGCATTCAGCGCACTGTAGCGGGCCAGGCCATCGCGGATGCCACAGAGTTCGCGGGTGCACACCGAAGTGAAAGCTGCGGGGAAAAACAGGAGCACAACATTTTTGCCCTTTAGTTCCGAAAGTTTTACGGCTTGCTTTTCGGTGTCGAAAAGGCTGAAATCAGGGGCGGCTTGTCCAAGCTGGATAGACATGAGAATGGTTTTTTAATTGAGGCTGCGAAGATGCGTTGAAAAAAACGGAAGCGGGTGCAGGCCATGCCGGGCCCGAAGAAGGAGCGGGGGCTTCATTCCGTTAAAAATCTTCATACAGGCAAAGGAGCCGCTGCTGCCAGCCTACCTTCGCGCCGCTGAAAAAATGACTGTATGCGCCAGCCTCTGACAGCACTCGTCAGCATTCGCTGAAAAAATGTCTGTCAAATTCCGCTGGCACAATTGTCGCACACAGCGAGCCGAAACCAATTTCTCAAATCATAAACACCCTGAACATGGCAAAAATCACCCCGCTGCACGACCGCGTTATCGTGAAGCCCGCAGCCGCTGAAGAAACCACAAAAGGCGGAATCATCATCCCGGACACCGCCAAGGAAAAACCCCAGCGTGGCACTGTAATCGCTGCCGGCCCCGGCAAGAAAGACGAGCCTACTTCTGTGAAAGCAGGCGACACTGTGCTTTATGGTAAGTATGCCGGTACGGAAGTAAACCTCGAAGGCGAAGACTTCCTCATCATGCGCGAGTCTGATATCCTCGCTATTGTCTAAAAAACCATTAGCGAAAAAGCTTCTCAAAAATTTTCTGAACCAACCTCATCTAAGCAATGCACTGGTCTTCGAACCGGCTCATTGAAAAATTCAAAAAACAAACATGGCAAAGCAACTTCATTTTAATACCGATGCCCGCACCAAGATGCTGCGTGGCGTGGACTCACTCGCGGACGCAGTGAAGGTGACCCTCGGCCCCAAAGGCCGCAATGTGGTTATCGAAAAGAAATTCGGCGCCCCTTCTGTAACTAAGGACGGTGTGACCGTAGCCAAAGAAATTGAACTGGAAGACGCCATCGAAAACATGGGCGCCCAGATGGTGAAGGAAGTAGCTTCCAAGACTGCTGACGTAGCCGGCGATGGCACTACCACTGCTACCGTTCTGGCTCAAAGCATCATCCGCGAAGGCCTCAAGAACGTAGCCGCCGGTGCCAACCCCATGGACCTGAAGCGCGGTATTGACAAGGCCGTAGCCAGCGTTGTGGCGAACCTGAAGAGCCAGTCTCAAACTGTAGGTTCCGACAACAGCAAAGTGGAGCAGGTCGCTTCTATCTCTGCCAATAATGACTCTACCATCGGCAAGCTGATTGCTGAAGCCATGAGCAAGGTGGGCAACGAAGGGGTCATCACCGTGGAAGAAGCCAAGAGCACGGATACCACTGTTGAAGTGGTAGAAGGCATGCAGTTCGACCGTGGCTACCTCTCTCCCTATTTCGTAACGAACACGGAGAAGATGCAGACGGAACTGGACAATCCCTACATCCTCATCTACGACAAGAAGATTTCTAGCTTGAAGGATATCCTGCCCCTGCTCGAAAGCTCGGTACAGAGTGGCCGCCCGCTGCTCATTATTGCAGAAGACGTGGATGGCGAAGCCCTTGCAACCCTGGTGGTGAACAAGCTCCGCGGCTCCCTGAAAATCGCTGCCGTTAAGGCTCCGGGCTTCGGCGACCGTCGCAAGGAAATGCTGCAAGACCTCGCTACCCTCACCGGCGGCATCGTCATCAGCGAAGAGCAAGGCTACAAGCTGGAGAATGCCACCATCCAATACCTCGGCCAGGCAGAAAGCATCACCATTGACAAGGACAACACTACTATCGTGGGTGGCAAGGGTGAGAAGGAAGCCATCACGGCCCGTGTGAACCAAATCAAGGCTCAAATCGAAACCACCACATCCGACTATGACCGCGAGAAGCTCCAGGAGCGCCTGGCTAAGCTGAGTGGCGGCGTTGCCGTGCTCTATGTAGGTGCTGCTACTGAAGTAGAGATGAAGGAAAAGAAAGACCGCGTGGACGATGCACTGCATGCTACCCGCGCTGCTGTGGAAGAAGGTATTGTTGCCGGCGGCGGTGTCGCTTATATCCGCGCTATTGACAGCCTGAACAACATCCAGACAGAAGGCAATGATGAGGCTACCGGCGTTCAGATTGTGCGCCGCGCCCTGGAAAGCCCCCTCCGTACTATCGTTGAAAACGCAGGCCTCGAAGGTTCTGTAATCGTCAACAAAGTGCGTGATGGCAAGGCGGATTTCGGCTTCAATGCCCGCACCGAGCAATACGAAAACCTCATCAGCGCCGGTGTCATTGACCCGACTAAGGTGGGCCGCGTAGCTCTCGAAAATGCAGCTTCTATCGCGAGTATGATCCTCACCACGGAGGCCGTCATTGCGGACAAGCCTGCTAAGGAAGCACCCCACAGCCACGCTCCCGGCGGTATGCCCGGCGGCATGGGCATGGACTATTAAGAGAAGTCCGGAAGATTGTAAATACGAACCCGCAGGCAGCTTGCCTGCGGGTTTTTTATTTCCGCCGTTGCCGGCAAATTCATCCTTGCAGCGCAGCCTTAGGCTTTGCCTGTTACCGAGCCTTACATGCTAAAGGAAAAGCTCCATAGAGAGGCGAACGATGAACGGAGCGTCGCAACGAAAGCTCAATAGCAATCCTGAAGCCGGCCCCAAAAAAAAAATCAAAATCACTCAACGGCCGGAAGCCTGGCGGCGATAGACAAAATAGGCGACGATGCCGGCTGCGAGATTGGGAATCCAAACGGCGATGAAGGGGTTGAGCCCGGCCTTGGTAGAAAAGGTGGTCGAGAACTGGAGGATGAGCATGTACACGGCACTGATGGCAATGCCGAGTGCTAAGTGAAAGCCGCTGCCGCCCCGGATGCGCCGGCTGGCAATGCAGGCACCTATCAGACTCAGGAGAAAGCCGGCGAAAGGTTGTGCGGTGCGCCGGTATTTCTCGACGTAATAAATATTCAGGTTATCGTTGCCGTGCATGCGCTGCACTGCGATGTAATGGTTGAGCTGGGGCGTGGTGAGGGCTTCTTTGACATCCGAATTTTCGCGGAGGTCTTTGGGTGTAAAAGGGTAGTTCGCCAGCATGTCGCCTGCGTTTTCCAGGCTTTCTTTTAGCGAATCATTCTTACGGATGATGACCTGATAGAGGTGCCACATTTTGGTGGTGCTATCGTAGGACACATGGTCGGCCATGAGCTTTTCGCGTAGCCGGTTGCCTTCTACTTTTTCGGCTGTGAAGTGATAGCCCATGTTGTTGGCGTAGTCATAATTCTCCACATAAACGAGTAGTCCGGGAGCGATTTGCATATGCACATTCCGGTCGGAATTGGTCACTTTTTCATGCACATACTTGTCTTCGAAAGCAAGCCTTGATTTGTTGGCCATGGGCACGACCCAATGGTTGACGAGCAGGGCCAGCGAGCCCAGGAAGGCGGCACCGATCACATAGGGCCTGAGGAAACGGTTGAAGGGCATCCCTGTGGCCAGCATGGCGACGATCTCACTCTTATAAGCCAGCTTGGAGGTGAAGAAAATAGTGGCGATGAAGATGAACAGGGGATAGAGCAGCGCGGAGATATGCGGGACGAAATTCTTGTAGTAATTCAGGATGGCCAGCAAGGGCGCATGGTTTGAGCTGAAATCATTGAGCTTTTCGCTCAAGTCAATCACGCAGGCAATGACTGCCAGGATGAGGATAGCGAAAAAGAAGGTGCCGAGGAACTTACGGACGATGTACCAGTCGAGGATTTTCAAGGGAGATTCAGCTATTCCGGCTTGGGATTTTTTCTGTGTAGTGGCTGCAAAATTCAGTGCCTTAGGCTTTGCCTGCTCATTAGAGCCTTTGTTTTATCACCGGCAGGTATGCGGCTTTCCAGGTGGCAAAATCACCTAGTAGGATATGCTGCCGGGCTTCCTTTACTAAATGCAGATAAAAGGCAAGGTTATGGATAGAGGCAATGATTAAGGCCAGATATTCCCCGGCCACAAAGAGATGCCGCAGGTAGGCTTTGCTGTATTGGTTCGAACTCGGGCAGGTGATGCCTTCATCAAGGGCAGAAAAGTCGGTAGCCCATTTTTTGTTTTTGATATTGATGACCCCCTGGCTGGTGAATAGCATTCCGTTTCGTCCGTTCCGCGTCGGCATCACACAGTCAAACATGTCCACGCCCAGCGAAATGTTTTCCAGGATATTCCAGGGCGTGCCTACTCCCATCAGGTATCGGGGCCGGTCTTGGGGAAGGTTGGCGCAACACAGGGCTGCCAGTTCATACATCTGTTCTTCCGGCTCGCCGACACTCAGCCCGCCAATGGCATTGCCATCAGCTCCCATAGCTGCAACCTCTGCGCAGGAGCGCAGACGCAAATCGGGAAAGGTGCTTCCCTGCACAATGGGAAACAGGCTTTGTTCATAGCCATATTTCGGCTCTGATTCCTGCATTCGTTTCATGCAGCGTGCCAACCAGCGATGCGTCAGTTCTAAGCTCTTTTGAGCATAGGAATACTCGCAGGGATAAGGTGGGCATTCGTCAAAGGCCATGATGATGTCGGCGCCAATACTGCGTTGAATATCCACAACACGCTCGGGGCTGAAGAGATGCCGGGAGCCGTCAATATGCGATTGAAACAAGGCACCTTCTTCGCTCAGCTTTCGGTTAGCGGCCAGCGAAAAAACCTGATAGCCTCCACTATCAGTCAGGATGGGACCTTCCCAGCCATTGAAACGATGCAGTCCGCCCGCCGCTTCCAGCACACCGGTACCCGGGCGCAGGTATAGGTGGTAGGTATTGCCCAGAATTATCTGCGCCTGCACCTGGGTTTTCAACGCTTGTTGCGTGACCGCCTTCACGCTGCCTACAGTTCCTACCGGCATGAAGATGGGTGTCTCGATGGGCCCATGAGCAGTTAGGATACGGCCAGCACGAGCCGAGCTGTGCGGGTCTTTCTTTTCGAGGGTAAAATCCATGTTCGGGAAAGGTTGCAGGCTGTACGTCCTGCTGCTGACGGCTGCAAAGAAAAACCGGATTGGGCTACTTTGGCCACATGATAGAAGTCGGCCTCTGGTGCTGTTCCCTGCTGGTGACCGCAAGCCTGTTTTTTTTCGCGTTGTTGTTTCTTTTTATGGCCTGGCCGCGGCACCGCCAGCAACAAGGCCTGCACCAGCAAATACCAATCAGCGTATTGATCTGTGCCCACAACGAAGAAGAAAACCTTAGGCGTTTCCTACCTGAAATCTTAACTCAGGATTATGTCGCAGCGGATGGCAGGCCAGCCTTTGAGGTTGTGGTGGTCAATGATGCCTCCAGCGATGCGAGTACTCAGCTCCTGGCTACGATGGCGCAGGAATATGCCCATCTGCAGGTAGTCACCGTAGCCCCCGATGAAGTCCGCGTATTTCCAGGCAAGAAATTTGCCCTGTCGAAAGCCATTGCCGCCGCCCACCACGAACAGCTGGTTTGCACCGATGCCGACTGCCGCCCGGCGGGCAAAAAATGGCTGCAAACGATGGCTGCACCCCTGGCTGAAGGCAAAGAAATCGTCGCCGGATATGGAGGATTTTTTGAAGAAAAAGGCTTGCTGAATGCGTTCATCCGCCACGAGACTCTAAATACGTTCTTCCAGTATAGCGCCTTCGCTCGAGTGGGATTTCCTTATATGGCCGTAGGCCGCAACCTGGCCACCACAAAAACTGCTTTTCTGAAAGCCCGGAATCATCCAGCCTGGAAGTTGCTGCCTTCTGGTGATGATGACCTATTGGTGCAGACGGTAGCCACCTCCCGCAACATGGCCCTGGCAGACCAGCCGGAAGCTTTTTGTTTTTCAGAATCAAAAAAGACGCTCCACGACTACCTTGCTCAAAAGCGGAGGCATGTTTCCACTGCTAAATTCTACACTGGGCGCAGCCGCATCCTACCGGGGCTGTATGCCTTGTCGCAAGGCTGCTGGTGGCTCTTGCTGCTGCTGGCCATTGGCTTCCGGATGGCCGGGGTGATTTGGCTCTTCCTGATACTGCCCATGCTGCTGCTCTGTTGCGTTCAATTTACCCTATCACGGAAGATGCAGGCCCGAAGCTCCATGCTCAGTTGGCTGCTGTTTGCTCTTGGCTGGCTGCTGTACAATGCCGTACTTGCCCCTTACATGCTATGGAAGACGAAGCAAGGCTGGACCTGATTCTCAAATATTTTTCGGAGCTGAGCAGCACCCAGGAAATGCAACTCAAGGCCTTGATGCCCCTCTACCGGGAGTGGAATGCCCGCATCAATGTGATTTCCCGTAAAGATCTGGACAGCCTCTATGAACGGCATGTACTGCACTCACTGGCCATCGCTGCCGTTTGCAACTTTCGTGATGGTGCGGAAGTGATTGACATCGGTACGGGTGGTGGTTTCCCCGGCATCCCCTTAGCAATATTTTTTCCCGAAGTGCAATTCACCCTTGCAGACAGCATCGGTAAGAAAATAAAAGTCGTTTCGGAAGTGGCGCAGGCAATTGGGCTAAAGAATGTAGAGGCTATTCATGCCCGTGCCGAATCGCTCAGCAAAGGCAGTTTCGACTTTGCCGTGTCCCGTGCGGTAGCGCCATTAGGTAGCCTCTGGGGCTGGGCAAAGCCCTTGCTGCGCGTAGGCAGAAAGAGCGAAGAATACGGCAATGGCCTCATCTGCCTGAAAGGGGGCGACCTCGCTCAGGAATTTGCCGAAAGCGGTGTAAAGCCGCGCGTATTGCCGGTTTCTTCACTCTTCGAAGAACCGAGTTTTCTGGAAAAATTCCTGGTTTATGTACCCCGATAGCCTGAATGAAGGCTGTCCCCACACACTGCCTTATTTTCGCGCCACTTTTTCTAAAGCTCAAGAGATACTATGGGTCGCATTTTTGAAGTCCGGAAAGCCAGCATGTTTGCCCGCTACGACCGTATGGCGAAGCAATTCACGCGCATTGGCCGTGAAATAGCCATCGCCGTGAAGAAAGCGGGCCCCGACCCGGACAACAACCCGATGCTTCGCCGGGTGATGCAAAACGCGAAAGGGGTGAATATGCCGAAAGACCGTGTGGAGGCCGCTATCAAGAATGCCCTTGGCAAGGACACCAGCAACTATGACGAAGTGCTGTATGAAGGCTATGCGCCGCATGGCGTAGCACTCATGGTGGTGACGGCAACCGACAATACCACCCGCACGGTCGCTAATGTGCGCAGCATCTTCAATAAGGGCGGTGGCAGCCTGGGCAATAGTGGCTCGGTTGCGTTTCTCTTCAAGCACCTCGGCGTGTTTAAAATCAAACCTGAAGGCGTTAATCAGGATGACCTGGAACTGGAACTGATAGACTTTGGTCTGGAAGAACTGGGCGAAGACAGCGAGGGCAATGTGATCGTGCATTGCAGCTTCACCGAATTCGGCAATATGCAAAAGGCACTTGAAGAACGTGGGCTAGAAGTCGTTTCCTCAGAAGTTGAATGGATTCCAGAAAATACGCTGACCTTGAGCGACACCCAGGTAGAAGACGTGGAGAAGCTGATTGCCAAACTGGAAGAGGATGACGATGTGCAGCGGGTGTTTCACAGCATGGCGTAACGAAAATTGCCTTCAGCCCTCGAAGAATACAAGGGGCTCCGTGCATCATCATCAACCAGGTGTAGCGTATAGCCACTCTGAACTCAATGGCAATAAGTCGAATCCAGAAAGCAAGAAGCTGCTTCAACAGAGGCTCTTATCAGCACATGATTGTTCGCTTTTAAATGCTGGAAAAGGGTGTTTCCCGAGGCGTTCCAAGACATACAAAGCATCAGGCAGTCATTATTAAGAAAATCGTTGGCAAAATGTTTTTCAAAGGAGCAAAGCACCTTAAGGAAACCTGCAGTTTTAAAAAAACAATAATCGAGGGTCAATACGGCCAGCGCAAATCCAGCCGCAGGCTGCGATCCTAAATACAAGTTCCGGACAGGCTGCAACTCGTGCTGTATCCGGGTTCAATGGCGGGTTATAAAAACACATCGAAGCCTGAAAGCTGCGAAGCACCCGTCGGTTTCCGTACGCTGCATCCCTTTCGGTTAACTTTGCGCGCATTCTAAAAAATTTTTAGCTCACTCATGAAAATTACCGTAGTAGGTGCCGGAGCAGTCGGTGCCACCTGTGCAGACAACATCGCCCGGAAGGAATTGGCCGAAGAGCTGGTGCTCCTCGACATCCGCGAAGGCTTCGCTGAAGGCAAAGCCCTCGACATCATGCAAACCTCCTCGCTGCTGGGTTTTGACACCCGCGTAATCGGCAGCACCAACGATTACAGCAAGACCGCCGGCTCCAGCGTCTGTGTAATCACCTCAGGAATCCCCCGCAAACCGGGCATGACCCGCGAAGAACTGATTGGCACCAATGCCAAGATTGTGGAAGGAGTGGCCAAAAACCTGCTGCAACATTCTCCGAATGCCATCATCATCGTCATCTCGAACCCTATGGACACGATGACATACCTCGCCCTCAAGTCAACCGGCCTGCCGAAGAATCGCATCATCGGTATGGGCGGTATGCTGGACAGCGCCCGCTTTAAGACCTACCTGCAACAGGCGCTAAACTGTTCTCAGAATGACCTTCATGCAACAGTGATTGGCGGCCACGGCGACACCACAATGATTCCCCTCACACGCCTTGCTTCGCTGAATGGCGCTCCCGTTTCCGACTTCCTAAACGCCGAGCAATTGAAGCAAGTGGCTGCCGACACGATGGTGGGCGGCGCTACGCTCACCAAACTACTGGGCACTTCGGCCTGGTATGCACCGGGCGCTGCGGGAGCCGCATTGGTGGAAGCCATCGTGCGCAATGAGCGCAAAGTGCTGCCTTGCTGCGTCTATCTGGATGGCGAATATGGCCAGAAGGATATCTGCATGGGTGTGCCGGTCGTAGTGGGTAAGAATGGCTGGGAAAAGGTGATTGACCTGCACCTGAATGAAGAAGAACAAGCTGCCTTCAACAAGAGCGCCGAAGCGGTACGCAACATGAATGGCGTGCTGGCAGAAGCGATGGCTTAAGCCCCGGGATTACGGAATGATGTAAGGCTGCCTCTTCGGAGTCAGCCTTATTTTTTTCAACAAAAAAAGTACGTAGTCGGGCTTCGGGAACTCAGTTGCCTAAACGCGCCAGGCCGGCTTTGGCCTGCTGGTCTATGCTGGCCTGAAAGTCATGGTTGCGCATGGAAAGGGCCACCTGATAATAGCGCCGGGCCTCGCTGAGTTGTCTGCGGCTTTCATAAATGCCGGCCATCTGCAAGGCTGAGCGGGCTGCAAAATATTCCGGCCTCATTCGGCCTTTATTGATCACCTGCTGATAAGCTTGAACGGCTTCGGCAGCATCGCCGGTTTCTTCAAGTGCCCGCCCCAGCCGAAATTCATATTCCAGCCGGTCGCTAAGGGAGGAAAAAGCTGCCGTCGTAGTAGCCTTGAGCTTGCGTAAGGCTTCGGAGGCAAAGCCCCCGTCAATCAGCAAACGGGCAGTTAGCAGGCGCGGATCCGGCCAGCCCTCCGATTCCGCAAAACGCTGGGCTTGTTTGTCGGCATCCGTCAGGGTGTTGCCCGTAGTTCGGATTTGTCGGCGGAAGGCTTCGGCACGGCTCTTTTCGCCAAAGAGATAGGCAGCCAGGGCGGCTTGATGCAAGGCATCTTTAGAAAAGAGCTTGCCTTCGTTACGGGCCACATATTGCTGCAGGTAGCCGATGCAATCCTTATCGAGCCGGAGCAGGAGTGCGCTGCCCAATTCCAGGTCGAACACGGGCCAGGCGTTGCTACCCGGCAGGTTTTTGGCTGTCCTTAAGGTAGCGAGAGCCTGATCGGCATGGCGGGATGAGATGGCCAGATTGCCGCGCACAAAAGCACGCATCAGGTTGCCCTCCACGGGGAATCTCTGGTTGCTGCTCACCTGTTGCCAAACAGCATTTTTTTCCGATCCATAGAGATAGCGGATGTACACATCCAGCAGCAGGGCTTCTTCACGGAAGGCTTCGTCCGGGCGCGTGTGGCTGTTCAGGAAACCTGCAAGACGACGAAGCCCGCGGTTAAAATCGCCTTTCATACCCAGGAAATCAGCCAGCCATTTATATCCATCCGGGATGATGCCTGCCAGTGCTTCTTCGGCACCAAAGAGTGCATCATCAAGCTCGAAGGAAGGGAAGAGACGGGCATTTTCCTGAAGCAGCAAGTAGGAACGACGAAAGCCTGCAGCCGCCTTCCATTGATTACCCTGGCGCATCTGAACAAGTGACCAGTGAAGCTGTACACCTGCTAATGCCAGTCGTTTCCATGGCTCATCATCATTGGCTTTGCTGAGGCGCTCGATACGTTCGGATTGATGAGCTGCTCGTTCTTCTAAATCCTTTTCCCGGCCATTAAACAGCAGCAAGAGGCAATCGCCATAATCTGAAATATAGGTAGCGCAAAGGTTGTAGGGACGTTGGAGCAGCTCGTTCCGGATCAGTGCATCACCTTCATCCGGGCGCAGAGCCATATAGGCGCGGTAGGCCCCGGCGCAGTTGGCGTTGTAGTCGAAATAGTAAGGATTGGAAGCCTGGACAGATGCTGCAAACAGAAGAGACAGCAAGAGGCATAGCAGGCGGTGCATGAAGGCCAAAGGTAACAGAGCATCTAGCCGGTAAAACTTTTTTAACGCTGCTTGGGCTCTGAGCTAAACTATACAGCCTCCTATCTTTGCCCACTCATTTCAAAACCCAAAAATTTCCATTTCCATGAAGCGAATGAAGACTGTTGCATTTACACTCTTGCTTGCCCTCGGTGCTTTCAGCGCCATCACTTACAGCTCCTGCACCAAAGACGAGTGCAAGGATGTGACCTGCGTCAATGGTACCTGCATCGGCGGTTCCTGTAGCTGCCCCACCGGCTACGAAGGCACCCAATGCCAAACCGAGAGCCGCGCCAAATTCTTACATCAATACACCGTCACCGCTTCCTGCCAGACATCTACTTATGTAGCCAACATCACGGCATCTAATAGTTCAGACATCACTCAGGTCGTGATTTCCAACCTCGCCAATATGAATAATGCTGCCGGTAATACTACTACCGTCACGGCAACCATTAACGGCAACCAAATCACCATCCCGACACAGACCGTTGTGGGCTTCACTACTGCGACTATCACAGCCAGTGGCTCCGGCACCATTTCCAACGGCGTCATCACCATGGATTATACCATTGTTTCTGGCTCCACAACCAATAACTGCACCAACACAAACTGGCAATAATCCTGCCCAACGGATATGTTTTGAGGCTGTCTCGCAAGAGGCAGCCTCATTCATTTTCGGGCTTTTGCACACCAGCGCATTTATTTTGCCAACATCAGCACAGAACTCCGCATCTTTTGCAACTTGTCCTGCTCTCGTTTTCAGAATCATAGCTCTCGGACTTTGTTCACTGCCAGGCTTTACCTTGGATAAAACCAGGCCCCCTTGGTTTGCAATGCCGATAGTGGCGTGTCAGGCTCATGGCTTCTATTCCTAAAAACAACAGGCCGCCCCACACAGATGTTGAGGCGGCCTGTATTTGCTCCGGTCTGCTCCTGCCTATTCCAGCACCACCCGTTTCAGGGCCTGGGCCGCATCTGCCTGCACCCGCAGCAGGTAGATGCCTTTAGGCCGGCCCC